>CAZPMB010000059.1:0-12834 GCA_964587735.1 uncultured Candidatus Bathyarchaeia archaeon | reverse complement strand
TCCTCTTGGTACTTGTATAGCTCCTCGCATCGGAGCTTTGGGGTCCACTCGAAGCAGCTATACCGAGCCCTCCAGTAGAACCCTGAACGCCCTTAGATGCGAACAACGTAAAAAAACTTGCGATTGCAAACGCTTGCATCCGATTGCATTAATAAAAGAAGATACTGAAGTGGTTATTCAAAAATGTCTACGGGAAGCTGAGATTCTTGTGAAAAAAATGGAATAGTAGCCTCTACCTAATCCTTTCCACTGATCATACTTTGTATTCGAGATCTTGTTTCCAAATTTGTATGTTGTACGTCTCGGGTACGATTGATGCAAAGAACTCTTGAGGTATTTTCTTCAACTCCTCGTCAGTGAAGAACTTGTTAAACAGACAGTCGATGACTCCCATATCGGTTAACTCCCACACCTCTATCTGACCGAGCATGTTACCGATTGTCTGTGAGAAATGCCTGTATGACTTCACCTCTTTGAACTTGCCAGGATTATCCTTCATGATCTTCACAACTTTCTGGAGTAAAGGCATTAAGGCATCCTGCTTCTCTGGCTTAACAACATACGTTTCCACCATAAACACGCTCATTTCCATTTCCTCCTGTTCTGCATGGAAAATTGATCATCTTGTGCAATTCACTATGGTTGTGTTCGTCCAGGCGCGTGCGCAGCGGAGGTTAGAAGGAGGCAGCTCGAGGAGATCGAGAAACGTCTGGAGGCCATTCGCCCCGCACTCGAAAAAATTGGGACCGACGACGTCGTCGCCTCCATCAGAGAGGACAGGAAGCGCCGTTGAGCCTCCTCGACTCCTCGTCGATCTTCGAAGCTCTAAAAACCCTCAACCTCAAGCCTCTGGAGGGGTCCTCCACACTGGACCTTGCGAGGTACGAGGTGGGGAACGCCATATGGAAGCACGGCAACATCCTAAACACCCTCACGCTGAAAGAGGCTAAACTCCTGATGGAAGAGGCGTCGCGGCTCTTCTCCCTTTTAGACGTCGTGGACGTATCTGGGGGAGAATCAGACATCTTGGAGCTCGCCGGGCAACTTAAAACTACGTTCTATGACGCATCCTACCTTCACGTGGCAAAGGGGATGGGCGTCCCCCTTGTTACGGAGGATATGTGGTTGGCTGAGAAGGCTCATGATATGGGGCTGGAGACACGTCGACTGACAGCTCTTGCCTGACTTATGTATCGCCTCGGCCCGTCGCCCACCCCATGCATTTGATGGGGTTGAACGAGAAAAGGATTTGTAAGAATTCGATGAAAGGGTCATTAGACGGAAAAAGCTAAAAGAAGCAATAAGGATGTAAAAACTACTAACTTAGGCACACTGTGGCAGATCGATTAAACATTTTTTATTCTCAGTTGATCCTACTTAATTCTCGGTGCACGCGTTGGATTTGTTGACCCTTCAGACCATAAGCGTGATTATAGCAGCCATCTCAGTGGTCATCTACATCATTAACCTATTCCTCGCGAGCCGTCGGGAGGAGAGGAACAAGCGCATAACACTAAGCAACAATATTCTCCAATCTCTCTTTTCGGAGAAGGGAGCGAAAAGATTTGCTGAGTTAATGAATACAAATTGGATTGACTTCAACGACTACCAAAAGAAATATGATTCATCAGTGAATGTCGACCACTTCGCGAAACGCTACTCACTAATAATCAACCTTGATCTTCTCGGCTACCTCCTGAGGAACAAGCTTGTTGAACCCGAGATAATATACAACTCAGGCGGCTTTATCAGCGCCTGGATGTGGGTCAAGTTCAAGTCAGTCATCGAGGAGTACCGGAAGATAGCGTATGGCCACGATGCCTTCAGGGAATTCGAATACCTTGCAAAAGAGATGTGGAGGATGAAGAAGGAGAGGGATCCAACTTTCTTAACCGATCAGACCTACTTCCCGTCTGACGCATTCGAGAAGACATTCAACAGCTGAGTCACCGATACCGCCTTGACACCCTTTTTTACTTGAATTACCAGATGGCACGTCATTAAATTTCATTGAAATACAGACTAGGAAATTCAATCGAATGGGCCAAGAGCATATATCAACTCGTTTGGGATATGCTTACTATCAACAGTCATGAGCAGATTAGTTGTCATACCAACGTATTCGATGGGGAGTAGAGTGGTAAAGAACAACCATCCGCGGCTGGGTAGGGCAAGTAATGTATGGTCGATCTTCAGACAATCGGTGTAATTGTTCAGACCGTTGGCGTCGCGTGTAATCCAACACGCGGGTAACAATATTCTAAAACATATCGGCGTATCCTACCATTATAGAACGCCCAATCTGGTTAGTCGGGGATCGGCCTTATCGCCCTATCTTTTAAGGTGTTCCACGACAACTTGGTCGACGCTGTGGATGACAGCCCCCTGCCTGGCTATGTACTCCTTTAGATCCTCGTAGTCTATCGCCGAGCCGGTGATCACAACCTTCAGGCTCTCCGTCCTCTCGTCCATCTCGATGAGGCTGACATCGACCTTCGTTACGCCGCTGAACTCACAGAGGTACGAAGCGAACTCCGGGAGTGACGGGGCATGGGGCTTCAGCACATCCAGAACCAACGTCTTTATCTCAGAATCCTTCAATCCTCTCACATACCCTCACAATAGAATCTAGTATCCATGTTATTGTGTTTCATAAGGTTTATTAATTTCCTGCCGAGAATTGCTCGCGGTGCCCTTGGGAAATAGATCCGTCAACGTTATTTTAGTACCCAA
The DNA here is from genome assembly GCA_964587735.1 of uncultured Candidatus Bathyarchaeia archaeon. GTDB lineage: Archaea > Thermoproteota > Bathyarchaeia > TCS64 > TCS64 > CAZPMB01. The sequence goes on along the minus strand of CAZPMB010000059.1, from coordinate 10,101 downwards.
GGGACGCATTCCAGCATCGGGAGCGCAAATTTTGTGAGCGACCCCAAAGACGAAGAGTCCGAAGACAGTCGATGGAACATAGAAGAAAGGATCTCCGACTATTTTGAGGGGATAGAAACATACTTCAAGGTCACGGTGGCCCACAAGATCCTGCGCAGATACTTCGTAATGAACGCCTTCGACGGCTCGATGACCAGCCTCGGCGTCGTCATTGGCACGTACATCTCGCACATAGATGAACCCTCGGATGTGATAAGCGTCATCCTCATCGGAGGCATCGCAATGGCCATATCGGGCTTCTCGGGCACTTACATGACGGAGAGCGCTGAGAGGAGAAATTCCCTGATCGAGCTCGAAGTCGCAATGCTGTCAGACCTCAAAGACACCGTTCATGGTCATGCCTCTAGGTTCGTCTCGGTCTTTGCCGCCATCGTAGATGGATCGGCTCCCTTCATCGCCTCGATCCCAAGTGTAGTACCTTTCTTCTTCGCTCTACTGGGGATTCTACCAATAGAGCTTGCCTTCAAAGCTTCGATATTCGCTTCACTGGGCACGCTTTTCACGCTCGGAGTCTTCCTCGGGCAGGTCAGCGAAAGGAACATCATCTACTCGGGAGTGAAAATGGTCATCGCAGGCACTGTGGTGGCGCTTCTGGCCCTCCTGCTGCATAATAACCATTAGGCGTAATAGTAACGGCCCTTACTCTTCTGCTCCTTGTCCAGTTTCGAGCCCTCCTTGTTCACCCTGGGGCGTTTCGTTTCCTGATCCCGGCGGAAGGTGACCCCCATCTCCTCGAGGAATACGTTCATCCCATGCTCGAGCTTCAATGGCCTTCCGCCCATACCATTCTTGCCGGCCTCGCCGGAGAAGACCATGAGCCTGTCGGCTATAAAGTCCTGGGCTACGATGTCGTGCTCGACGACGAAGGCGGTGACGCCGTTCATCTTGGTGATGCGCCTTATGGCCCTCGCAACGGCGAGGCGCTCCTCGACGTCTAGGTAGGCGCTCGGCTCGTCAAGCAGGTAGATATCGGCGGCCCTCGAAAGGCACTCGGCGATTGCGACCCGCTGGATCTCGCCGCCGCTGAGGGTGCCCACGTCCTTCTCGAGCATATACTTAACATGAAGGGGCTCGATGACCTCGGCTGTGAACCAGCTCTCAAGGTACTTATCCCCAGCCGCCCTCCGCAGAACCTCCTCGACGTTCCCCTCCAGCGTGCCAGTCAGGTACTGGGGCTTGTAGCTCACCTTGACGACCCTCCCCGTTATCGAGCCGCCTTCAGGGCTCTCTATTCCCGCCAACATCCTCACGAATGTCGTCTTGCCGATTCCGTTCTTCCCGAGGACTCCGATGACCTCCCCGACGCCGATCGCGCCGGGCTCCACGGCGAGGCTAAACTCCCCATAAGACTTCCTCAGCTCCGTCCACTCAAGGAGGGGGGTGACGCGCCCGATGCCCGGCGTCGGGGGCTTCACGTGGAAGACGATCGGGGTATCCCTGAAGCGGATGTTCTCGTCCGGGATGTAGCCGTTGATGTATATGTTGATGCCCTCCCTGACCCCGTGGATGTTGGAGACGATCCCGTAGACGTTCGGCTCCCCGTACAGGAGAAAGACGTCGTCGGAGAGGTAGTCCAGCACCGCGAGGTCGTGCTCGGCGACGATGACGCACCGACCGTCCTCAACCAGGCGGCGGATGACCCTTGCCACCCTCATCCGCTGGTAGATGTCGAGGTGGCTTGAGGGCTCGTCGAAGAGGTAGACGCCCACGTCCCTGCAGATCGTCGCGGCGAGGGCCACCCTCTGGAGCTCGCCGCCGCTGAGAACCCCGATGTCCCTGTCGAGCAGCTGGTCGATCTCGAGGGACCTGGCTGTCTCCTCCAGAACGTGCCTCTCGTCCCTCGCCTTCAGGATGTCTCCGACGGTTCCCTTCACAACCTTGGGGATCTGGTCGACGTACTGGGGCTTGTACACTGCCCTGAGACGGCCTCCATACAACCCCTCAAGATAGTCGTGGAGGGGTAGGCCAGCGAAGCGTTCGACGATCTCCTCCCTGCTAGGGGGCCTGGCGTAGTTCCCGAGGTTCGGGGTCATGTCGCCGGCCAGGATCCTGAGGACAGTCGTCTTGCCTATGGCGTTCCTGCCCAGTAGGCCGACGACCTTGCCCTCGATCGGGACGGGGAGCCTGTAGAGGGTGAAGGCGTTCGGCCCGAAGCGGTGGATGTGCTCAGACTCCAGCTCGTCTGGCAGGTTCACGATCCTTAAGGCGTCGAAGGGGCACTTACGGACGCAGATGCCGCACCCGCTGCAGATGAGCTCGGCGACATACGCCTTGCTCTCCTCGTCGAGGCGGATCGCCTCCTTACGGGTGCGTACCATGGGGCAGAACCTTATACACACCAGGTCGCACTTGTCCGAGCGGCACCGCTCCTTGTCGACTACTGCAACCCTCAAGTGTCGCACCGTTCAGAATTCATTCCGCTAAGCGCCTTATTTAAGGGATAGCGAGGGAATCAACCCGCTGTAGCATGGCGATGCATCATTCGTTTCAATTACCTTTAAACGGACTTAAGCCCATTATCATCCATTCTACATCAAACCCAATACCAATCGAATTAGATGGCGGATTCTCATAGGTTCAGCACCATCTAGAAAATGTTGTAGAGAAAACATGCTATATTTCGTAGCGTCTTCCCACGACCGGTGGGGTGGAGAAGTCGAAGCTTTCTCCGAAGATCTCGGGCCCCTCGGTGTGGACGGGGAAGAGCCTCTTTGGCCCCACGTATTCAACCGCCTCTATGAGTTCCTCCCGGCTCATGTGGCCGGAGGCGTGAAGCTGGTGGTACCTGAGGCCGAAGTGCTCGAGCCAGTTATGCATCACCCTCTCCTCTATGTCGTCCTCCGAGAAGGGCTCGCTCATGCTGTAGATGAAGTGGCTCCCAGGCTCGGGCCGGATGTCGATGAGCTCCGTGAAGTGGTAGAAGTCGAGGTTAACCAGGTAATCGGTGGGCCTGCCGCGGACGTCCTCCCCCGTCACGATTTTCTCGAGGAAGGGCCTCTCCCAGAGGTAGTAGTCCTCCTCCCGGTACTCGCCGCTCTTCTTCCTCACGAAGTACACCGCCAAGTTGTCGTCCTTGGTCGGATCCGGGAGGTCCAGGCGCTCGTCCTCCACCAGCCTCCAGAGGAGGTGGGCCATCCTGGGAGATACAACGATGCATCTGCCGCAGCCAACCGCGGCCTCGTAGAACGTCCGGAACCGGTCCATGTCCCTGCCGTTCTGCGTGTAGAGCACCGCCCTGCCCTCGCCGTCGGCCTCGGCGCAGACACGCTTAACCCCTTCCAAAACCTGCCCCTCTGAGAGGCTTCTCCTTCTCTCCCTCCTAGCCATCCTTGTTCCCTCCGAGACCATGGCGACCGGCTCCGCCTTCTTCGCCGCCTCGAGGAACTCCAAGGTCATCTCCTTCTTGGGGCCGTGGGCGCGGATGTCACCGGTGTAGACGACGGCCCCAGCCGACGTGTGGACTATGAAGCCGTACGCCCCTGGTATCGAGTGATCAACGTGGATGGGCTCGACCTCGATGTGGTCTATGGGGATCCTCCTGCCGGTGCGGTACATGCGGTACTCGTGGTCCCCATGGTCCACGAAGCCGCTCGTCTCCTCCGCAGCCTCCATGAAGAGCTTCGTTCCCGACCCGCAAAAGACCGGTATGGAGGGGTCGAGGAAGCGTATGTGGCCGACGTGGTCGAAGTGGGCGTGGCTGACGAAGACAGCGTCGAAACTGGGCTCCGTGTACGGATGCGAAGAGCCGGCCAACATCTCCTCAGCGTAGAGGCCCTCCAGCCTAGGGAGGAGGTCGAACTCGAAGTAGTCTCCGAGGCCGTTCTGCGCCCTCGGCTGGAGCCAGCCCACGTAGTAATCGCAGCCCATAGTGAATGACTGGCCGAAGTCGAACCAGACGCGTGCCCTCCTGTCCTCTAGGAGGATCTTGTTGCCGCCGATTTCCCCGACGCCGCCATAGAACGTGAGAGAGACCATACAGTAACAGATAGCTATTAAAGGTTATATTTGGGATTCGAGTGCCCCTTCATCGATCGTTCCTCCCCACCGCCTCAGTAACAATATATCCGGCAGCACAGAAGTAATAGTGTAATGTCGATCCCAAGGGCCGTCGCCGTCGTTGGCTTCAAGGACTCCGGGAAGACCAGGGTTATTGAGGCCCTCGTGAAGGAGCTGACGGGAAGGGGTAAAACTGTCGGGACCATAAAACACACGGCCGAGGAGGTCCCGCTGGACACGCCCGGGAAGGACACCTGGCGGCACAGGGTGGCTGGCTCCAGGGCCTCGGCCATAATGCACGACAACGGTGCGGCGTTCTTCATCGACAGGCACTTCACCGTAAACGAAGCGGTAGCCAAGCTGGGTGGTCTCGACTTCGTTTTCGTCGAAGGCTTCAAATCCCTCGGCACCTTGGCGAGGATCCTTGTCCCAAGGGAGCTTAGAGAGATCGAGAACCTGTCAAGCGGCCTCGAGATCGCAGTCGTGGAGGTTCCAGGCGTTAGGCTACGAGTCAACAGCGGCATCCCTGTAATCCCCCTAGTAAACGTGAGCGAACTGGCTAATCTAGTGGAAAAGAAGTCTTTCAAGTTGCTTCCGGGCCTGAACTGCGGCGGGTGCGGATACGATGAATGTAGGGATCTTGCCAGGGCGATCCTCTCGGGAGATGCCGAAGCCGAGAAATGTGCAGCATACGGGTCAGGCGGCTTCGTCCTCAGAGTCGACGATCAGACGATCCCGTTGGGACCATTCGTGCGGGAGGTCACCACGAATGTGGTGCTAGGCCTCGTGAGGTCTCTCAAGGGCGTGAAGGAGCCGTCGAAGGTGGAGCTGATTTTCGAGGTGCGTGGCGGAGATGGCTGAGGCGCTTCACATCTGCGTCGACAGCAACGAGGCTTCGGCCAGGCTGGACATTGTGAACTATTTCCGCATGTCTGGCGTCGAGGTGGAGGTTCGGAGGCTCGACGTCTGCGACTACGTCGTCTCCGACCGCTGCGGGGTGGAGCGGAAGGGGGTCTCTGACTTCCTGGGGAGCATCAAGGACGGCCGCCTGTTCAGGCAGGCCAAGGACCTGGCGGATGCCTACGAGAGGCCGATCCTCATCATGGAGGGGCACATGCCCAGGGCGCTGAAGAGGAGCAGGATTAAGCCGGCGTCCGTCTACGGCGCCATCGCCAGCCTTGCCCTCGACTTCGGCTTCTCCATGGTTCCGACCGAGAGCCCCGAGTCCACGGCGGTCCTGCTACACCGCCTGGCCTACAGGGAACAGGCAGAGGGGAGTCGCCCGATCCAGCTCAGGAGCGTCGACCGAAGCCTCCCCCTCAGCCAGCAGCAGATGTTCCTCCTCGCGGGCCTGCCTCAGATAGGCACGACGCTTGCCCACGACCTCCTCGCCCACTTCGACACTCCTTACAGGGTCCTCGAGGAGTTCGCGAACGCCAGGATCGATCTCTCTCAGAGCGGGAGGACGAAGAAGCTGCAGGGGCCCCTGACCGAGGTGAGAGGAATAGGACCTGTCATCGTGGAGAACGCCCAGAAGGTTCTAAAGGGGTCCTTCTCTCTTTATTGTGAGGCGGCCAGGGAATAGGCCCGCCAAAAGCCATCGTCTCCTAAAATTGTATGATTTTGATCCTCCTGTGGAATGTTACCATGGATTATGAGGCGGCCTTGATTTGACCTGTGTGAAACGTCGATATCAGGGCGATGTTCAGCATGCTGAAGGCCGCGGCGGCGTAGAAAGCGTACTCTGGGCCGAAGCCGTTGTTGATGAGCATGAATAGCACGGGGCCCGAGAATCCGCCGATGTCCTGGAACGTCCTGTAGAGGCCGACGACGCCTCCCCTCATGCTTGGCGGGGCTATGTCTGTGAGGAGGGCGATCAGCGTGGTCATTCCGAAGCCCTCGCCGAGCCCCTCGGCGAAGCCCACCAAGAGGAGAAGCTCGAAGTTCTTCACCAGTGTGAAGGCCGTGAGGGTAAGGCTTGTCACGATGAACCCGGCTAGGAGGACCGGCCTCCTGCCGACCCTGTCCGAGAGTATGCCGGCGGTGACGAGGGAGATTATCTGGCCGGCTATCCTGAAGCTCAGGACGACGCCTATCGATGCCACGGAGAAAAGGAGGGTCCTGTTCATGTAGAGCTGGAAGACGGTCTGGAATATCCCCTGCATTATGAGCATGCGCAGCAGGGTGCTGAGGCAGACGGCGAGTATCCCCCAGTCCCTCAGGCCGGAGAAGACCTCTCGGAGCGCGGGCCTCGACCTGACCGAGGCGGTGCCGTCTGCCTCCCTCATCCCCCTCGACCTCAGGGCGACGGGCAGGGCGATCAGCGTGATGGCCAGGGTGAAGTAGAACACTTGGTTGAAGGTCATGTGGACGGCGAGGAGGGCTCCGATCGGGGCCCCAATGAAGCTTCCGACGAACTCGATCCCCTGGAAAAGGCCCAGCGCCCGGCCCCTGGTGCCCACCGGCAGTATGTCCATCAGTATCGCCATGTTGTTCATGAAGTAGAAGGCGGTTCCCATACCCCAGACGGCCCTGCCGAGGATCAGGAGGTAGATGTTCCTCGCCTGGGAGCAGAGGAGGGGGCCGAAGGCGCTGAGGCCGATTCCGAAGATGAGGAGCTTCCTCCTGCCTATCCTGTCGGAGATGATCCCGGCGGGGAGCTCGAGGAAGATCCGGGAGAGGAACCAGGCGGAGACGACCAGGCCGACGAGGAGGCCGGAGGGGTCCAGGCTCTGGGCGAGGAGGGGGAGGAAGGAGGCGGGGAGGCTCATCCCCATCATTATGGAGAAGCCCAGGAAGATGAGCTCGTAGTAGAGCCTGGGCATGGGGCTCGGGGCTATCTGCCCCACAAGCCTTCTCCCGTACCCCAAGAGGAACGCCGCCCGGCCGATTTTCAATGAGGGGAGTCCGAGGCGTAATAAACGTTGTCCCGTGGGGCCGGAGGCGGTGGGCCTCTCCGTGGAAACGCTTTAATCCGGTCGGGCTCGTCCTTCTTTGGTGTGGGCCCGTAGCAGAGTGGATAATGCGCCGGCCTCCGGAGCCGGCGACCGTGGGTTCGAGTCCCACCGGGCCCGCTAGGTTCTGGTTTGTGTGTGCCTTCGTGCGTTGTTGATCTGACCCCCCTCTGTGCCCTTGTGCGCCGCAGTTCGGTTTGGTTTTCTGTTTGTTTTTCGTTTTTGGCCGGGTTTTCTGTCGGTTTTTTGTGTTTTTTGGTGCGGTTCTGATGCCGTTCTGATTGGGTTCCGCCTGGGGGGTCTGGGCGGCCCGTGGGGGTTGAGCGCGCCGGGCCGAAGCGGGCGTCTCGCGTGGAGGGGGTCGTTGACCGGCTTGCGGATCTGATGAGGGCGCCATCCCGGCATCATTGCTCGTCGAGCGTTTCTCGTGTTGGTATGCGGTCGCCGGGGGGCTGAAGGGGGAGGTTATTGGGTTGGGGCGTGGCGCGCACGTGGATTCTTACAATCGATGCTGGGGGGCCAGCATCGGTTGTGCGGAGGTGTTATAAACACTCAGAGAATCCGAGACTCTGGTGGGCGCCGATGGTGTTTTCAGCGAAAATTAGGGCCCTTCTCGGAGCAGGGTTGGTCACAGCGATCGTCGCCGTCGTGGTGCTTTTTTCTGGCAGCCTGATGCCGTTTTCTGGCGAGCCGCCCGAGGACGCCGGAGGCGCGCCCGAGGGCGTTAGGCTGACCCTCCTCGCCAACGCGGGGGTCATGATAGAGGCGAGGGGCGTGAGGATCTACATCGATCCGGTGGATCTTCCCTCGAGGTACAGCGACTTCCCCGCAGACGCGATACTGATCACCCACGACCACGGGGACCACTACCAGCGGTCGGCCGTCGGCATGCTCCAGAAGGAGGGGACGGTTAACGTCTTCCCCAGGATCATGGAGGACGAGATCGAGCGCCACGGCGGCACGGGGGTCGTCCCGGGGGACGAGGTCTCGCTGGGGTCGATCAGGGTCACCGCCTTCAGCATGTACACCTTCTCGCCCTCGGGGACCGTCCCCGCCAGCCACCCCGTCGAGAGCAACTACACGGGCTACGTCGTGGATATCGGCGGCTTCACGATATTCCACGCCGGCGACTCCAGGAACATCCCCGAGTACGAGGGGCTCAACGGGACCATCGACGTCGCGCTCCTCCCCCTGGGGCCCGGATGCCAGACCATGACCGGCCTCGAGGTCGTCGAGGCCATAGGGGTCATCAAGCCGAGACACTTCGTCCCGATCCACTTCGCGGAGGGGGAGAACGACGCATTCGTGTCCCGGTACGGGACCATGATAGAATCGAGGGCGGAGTGCGAGGTATGCAACCTCGACCACTACGCCTCCCACACCTTCGAAGCATCCTGAGTCGCGCGCATAGGCTTGCATAGGGGTTTATTGGATTCCTTTTCACCCGATCCTGTACCTTGGGTGTTCCTTGCCTGGCCTGACCCTCTTCTCCATCACGAGCTGGCTGTAGGCGGCGTCGATCATGGCTATGGACGGGTAGACCTCCTCGGCGTTCTTCATGGGGCCGTAGAGGACGAAGTCGGCCCCCGCCGCAACGGGCAGGGCGCTGGCCACCCCGATGACCGTCGTGACGGCTTTCTCGCAGTACTTCTCCCTCAGCCTCTTCCAGGAGGAGACGGCGTTGTGGGCCCCGCAGCCGCACGGATAGCCATACCTGTCCTTGATCCTGTCGATGGCCTGCGCAGCAAGACCAAGGGTAGAGATGTCTATGACAACGGTGTCCACCAGGATGTTCTCCACCCCCGCGGCCTCCGCCCTGGCCGCCATCCCCTCCAGGAGCGCTTCCTTGTTCGAGGAAAGGATGCACTGCGTGCCGTAGAGCAGGAGGACGGCGTTCCTGCATCCAGCCTCCTCAACCTTCTCGTAGAGGCGCTCACCAGAGTGGGGGTTTAGAGAGTTGAGCACAATCCTGTCCATCATCTCCTGATCCGAGGCGTACTGAAGGGCCTCGACCTGTGCGGCCTCATCGACGACATCGAGGAAAATGGGCATCTCCGTCGCCTCGATCATGAAGTCGAGGTACCTCCCAGCCGCAACCGCGTTCTCCGCCACTAGGTCCACCATCGTCGGGAGCCCCGTTACGTCCGACATCTCCTCGGCCCTCCGCAGCTGGCTCTCGGCTCTCACCTTATCAAAGAGCCCTTCGGCTGGGTTCTCGACGATCACGTGGCCGTTGTAGAACATGGATCCGACCATCACCGTCGGGACGAGGCCGGGTTCTCCGCCGATCTTGACGCCGCATATATCGTAGGTTTTCTGCTTCACGGAGTACTCGAACACCTTGATGACGCCCCCATCAAAATTGAGCCCTCACTTTTTAAGTGGATCTGAGATTGAAAGAAGTGAACTACCTATTAGTAGGGAGGCTTCCCGTTTCACGGGATAGGCTTGCACCGACTCCAAGAGCAGTGCAGAGGCCTTCTCCTCCACAGGCCTAGATTCGGGCGGTCCCCGCCTCCTTCATCGGCGGCCTGCTTTAAGAAGTCCTGGGGTTCAACGTCCCCATGATTGTGCGCCTTCTTTCGTTACTGGTCTCATTCATCATCATCTTAGTCTTCGTCCACGAGAAGATTAACTAGCCCATCGCTAATTCAGGGATTCCTCGACCGATTGACCTCACACATGAATTATCTAACCTTCCTGCACGAATAGTTTATTTATTACACTGATATTAAACGTGACGTGAACGTATTTGAAGATAGTAAGCTGGAATGAATACAGTGAAATCTTGAAAAAAGTACATGAAGATATAAAATTTAAGCAATTTGATAATATAATTGCTATAGGTAGAGGAGGCTCCATTATCGGAGCTTACTTAGCATCAAAGCTAGATATACCAACGTTCTATCCAATATTTTTGAGGCACGTAATAAAAAGCGGAAAAAAGAGGATTGAGGATGTTTCTCCTACTGTGAGCGACCAAATAAAGTCCTTAACGGGAAGTCTGTTGATAGTAGACGACTATCTGAGAGATGGTCTAGCAATGAAATACGTCCTTGATTTAATCTCCAAAAAAGCCTCAGCAGAGACA
>CAZPMB010000058.1:0-13058 GCA_964587735.1 uncultured Candidatus Bathyarchaeia archaeon | reverse complement strand
GATATGGCTTGGCTCGTCCACGTCTGGTGGTACGCGAGGGGCCGCGGATTATACAAGTTCATCGGGGGCACCGGGAAGTGGGAGGGTATCAGAGGCGAAGGAGTCACCCTGGGGCAGCTTATGCCTAGAACCGATGACTATCATCTCCTCAGGTCAGAGATACACTGGAGGATAGACAAACCCAGCTGAGAATGGGGATCGTTTACGGTACGAAACCGGTTCTCATTTTACACTCGCAACATATATTTGAGAAAGATCAGACGCCGGTCTTCCAGGCTTAGCTTGGAGAGGATGGTTACTACATTCTCATGACACCTCATCTCAATAAAGAATTAACATCTATTGCACGTAAATATTAGCCCATAGAATTTAGCAACAGGCTGGTGCGCAAAGGGCATACTTATAGCTTGACGCTACAGTTAATACGCCACTAGTTTTTTCCCAGTTTGAAAGTTGGTTGGTTGAGCTAAATTTTAACCCCCAAACCCAAACCCACACACTTTCACTTTCTTCTGCATATTCTTATTCTCTTATATCTTCTCTCTAACCATCACTCTATCACCACACGTATATCACGCATGTATATCGTGGATATCACACATGTATTATGTGTGTCATGTGCACATATCAATAGAGTATAAAAATTTTTTAATAAACATAAATTGAACTATATAGACTTTCATCAGAAAAAAAATAAATATTACTTTTTTTATATAAAGTTATGTGTTTAGATATAAAAAGGATATACCCGTTTTTGAACGAGTGAATGCGCACGCGCATTCGATGCTTCATAAGAGGGTGCTATAATAAATGCCCAATTATCAGGAAGAAAAAATTAATAAGTTTCTGAGTTTGCTGCTTATTGCGATCTTTCTTAGCACCTTCGTCTCAGTGTCCGCCTCAGTTTATGCTCGGCTTCGCTGGTTTAGTGTACGCGAGAATACCCAAAAGATCAAAGTCATAATTGACACTGATCCTGGGATAGATGATGCTATCGCTCTAATGATGGCGTTGCGATCTGAAAGTCTTCAGATTGAAGCTATCACTATAGTGCCTGGAAACGTGGAATCGGAGTTGGGGGCTCAGAACGCATTAAAAATTCTAGAATATATGGGAAGAAAAGACATTCCTGTAGCTGTTGGGGTCACACAACCCTTGAAGAAGGCTCTGGTGACTGATCCTCATTTTCATGGCACGAATGGGCTTGGCATGGTCAGTTTACCACCTCCCCACATTAGCGTTATAGGAACGAATGCCGTTGACCTCATCATCTCAGAGATAATGGAGTCGCCCGGGGAAATAACATTGGTTACTCTTGGTCCACTGACCAATCTAGCGATGGCAATAGAGAAAGAACCAGCGATCATCGAAAACGTGAGAGCTGTTGTGTCCATGGCGGGGGCTGTCTATGTCCCCGGTTTTCTGAACAACAACAACGCTGAATTCAATGTATTTACAGATCCTGAAGCCGCAAAAATTGTGTTTACTTCAGGAATACCAATCAGAATGGCTGGATTAGAAGTGTGCTATAAGGTGAAGTTTACCAAAGAACTGCTAAACGTTCTCGCTGGAATTGACAGCCATATGGCTAAGCTGATTGTCCAAATGGCCAATTATGAAGTTTGGAAACAGGGTATAGAAAGCGGATGGATGATTTTGGCCGACCCGACGGCGATGACAGCGATACTGCAGCCCGATATCTTTGAGAGTGAAACTATTGCTGTTGATGTTATTGTTTCAGGCGAGTTGGAAGGCAAAACAATCGAAGATACTGCTTCCCCAAACAAGAATGTGGAAATCCTATTAGAAGTGGACATTGAAGAGGTCAGTGGGCTGCTGCTCGATCTTGCTCGTGTGGCCGACGACGTTTCATCCCCAACGATAACAGACGTTATCTACTCTCCTCAAAATCCGACACCTGACGACCTAGTAGTTGTCTCAGCCAAGGTCACAGATGCGTACTCTGGAGTCAATGTAGTCAATCTATTGTATTCCACTAGTGTAGGGGGATCTTGGAGTAGTTTAGTTATGAATCGTGGCAATATGACCTATACAGCCACGATACCGAGACAGGCAGAAAGCAAAACTATTCAGTTCAAAATATCTGCTGAAGATAACGCCGGAAATGCTGCAGAATCAAGCATTACATCATATACAGTTCATGCTCGTGTGGCCGACGACGTTTCATCCCCAACGATAACAGACGTTATCTACTCTCCTCAAAATCCGACACCTGACGACCTAGTAGTTGTCTCAGCCAAGGTCACAGATGCGTACTCTGGAGTCAATGTAGTCAATCTATTGTATTCCACTAGTGTAGGGGGATCTTGGAGTAGTTTAGTTATGAATCGTGGCAATATGACCTATACAGCCACGATACCGAGACAGGCAGAAAGCAAAACTATTCAGTTCAAAATATCTGCTGAAGATAACGCCGGAAATGCTGCAGAATCAAGCATTACATCATATACAGTTCATGCTCCCCCTTCAGGAATTCCCGGTTTTCCAATAGAGGCAGTATTAGTGAGCATAGCAATGGTTGCAGTTGCATTAACATTGCTCAAGAAGAAGCAGTCAACGACAATGCCAATGACATGAAGCTCATGCCTATTTCCGTTAAACCGCTCAATTTTGACGATTCAGATTTCTTCAGGAAACGAAGACATTGAAGCTAAAAGTGAAGCTAGTATACGTCGAACAAAACCTAGGTACCTTACTTATGAATGTTGGGTTTGGGTTTGGGGGCTAAATTTTAACCCCACACACACAGAACAGGGTTAAAAAATGTTATGGCGAGATGTTAAGGTGGTCTGGATAGATGGCGATGATAGATTAAATTTTAATCACACACAAAAACACACAGAGAATTATGTCCCCAAGCGTCTGCATAGTTTATAAATACTGCTCAATCACGTAGTGCATTGGGGGCTATGTGTGAAAGTCTTGGTTGCTTACATGTCCTATACTGGAAATACAAAGAAAGTTGCTGAAGCCATTTATGGTGCGATTTCAGAACCAAAAGAGATTAAACGGGTCGAAGATGTCACATCACTTGAAGGTTACGACCTCGCGTTTCTAGGGTTTCCAATGCGTGCACTTGGTCCAGATAGAAAAGTTAAGACCTTCTTAAAAACACACGTCAAGGATAGGACAATAGCGCTGTTTATCACTCACATGGCGCCCGAGGATTCATCTTCTTTGCAGGGATGGATTCAGAAATTTAGGGATGCTGCTGTGGGGGCTAATATTGTTGGTGTTTTTGACTGCCAAGGACAAGCCTCTGGATTAATTAGGATGATTATGATAATTCCTTTAGCCTTCATGCGCAAGCATGACACTAGTCAAGGTCAACCCGATGCAGCAAGATTGGAGCGGGCAAGAGCCTTCGCAAACGAGATAATGAATAAGCTCAAACCCTAATGCTCTCATCACGGCAAGCTAGCTAGCTTGCTGGCTTAAGATTTAATCACCACACATACACAATACTGGCCTGTGCGCGTCTGTGGGGCCCTTCACTTAAAATCAACAGCGTCCGATGGACCGTGATTAAGGCAGCCTCAACGTCTACGCCCAGCCCCATCATTCTCCAGAGCCAGTTTTATCAGGCTAGTTTTTGTGTGTGTGTGGGGCTAAATTTTAACCTCCAAACCCGAACCTATGCATCAGCTCGGTTCCTAGAAATCATCCCGAGATGGTTTCAACCACCTCCCCGTAGTCGAACACGGAGTCCAGGGCATCGAGGCGGGCGCCGAGAACCTCCACCGGCCCGAGCTGCTTGAGCGGGTCCCGCTGTCCATCGAAGAGCTCGACGCGAGCCGAGCCCGTCGTGGTGGAGTGAAGGGTCTTCTTGGTGAGGTCGCAGCGGACGACCTGGATCAGGGGGGAGCCCGAGCGCGAGGCAGGCGGGATATGCTTGACTAGGTAGTAGCTGCGGGTGTCCGGCCACTGGACGGCGGGTGACTCGGAACGGGTGAACCCGGTCCGCATCAGCAGCTCGCCGCCACGGCGACACTCTAGGTGGAGTCCGTTAGAAGTTACTTTCCATACGAAGTCGCCCCACTTCTTCGGGAACCCCCAGACCTCCCGCCCAATGATAAGCCCCATCTCGTTGTCAATGTATTCAAGGGCGCAGTGGACGCCGACATTGCCCCTCCACCTGCAGGGGAACAGGATCTCGTTGAAGTGGATGTCCCTGTACCCCTCGCACTCGTCCATGCGCTGCCACCTCAGCATGAAGAGGTCTCCCTGCGCCTCGAGGGGCTCGGGGATGAGCCTCCCGATGACTCCGGCCGGGGCTCGGCACAGGACGCTCAGGCCGGTGCACCCGTTGAAGTGGTGCGGCGGCTCGGTGTACACTGGGGCCCACTCGGGGATGGAGACAAACCTTTTGATCTTCATGGACGGCCTCATCTAGGTGGGTTTATTTGCAGTATTATATCAAATGCGTGCTGTTATGTCCCTGCGGGTGAACCGCGTAGTTTAGATTGGGGGTTTGGGACGCGAATCGATAAAAGCGGGCTGCCGGATACAATCCCCTGTGAACTAGTGGACTGATGATAGAAGCCTCGGCCCCTCCACGAAGTGCGTTTACACCGGGACCGAGCCGGACCCGGCCCAGGGCGCCATAACAACGCCTATATACCATGTCCCGAGCCGAAAGGAGATTATCTAGGAGACTGGGGTTGGGATGTCTTGGATCACCGTCAGGGCCCGTGATATGGCAGTCTAGACCTACCGTTTGATATTGAGGGCTTGTTGTAGGTCCATGTACTGTCGAAGGGTCTCGTCGAGAAGCCTTGTCCGGAATACGTCGTCCCTACTCACTATGAGGATGCCCTTTGTCAGCACCTCGTGCCTGATTGGGAGTGGGGCCTTGTTCATCACCTGCGTATCTATCGGTAGCCCTATCTCGGTTTCGAGTTCGGCTGACAGGTCCACCGTATAGTGCCATGCTTCTTCCTCGTCTCGTATCCAGAGAGCTACGTCTATGTCCCTGAATGGCCTCTCTTTCGGGAAGCCCCCGTGCAGATAGGCCAGCACGATGCCGGCTTCTTCCTGGAGCCTTCCCCTCAGCTGATCTGTGATCTTGTTCCTTTCCTCGCTTGAGAGTTCATAGTACCTGAACTCCTGTTCGGGTTCGATGCCACCTCTCATCGGCGCCCCCTCTCCATGAACCACCTGATGTGGGAGATGAACTTCTCAAAATCCTCAAGATTCTCTTCGAGGCTTTTAAACACTTTTTCGTCATCTATTTCCCAGTATCTGTGGACGAGGAGATTCCTGAGTCTGGCTGAGGAAGCCAGTTCCGAGGCCAGGTGGGAGGGGATTATACCCTTTTGCCCCAGCCTGTCGAAGCACTGGGGGAATCCCTCTGCCCTCTCGTCGTAAACGCCGTAGAGGATGTGGAGGCATATGCTCGAGGAGGCCTCCACGGCCTGGATGATGAGATACCTCATGGAGAGCTTCTCATGGAACGATAGGCTGTGAAAGCCCTTCATCAGCAGTTCTCTGAGCATTTGCGAGGCATCGTTTATCTCCCTGAACCGGGCTTCCAACAACTCCTTATTCACTGATGAATTATCTCCAAAGACCATCTCAGCTGCTCTCTCAATTTATCAAGCTTAGCCAACCTTATAGTCCTTATTAGCCATGGGGTTCACACCCCCTAGGACGGTAGTTCAAATCCCCCCTCGAGCATGACACGAAATGGGTTCGTTCTCAGAATAACATTGATTTTTTAGACGGTCTCAATGAAAAAAGGGGGAATAAAACTCATTGTTAAGGGGCTCAGAATTTCCTTCATTCTTTTGAAATTAATTAGTCTTACGAAAAAGTTATACATCTACACAATATAGTTATACTTGGCTTGAGGCATGCTGAGGATGAAGAGTAAGATAGGACCCAAGGGGCAGGCGGTGATCCCCAAGGAGATCAGGGAGATGATGGGGATCAGGCCGGGCTCTGAGGTCGTATTCGAGGTGAGGGGAGGCGAGGTCGTAGTCAAGCCGTTACAGAACATGAGCAGCGTGGACGAGCTGACCAGGCTGGTTCCCCACAAGCTGAAGCTCAGGAACGAGGTGGACCTCAAACAGATAATCCTCTCAGAGGCCCTGGAAAGATGGTCTACCTAGATTCCAATGTCTTCCTCTACCCGATCCTGTACGACGAGTCCTCGAACCCGAAGTCTAAAACGGCTGTCAGTATCCTGAAGGGGGTGGAGGATGGGAAAATCGTGGGGGCTACCTCCCTTCTTTCCTGGGACGAGGTTGTGTGGGTCGTCTGGAGGCTCGTCGGCTATGAGTACGCCATCCGGGCCAGCGCATCGATGCTGAGGATGCCGAACATGACCTTCGTGGGCGTCGACGAGAGGATCATCCTCAGGGCCCACGACCTGATCGAGAGGCACAAGCTGAAGCCGAGGGACGCCATACACATCTCCACTGCCCTGATCACCGGAGAGAGGGAAATAGTGAGCGACGACGCGGATTTCGACGACATCAAAGAAGTCAAGAGAACACCGCTGTAGACATTTATTACAAATTATAGATTTTTACTAAAATTGTATGTATAATGTGCCTATATCACGAATATAAAAGAGGCTGCCAGGCTTGCCCGCGGAGTTGATGACCTCGAATTCGGCAGTACAAATCTACTCTCCGCCACAATGGAAAACCGACATCATACGGGTCATTGTTTGTTTTCCATGAACTGTTCTATCCGGAATGGCTTGCCGTGCCCTGGGTAGACGGTCTTTATCTCCAAAGTTTTCAGCCTCCCGACGCTTGCGTCGTATTCAGCCGGGTCATCGATCAACGTGTTCTTCGCCGGCTTTACGCCCAAGGCTCACCTAATGTTGAAAACGATGAGGCCTGCCTTTCAAGAAGTACTATCGTGATTTATTCTTTTTTCAAATTGCCCTGACTCTTTAGAGGGCGAAAGCCATATACGTGTGCATTAGATTCTATTGTACACGGCATTCGTATGGCCCTTGAAACAGTCACCACGAGGCTCCCCGGAAAGACCATCAGGGAGATAGAGCGTCTGGCCGAGAAGGAGAGGGTCGACCGTTCGGAGCTCATAAGGCGCCTACTAGATTCGGCTCTCCAGCAGAGGAGGATCGACGAATCCGTTCGGGCCTACCGTGACGGAAAGGTTACTCTCTGGAAGGCCTCTGAGATGGCGGGCCTCTCCCTGCGCGAGATGATGGAAATCGCAAGGGAGAAGAAGATACCAGTGTCCTACACGCAGGATGACCTGAGCCGTGACCTTGAATATGTCAAGCGGAGAAAGAGCGGTGAGCAATAGCAGCCCGCTTATCTGGCTGTCCAGGATAAACAGGCTCTCGATCCTCAAGTTCCTATTCAGGGAGGTAGTCATCCCGGAAAAGGTATACGATGAAACTTCCTCCGGGCAGTCAGCAGATTCAATAATAATCAAGAAGGCCGTGGAGGAGGGTTGGGTCAAGGTTTCAAAGGAAAAAAATGACGAGGCATCAGCATTGGCGGAGGTCTCAGGCATTCACCTGGGTGAAGCCGAGGCGATTCTTTTGGCTCGAAAATTGGGAGTCGAGCTCATCGTCGATGAGCGAGAGGCCTCTGCGACGGCTCAAGTCTTCGGAGTCAGACCTATTGGCACTGTGGGCGTTCTGCTGCTTGCATTGTCCCAGAATCATTTAACCTTAAACGAATTTGAGATGTGTCTTGATTATCTTATAGCCAACGGTTTCTGGTTGACAGTCGATGTATACAAGAGAACACTGGAAGAAGCGAGGTCGATAGCGAGAGGGCGAGACCAGTCCTCCTAATCTTCTGGCCCGGTGCTTCAGATCTTTCCCCGCTACCATCATATATCATGCGTACTTGTCCTTGCATGTTATTGGGTTTACCACACTCTGTCTTTGGTTTACGTGGTTTTCTTATTTTCAGTCCTGGATTTTAAGGGAAGAGCGCCCAGTGTTATTCTAAGAATGTTGTGTTAGTTCAAACTACAACCGTATGTTTTCTACCTTTAAATTTAAATAAACTATGAATAAGTAAAGAGTGAAAAGGAGATGAGCGGAGTAAAGTTCGACCTGAAACCCATAACGGAGAGGCCCGCCAGAAGCTACAGGAAGGGAAGCAAGTACGACCCGATACTGGACTCATTCATGGAAGCCGAATCGAACCTGGTGGAGGTCTCGTTCGAGGGCAGAGAAGCCAACTACCTCAGAACCCAGCTGATCAAGAGGGTAGAGGCCAGAGCGCTGGAAGGCGTGAAGGTCTCGGTCATAAACAACGTCGTTTACCTGGAGAAGACCTGATCGCACGGCTGCGATAAGCCCTACCCCTTTTTCCAGATAGATTCCGTAATGTACCACGCCAATACTGTGCTCGATGAGGCAGTTGATGGCTGACGAACGTGTATCGTCCTATATTACACTAATTTAGACTAGACTTTAATACGCTCAAGGGCCTAACATAGATGGCACAGGGGCCGAGCGTTCATGGAAGCCTTCGAACCTTTTCTGCTGAGCCTCATCGCAGGTTCAGCCTCTGGGTTGGGAGGCCTGATCGTCTTCGCCTACGGCAGGATCGGGGACAGGCTCCTGGGGTTCCTCATGGGGTTCGCAGGGGGCGTCATGCTGGTTATCTCCTTCCTCGAACTCTTTGTTGAGTCCCTCTCGCTTCTGAGTCATCTGGAGGCGACGATCTTCTTCGTGGCTGGCGCCCTGCTCATGATGGCCATAGACTTGATCATACCCCACCTGGAGAGGGGGGTGTGGGAGAGGGGAGTGGTCAACCCAAGGCTTGTGAGGACCGGCCTGATGATCGCCATAGGGATATCGGTGCACAATCTCCCGGAGGGCCTCGTCGTGAGCGCAGGCTACACCTATATGCCCCGCCTCGGGCTTCTAGTCGCCATCATTATCTCCCTCCACAACATCCCAGAGGGCATCGCGACGGCAATCCCCCTTGCCAGCGGGGGCCTGGACAAGCGTAGGGCCGCGCGGGTGGCCTTCCTGTCGGGCATGACGGAGCCCTTAGGTGCCCTCCTAGGCTCGGCCTTCATCTCCTTAATGGGGGGCGGGGACCGTATCATTGGCACATGCCTCGCTTTCGCCGCAGGCGTAATGACCTACATCACCATAGACGAGTTGATACCAGTGGCCCACGAATACTGCTCTGTAACCCACAAACACGTTGTCTCGACTGGCCTCTTGATGGGCATGCTCCTAGGCCACGTCCTTTCCGTAGCGATGAATGTTTAAATCCGCGCGAGCGCCCCTTTGGAATCATCATAAAGGCGAGTAGCCTCTCAGCCCCCAGAAGAGACAGCCTGATAGTCTCCACCAAACCTTTGCACTCCATAGAGAAATTAAACGATATACGTTACCTATCCCCACAACTACTCCTATATGCATGGATTTCTTGTCCTTTTCTCGAAAGGAAAGGGTATAAATCCATGAGATTGTTTATCAGTGACCTGATGGACAGCCAACCGACCCTGGAAGCGATCTACGAGGAGGTAAAGAAGGTAAACGAGAGGCTCAGCCTGATAGAGTCAGTCATAGAGGAAGTGATAATCAGGGGTCTGCCCAGAGTCAAACTCAGCGAGGAAGAGATTGGGGAGATCCTTTCATCGATAAAGGAGATGAAGAAAGGAGACTTCGTGACGTTAGAGGCGCTGAAATGTGCCTAGATTCAGGGTAATCGCACATAAAAGAGTCCTAAGGTTTCTAAAGACCCTCGATGACGAGAGGCAGAGGCATGCGATCTTCTAAGCGATAGAAAACCTAGAGAACTATCCGATATCTCTAAGGGAGATGGATATCGCAGCGATAAGAGGCGTCGATAGAACCTTCAGGATTAGGGTAGGTAGATACAGAATAATATTCAGCGTCGATAAGAAAGAGAACACAATATATGTGACCCACCTAGATACGAGAAAGAAGATCTATAAAAAATCCTGATGAATGCATTGGGCGGACCAAGTTGGCCCATGTGGCTTATGGCCTTGGGGTCTTTAATTCAGATCTGCCCCTTTTCATCATTTGATTATTACCATATCGGGATGAGGCCAATGGAAATGGACGGGCTCTTTTATGGCGTTGAAGGAGCATTGACCAACGTTATATCGCTGCGCGAGGCTAGGGTAGATCAAGGGGAGTATGGTGGTGGTCGAGTACGAAGATCGAGGAGATTGAGACCATCTTCGCGGACAGGTTCATGTTCGTGCGGGTCACCACGGACACCGGGCTGACGGGGGTCGGCGAGTCGGGTGCCTGGGGGCACCTCGAGGCTTCGGCCAAGGCGGTTGAGACGTTCAAGAGGTACCTCATCGGGAGGGACCCCCTCCGGATCGAGCACCACTCCCAGTTCATGTACAGGAGCAGCCACTTCAGGGGAGCGGCCGTGATGGGAGCGATCAGCGCCATCGACATAGCCCTCTGGGACATCGCCGGGAAGCACTTCAACGCCCCCTGCTACCAGCTGCTCGGCGGAAGGTGCATCGACAGGGCCCGGGTCTACTACCATGTGATATACAGCTCCCACGAGGAGCTGGTCGAGGGCTGCAGGCGCGCCAAGGGCATGGGCTTCACGGCCGTGGGGCACCTCTCCCCCTTCGTCCCCGAGTCCTTCGATATGACCCACTCGATGATGATGAGGGACGCGGCCGACAGGGTGGGCGAGTACAGGGAGGCCGTCGGGGACGACGTGGACCTATGCATCGAGGTGCACAGGGAGCTCCACCCGGCCCAGGCGATCGTCCTCGGGAACCTGATCGAGCGCTACCGCCCCATGTTCATCGAGGACCCCGTCCCCCCGGACGACATCGACGCCATGGCCCGGGTCGCGAGCCACATCAACGTCCCCATAGCCACGGGGGAGAGGCTGCTCTCCATCCAGGAGTTCGAGATGCTCCTGAGAAGGGAGGCAGCGGAGTACGTGAGGCCGGACGTCTGCACCGTCGGCGGGCTGACCGGCGCCAAGAAGATAGCGGCGATAGCCGAGGCCTGCTACGTCGGGGTGGTCCCCCACAACCCCCTGAGCAGGGTGAGCACCGCCGCCTGCCTTCAGCTCGCCGCCTGCATACCGAACTTCGTCATCCTGGAGTACCCGAGGTACGAGACGATGCCCGTGAAGGACCTGGTGAAGACCGACCTCAGGCTCGAGGACGGGTACCTGGAGATACCCGACGCACCAGGGATCGGCGCGGAGCTCAACGACGACGCCCTAGAGAGGTTCCCCTACAAGCCGAGGACCCCTCAGACCATGCTGAGGAAGGACGGATCCATAGTGGACTGCTACGTCGCACCATCTTTTTTCGGCGAAGATGAAGAACGAGGACGCATCCCACGAAGACAACGTTGACCAACCCATGAAATGTGTAACAATCAACTCAATACGAGTGGCTTGGAACCCCGGGTCAGTGGTCCAGATCCTCCTCTGTTACAACTATTTGATTTACTATGAGTAATTTTTAAATATCGCCAAGATCATTAGATAAATAATAAGTTTCCAAAAAGGAAACAAAATGTCTATCGAATCTAGGTTCCAGCTGCTCACGAGCATCAAGGGGCGATCACTAGGCGTTAGAGAAATGATCAAGACCTTGAGTAAAAGAGCTGAGACGGTGGTCTCACTTATAAAGGAAATGGAGTCCATGGGCCTCGTAGAAGCCTCACTGAGCAAATCTCTTAGAAAAGGCAGGCCAAGGCGGGTGATCTCGATGACTATACTCGGCGAGGACTACCTGAATACCCTCAATGAGCTGAGGGTCAAGCCCCTGAGGAGCAGCAGAAACGACCTTGTCAAGGCTAAGAGGGATGCTGAGTATGTGCGCAGGCTGCTCGACCGAGGTAAGGACCCGTACAGAGCTTTCCTGGAGCTGAACAGCATTGTCAGAGATAGCGGAGACTCTGCGTAGGATCGCGTCCCTCCTTGAAGGTAGTGGGATCGATTACATGCTCATCGGAGGATATGCGCTGCCGAGCTATGGCAGAATAAGGACAACCTTGGACATCGACATAGCTGTGGCCATAGAAACGGAGGAATCCTTTCACGATTTCTGCGAGGAAGCCAAGAAGGAGAACTACTCGATCTCGATGGCCTCTTTCCAGAATCCTGTGTGGTTGCTCCTCGATGAGAGGACTGGGTATGAGATTGAGGCCTGGAAGCAGCCTGATGGGGTGGAGTGGGACCAGGAGACGCTTGATAGACGTAGAAGAATAACCCTTTCAGGAGTGAAACTGTGGATAATTTCCCCGGAGGATTTCATCGTAAATAAATTGGCCAGGCCAGATCGCAGCGTGATCGACGAGCAGGACGTAAAGAGCGTCCTTGAGAGGAAAGACACCGTGTTAGACTGGCTGTATCTTGAGAGGAGGGCGAAAAAATCGGGAGTCTGGGCGCTCCTGCAAACGATAAAAAGAAACTACGAATAAACCAATTTAGAATCAAAGCAAATGGAAACATAACCGCTTACAGGCTCCAGTTTCAATATGAAAAAATCATTTAGTAGAAGACCAGGCATACCGATGATAATAAAAGCGCCTAATTTAGCGACATTCCCGCGTCTCCTCTCCTCAGCCTCACGTTCATGCATGAGGTAGGCTTTTATTCTTATGTCTTCATGGCTTAACGCCTTCATCTGGCAGCCTTACGATAACTTCTGATGACTCTCATAATGAATTGACTGACGACTGACCCAGTAATGAAGAAAATAAGCCCTTCTGCGGGGTTGCTCATGTTCAGAACCCTTGAGGAAGGGCCAAGGCCGCTCCCACATCAGCCGTTCGAGGCGGCGGATGTGGTCGCGCTTCCTCTAATGCGGTTCAATGAGGACCTGGCGCGCCGTAGCGCCGATCCGAACTCGCTGCCGCGTGTTGCGTATGCCCTCCACACGTGCCGCCTCTGCATCGTCCTTATCACCTTGAAAAGGAGCTCCAAGTCCTCCGCCAGGAGTGGGAAGCCCTGCCTTATCCAGCTCAGGACGTTCATCGTCGCCTGGCTCTCCTCCCCCGCCTCCATCCACCCCCTCAGCAGCTCCCTCTCCCGGTCCGTGAAGATATACCTGCG
>CAZPMB010000057.1:0-13315 GCA_964587735.1 uncultured Candidatus Bathyarchaeia archaeon | reverse complement strand
CGGCATATGCCCACCGTACGCCAGCATAGAACATCAATTGTTATAAAAACCTTTTCGAGGGCCGTTTTTATTTTAGAATATAAGAAAGAAGAGTAATATCTTCAATATAGTATTCGATATGCAGAATTCAACATCGGTCTTTAACCCACTTTTACATCAAACCGGCTGGATCCACTGACTCCGTGGGTTTTTCAACCCATGAAAAATGAGAAGCTGGAACATTATTTCTCACCCAAATACGCCTTTTATTACAAACCTTTTGCAGACTCTAAAATTACTCCACCATCAAGTCATGGACATTGTACCGTCTATCAAGCTTAGACTGTTCGTCTGACTATCAAATTAGTGGTGATCAATTTATCGATTGTATTTCCTCAGCGCTTCTCTCAGCCGATCGTGGGGGATCGCATAAACCGTGTTGTCGTTGATGCCCTTCATAGTATCGGCAGCTACCAAGGCGTTAACGATTGCCTCCTCAGTCGCTTGAACGGTTGCTTGGAACAGGGTGTTCATGAGGTCGTTGGGCAGCACCTTTAATTCCGATACCTCATTCCTTCTTGCCGCTCCCGGGTTCGCCGTAGAGAACGCGATGAAGATGTCCCCCGAGCCATTGCTACCTATGCCCCCCACTTTAGAGATCCCCAAGGGCACGCGCCTCGCCAAACGCTTGAGTTGGTGGGGAATCAAGGGGGCGTCGGTGGCGACGATGACGATTATCGAGCCACCATCACCCCCTGAGTTACTCCCCTTTTCGTTGAATACTGGAGTGAGATCCGGTATTTCTCTTCCCACCGGTACGCCGGAGATCGTCAGATTCTCCCGCAAACCATAGTTTGCCTGCACGAGGACGCCCAAGGTGTACCTTCTAGGCCCTTCCTCCAGCTTTCTCGACGATGTCCCTATGCCGCCCTTGAACTGGTGGCACATCATCCCGGTGCCGCCCCCCACGTTCCCCTCCCTCACGAATCCAGGGGCGACGCTGTTCAGCGCCTCGAACGCGTGTATCTTCTTCACGTGGAATCCGTTTATGTCGTTCAGGTGCCCATCATAGGTCTCGGCCACCACTGGAAGAGACCAAGAAGCGCCCGAAGACAGAGGTTCGTACAGCCCATTCATATAAGCCCATTCGATCACCGCGTCGTGTACGACGCCAACGCTGTGGGTGTTCGTGATCATCACGGGACCTTCGAGGAACCCCGACTCCTCCAGCCACGTCGTTCCCGTCATCTCCCCGTTTCCATTTAGGCTGAACCAGCCTGCGAACGTCGGATCGTACCTCTTTCCGCGTGGTAGGATCGCTGTCACGCCCGTCCTGACTGGGCCCCTTCCGACCTCCAGCCTGCCCCTTCCGGAGACGATCGTCGTGTGGCCTACTTCGACCCCCTCAACATCGGTTATCGCGTTGAATGGGCCGGGCTCGCCATCAAATGGTATGCCGAGATGGCGGGCCCTGGGTTTGTCCTTTCTCAAACCAATCGAGTTGCTATTCACCGTAGAACACACAAGCCTAATTTCGTGATTCGATTTTAAATATTATACATCTCCTCCTGATTCGTGCAAAGGAGTGATCATAGTATCTGTTCTTTTTTCGTACATGAAATTTTTTATAATTGAAGAAGATGGTCTAGGCCTTATCGGTAACTCCTTTAGCTTGCATGCACCATTCCTTCACAGGGCATCCGCTGCACCGCCTTTTCTTGCAGTACTTGAGGTTCAGCCTTACAAGGGCTGACTCGTAGGTTCTGACATCTTCGAAGCCGAGCCTGTGGCCGGCAGCCTCTGCGATCTTGGACGTAAGTGGATCGGCCTTCTCCCATACCCCCCTAAGCTCCCTTAGGAAGATGTTTACGCCGACAGGGCCCATCCCCTTCAACTCCATAAGTCGCCTTTCCAAGTCCCTCGGATCATCCGAATATGCATGTAGGCGCTCAAGATCGCCATAATCATTGAGAAGCCTCTCAACTGCTTTTTGGAGGTTAGAGGCAGTGGAGAAATCGTATCGGACGTATCCTCCTGAGTCCAGGACTTCAACGAGCCGGTCCCATCCGGCTTCGAGAATCCTCTTCGGAGTCGTCAGCCCCTCCTCCTCGAACCTTTTGTATGTCGCCTTCGCTACCTCCGAGGAGATCCTCTTCGCAAAGAGCATCGAGGCTAAGAGCCATTTGAAGCGATCCTCCGGCCTCGACAGGTTCAAACCAAGCTCTTCAGAGTAAGACCGAAGGCCAGAAAGGGAAGATTTCACACCTGAAGCGTCTTTGGGCAGGTCCATCGCTCAACCTCTCCTGATATTAGTATCTGGAGCCGAAAGTCGTTAAGCCATCAACCTTTTCACCTTTTCAAGGACGTCGATATAGCAGCCCCCGCAGAAGGTGCGGCTCTTTCTGTCAGTGTCGAGGATCGAGTTCGAGAAGAACATGACGCAACTTAGATCTCGGCAGTGGCCCAAGCCTAGTGTGTGCCCTAGTTCGTGCACGGCCTCCTTCGAAGCCCTTTCGATGTAGAGCACCCTGTCTGGGAGCTTGCCGTAGAACTCTGGCCTAAGCCTAAACAGGGATATGATGGCAGGACCCCCATGGCTCAGCGCCTCGCCGAACACGAAGTTCAGGCCTGGGACGTATAGGTCAGCCTCCGTCACCCCCAAAATCCTATCCACGTTACCCATCGGAGGACGGGCTTTTATTTGGGCTAATATACCGCTCGAGTGATACTGGCCTCTTGCGGGATTATATGCATCGACTATAATTGGCAACGCTTCTCTTAGGATTATTGCACTCGTGTCCGGGAAGGACTCGCTGAGGTAGCGCCTAACCTCTTCGAGCACCTCTCCGTCTGCCTCACCGACCCTTAATAAGGCTACCCTCAACATTCTCTAAATATATAAAAATCAAACCTTGAGGATATAACTAGAGTGCAGAGCCCATCCCACGAGTCGATAGAAATTGCCCCCTGGAATCTTGGGGTGCGAGGGTTAGAGCCGATGAACATGTCGACAGTGTAATTTCCTCACGAAGATTTACCTATCGCATGAGGTTTTATAACATTGAGATGAAATTAAGAGATAAACTGATCATACTATTGATCTTAATTACTCTAGTTGTCGAGGCAGCCATGACTTTCGCCTCGCCCCAAGACGAACCTGACAGCTCCCAGCCTCCTTAAGTGAACTTCGATAACATCGAAAGATTCTATGGGCCGCCCAAGGAGGGCCCTTTCCCATGCGCCAACCAGAGATACAGGGTTTGGTTTGGTTGTTCTTGAAATTCTGTCGACGTGTCAGAGTCGATGATTTTCAGAGGTAAGAATTTACCAATGTTCCCGATGATGTTTTATATTCGCGAAAATTGAGGCACCTACTTGAGGGGTATGTACATCGAGCTCCTCGAGGCCCCTATCCCGGGCCTACCGTGGCGTACAGGCTGATTGGTGATAGCGTACTCCCCCAAGTAATGGCCGACCTTCTTTACGTCGATCCTGACCTCGACGAACTCCTTTCCGCTGAAGACGAGAACACTCTTCCCGATCATCTCGGGCAAGATGACCAGGTCCCTCGCATGGGTCTTCAACGGCTTGTCTTCAGGTGAAGAGTTGCGTATCTTCTCGATGAGAGTTCGCTGCTCCTCGGTTAGCCCCCTCCTGAGGCTTCTGCGCATCCTCGACGGGAGAAGCGCTATGAACTCGTCCATGGAGATGGCCCTCAGCTCCCCCTCGCTCCGACCCCTGTAAAGAAACTCTTTCGGCATGTAATCAACCTCACAAACCATGAGCCCTTATATAAGGGGTTGGTTACACTCCCCTCCTCCTCTTCTTCCTCCCGGAGCTTCGAGCCCCGATAAGCCCGACCTTCGCCCCCGGTGGCGCGTTCTTGCTCACTGTCGTCGACTTCCCTGGTCGCCTGTGCCGCCCCCCGCCGTGGGGGTGGGAGGCCGCCGTCATCTTGACCCCCTTCGCGATGGGGTAGATGTGGCCCTTCGCCTTCATGATATGCTGCCTCTCCCCGGCCTTTGTGAAAGGCTTCTCCTTACGGCCGCCGCCGGCGACGATGCCGATGGTAGCCCTGCAGTCGCTGCTGATATCTATGTTCCTCCTCGAGGGCAGCTTCAGCACGGTCTGATTCCCAATGTGTGAGACCACGGTGGCGAAGCTTCCCGAGCTCCTTGCCATCTTACCCCCGTCCCCAGGTTTGAGCTCGACGTTGCAAACCATCGTGCCCTCCGGGATCGAGCCGACCGGGAGAACGTTCCCGATTTGGAGGGGGGCGTCCTGGCCTATGCTCACGCCTTGATCTATGTAGACGCCCTCCGGCGCGGCAACGTAGTAGCCTGACCCTCCTTCGAGCTCGACGTAGGCAAGGGGTGCCCCTCTTCCGGGTTCGTGGATGAGGTCCCTGACAACGCCGTTGACGCTGCCAGCCTCTCGGTCAGGGTACCTTATCGGGGCTATCTTCCCAGTCTTCTTTGCCCGAAATACTGCGGTGCCCCTGCCCCGTCTCTGAACCTTAAGCTTCTTGCCCATCCGTCATCCCTACAGTATGCCCAGCCTTATGGCGAGGTCCGAGGCGTCGTATCCTTCTTTAAGCTTGATGAAGGCTTTCTTCTCACCCTTGTTCGTTATGAGGGTGTTCACGTTCTCCGCCTCGACCCCGTATAGCTCGTTCAAAGCTCTGGATATCTCTCCCTTCGTTGCGCGTCGGTTGACGACGAAGACGAGCTTGTTCTCGTTCTCTATCATGTACACCGATCTTTCTGTCATCATCGGGTAGAGGATCACGTCGTGTGAGTTCATCGCTCGCCACCTCCCCAGATCTTGTCCAGCGACAAGAAAGCCCCCTTCGACCACACCACGAGCCTTGCGGCTTGCGCCCCGGGCGCAAGTAGCTCAGCGTTGAGGTCCTCGACCATCACGACATCGACGCCCGGTAGGTTATCCGCCGCTCTCCCGATGCCGAGGTCCTCGGCGACGACTATGAGCGGCCCCTTGCCAACCCGATTCTTCCTGCCCCGGGACTTACCCCTGCCCGCCCTAATCTTCCTCTCGCCGACCCTCTCGACGTCTGGCCAGACGCCGATTTTTATAAACAAGTCCTTAACTTCCTTCGTCTTCGAGAGGGATTGGAGATTGTCTTGGACTATGATTGGGAGCTGGCCGACCGAGTCGATGGCGTGACCTCTGCCCGCCACGATGTCCCTGTCGGCGGTCGCCGCGATGCCTGACCTGATGGCGAGGCGCCTCTCTTTCTTATTGATCTCCTTTCTGATGACCTTCTCTGACCTCGGAGGAAACGCCTGGTGGCCTCCTACGACGCTCACGCCGAAGGCGGCCCTGCTGCTCCCCCTCAAGCGCGGGACTCTCGAAAGCCCCCTTCCGACGCCCCACGACTCAGCGGTTGTCCGCTTTCCAGCCATTGGGTCCCTTCCTTGCGGCTGGAAGCTGTGAGACTGCTGAGCGATCACGGCCCTCTTAATTACCTCGGGCCGATATGGGGTATTGAAGACGTCTGGGAGGGCTACCTCTTCAACACGCTCGTTGTTGACGTTGACGACGGGAACGCTCATCTCAGCCCTCCTTAGCCTTTTTCAGGAACTCGGTGCTGATGTACGTTACCTGCGGCGGCTCTTTGATGTATCTAGACCTCCTAGCCGCCTTCCGGAGCTTTATCAGCCTCTTTGGCGGGCCCATCACGCTACCCTTGAGGAGAATGTAGTCGCTTCTTACCTCGCCATACCGATTGAATCCTCCCCTTGGAGTGACCTTCTCCCCGTCTGACCCCATGAGAAGTATACGCTTGTTGTACTCAGTCCTGTTGTGGAAGCCCATCTGGCCAGCCCTTGGGACCGTTGGCAACACCCTCCTGGGGCTCCAGCCACCTAGGGTCGCCACGCCCCTCACTGTCTTTCGGGACTTGTTTTGCAGGATCCTGACCCCCCATCTCTTCACCGGTCCCTGGAATCCCTTGCCCTTTGTTACGCCGATCACGTCGATGGACTCCCCGGTGCTGAAAATGTCTGAGACGCTAACGGTTCTTCCTAGGAGGCCTCCGGCGTATTTGAGCTGCTCAGCCTTCGTCCCCCCTCCTATAGCGATCTCCATGATGTCGGGCTTTTTCTTAGAGACCGTCGCTAGGCGGGGTTGCGTTGCAGCAACGATGCTGATCTGGGCGATCCTTTCCCCTTGCGCCTCGATCCTCTTCAGGCTTTCTTCTTGGCCTTCACCGCCATGGGTTTTGACGGCCCTGAGTATGTCTGCAGGGATGTCCTTTACCCAGGCCTCGGTGATGGCTTTGAGCCCGTCCACCGTCTTTTCGTAAGCCCTGACGCCGATAACCGTCATCGGTGGAGCGTCCACAACTGTTGCAGGACTCCTCGTCTCGCTGCCATACTCTGGAACACGATCCCTGTCCTCAATGAGGAAGACATGGGTCATGCCAGCCTTGTACCCGGCGAAGCCCAGGAGCCTGGGGCCGTCCTCGGACTCGGGCCAGAAGTCGATCCTCCCCCCTATCCTTTTAGCCCGTTTCCTAGGTGAGAAGGCCTTCGAGCCGCGTTTGGGCCACCTTACCCTGGGCACGTGAACACCACCGTGTTTTAGATATGCTGTTAAGAATCACTGCGTCTGAAATTTAAAGGATTCGTATTGGGGGAAACCCGGGATTAGGGCGATGAAAGGCCTCCTCCGCCATTGCCTGCTGAACAGATTTGCCCTTTCCTTAGACCCACTGCCAACTGGAGTATATTATTCAACTGAACAACAATCGTAGTAGAGGTGAATGGCTAAGAAGCCTTGTTTTCTTTGGGATATGGACAGATGTCTAAGAGGAAGCACTCGTGGCATCTAGGTTTCCGAGCCCGGCAAACCTCTCTCCCAAACCGGATAAGGAGAATGTGGACATCGATGTGCCTGCCCGAAGGAGCCGCCTTCTGTAAGGCAAGTCGGACATCGTCATAGATGGCCTTCTCGGGCACAAGCCTGAGCCGTTTTGTGATGCGGAATATGTGACGGTCAACTGGGATTACCTCCTTTCCCGCATCAAACATCAGGAGGACGTCAGCGGTCTTTGGCCCAACACCCGGAAGACCCATGAGCTCCTCCCTCGCGTCCACGTAAGGCTTTTCGAGCACCGGCCCGATTTCGCCGCCGTACCGTTCAATGATGACCTCAGCCAGAGCCTTCAATGTCCTGCCCCTCAGGTTGAACATCCCAGCTGGGCGAATGGCATCGGCTATCTTCTCTACAGATGCGTTCGCGAGATTGCTGGGTGTAATGCCGATCGTAGCTTCGAGTTGTTTGTACGCCATTGCCTCGTTCTTGTAGCTGGTGTTCTGGCTGAGGATTATTCGTACAAGGCTCCTAAAAGAGTCCCTGGCTCTCTTCTGCCACCTCCCCTCGTAGTTCGAGAGGAGGCGACCCAGGGCTTCCTCACCTCGTTCCAACTGTCTCTGCCTTCACTTGGTTCAAAGGCAGGCCGATCGGATGCCTAAGCTGCTTCAGCCTCTCCAATATGATACGGAGAAGCCCGTCGAGGTTCGTCCTCTCCTTGGCG
The DNA here is from genome assembly GCA_964587735.1 of uncultured Candidatus Bathyarchaeia archaeon. Classification (GTDB taxonomy): domain Archaea; phylum Thermoproteota; class Bathyarchaeia; order TCS64; family TCS64; genus CAZPMB01. The sequence goes on along the minus strand of CAZPMB010000057.1, from coordinate 5,778 downwards.
GAGACCGCAGTCCAAGGTAGGCCGAGGTGGTCCATGCCCAGCTCCTGCCCTATGGTTCCAGAGAGTTCTGGGGCGAGGTCCGTTTTGTTGAAGACCACGATGATGCGCTCTATTGTCACCCCTATCTCCTTGAGGAGCTTGATCCCCTCGGCGAGCTTGATGCGCAGAGTGAGGAGGGGGTCGGTGATCTCGAGCAGGAGGATGACCAGGTCGGCGCTGCTCATGTCCTCCATGTTCAGCTCAAAGCTCTTGATCAGGCCAGGGTCCAGGTCTATAACGAAGCCGATCGTGTCTATGAACATCAAGGTCGTCTCTTGGTCGATGAAGCGGCGTTGGTACTTGCTGCTGAGAGTTGTGAAGGGCCGGTCGCTGACGGGCTTTGACTCCCCCGTTAGGGCGTTGAAGAGGCTCGTCTTCCCAGCGTTGTAGTAGCCTGCGATGCATATGGAGGGGTAGCCGAGGCTTTTCCTCTTCCTTATTCTTTGTATATTCTCTTTCAGGAGAGCCGCGATCTGCTCCCTTATTCGGGACTGCCTGCGGGTTAGCTCCTCGAGCTGGCCGCGGAACCCGTACTCGCCAGAGCTGTGGAAGAAAGGACGATCGTTGTGGAAGCGGAGGTTCGCCTCGAGCTTGAAGTACGGCGTGAGCTTGTTCAGACGGGCCGACTCGATCTGAAGCTTGCTGAGGTTGTCCGACGCCATCTTGTCGAAGATCTCAAGGGTGATCTCGTACCTGTCAACGACATCGCATCCTACAGCCCTGATGAGGTTAAGCTTCTGGCTGCTTCCGAGGATGTTGTAGAAGACGACGAGGTTGACGTCATCTTTCTCCACGAGGCCCCTGATCTCCTTCACCTTGCCGCTGCCTATGCAGTACTTGGCGTAGGGGTGGTGCCGGCTCTGGACGACCTCCCCAACCACTTTTATGTCGAGGGTCTCGACCAGGCGCCTGAGCTCGTTCAGCCTTATTTTGTACACTATGTGATCGTGGACGTTGTTCTTCACCATGCAGAGCAGTGCCCTGCCTTGGATGCGATCTTGCACACCACCTCTGCGGTAGAGGGCGGATAATAACCTATCCCAAATGGACAAGCCTTTGCCTTAGATTCTCTACGAGCAGGCTCCAGGATTTGGACGACTTGTCTCCGCTTCATCCAAGCAGGAGGGCCTCGTAGCAGGAGAGGTGATACCACTTCATCTTGCTGCCCCTTCGCGACGGCTTCGACATGACCACGTCGTACAAATGGAACTCCCTTTCGCACTGGGAGCAGCGGAACTCCTCTCCGAACCTAGCCTTCATGGACAGGAAGACCCTTTTTTTCAAGGCGTAAATTCTATAACGCGGCAAACCGGGAACCCGATCATCCAGAGGAGCTTCCTGTTAGGCTTGGATCATACGAAATAAGTAGTTTGTGTACAGGCATCCTTTGTAGGCCCCTTTTTTTTGCCGTTGTGAAAATCCCGAGTTTTAACTCGGCATTGCTGGTTCGACCACGATCTCTTTCTCATCCCTTAGTAGCATGTATGACAGCGGAACAAAGATCGCGTAGAGCCCGGTTCCAAGGTATATGGGGAGGTCCAGGGAGGTCTCCATTAGCTGCCCTCCGATCCAGGGCGCTATAACTCCTCCACTCTGGAAAGCCATCTGCCTGATGCTGTTGCCGGTCGACTTCTCATCTTCGTGGAGCATCCTCATGAAGAGAGAGCTCATCAGTGGGTCGGCGATGGTGCGGAATCCTAGGCGTATGATGTACAAAGCGGACAGCCAGGCGAAGCTGGGAGCCAAAGGAATCATCAGGTAGAAGGGCGTGGCCAAGCCCATAACGACCGCTATGGTCTTCAGGGCGCCGAGCTTATGGGAGAACCTGGGTGCGAGCGCGTTTGCCCCAGCGGAGACGAAGTTTGAGACGAAGAACAGGGTGCCAAGGGCGTCGGATTCGATGCCAAACCTTCTGTTAACGTAGAATGGGAATAGGTTGAAGAAGACGTTGCCCCCGATATTGCTAATGAGACTTAGTAAGAAGAACTTGCTAACGACCCCCCTGGACTTGAGGGTGAACTTGAAACCATTCCGTCTCTCATGATTGACTACCTCTCGGATGGACATTAAGTAAAAGGGCATCTGAACCAGGATGACCGCTCCGGCTATAGCGATCACCGTCCAGTAAGACGACTGGAGGCTGAAACCGTAATTTTTGACAAGAAATGGTGGAATGAATCCTATGACGCTACCGGCAGACATTGTGATGACGCTTATGAAGCCATGAAGCCCGAAGGCGCGGTCCATGTCATCGTTGTCGAAGAAGGATGAGTACAGGGGAGTCAAAACAACGAAGGTCGCGTTGCTCAGGCCGATTAACAGGAATGTAAATATGAACATCTCCATGGTTTTAGCTACTAGGAAGAGCCAAACAGAGAATCCTATCATAATGAAGCCGCAGATCATAACCTTCTTCTTGCCATACCGGTCTGCGAGGATCCCAGCCGGAATGGTCAATATGACTGCGCCCAGGGAGTTCATCATAGTCATCGCGCCAATGGCCGCGCTGAGGAATCCCAAGGAGATTAGGTAGAGTTGGAAGACAACGTTGATCATACCATTCCCTATCCCGTTGAGGGCCGTGGCGATCAGGAACAGCTTAGCCGGGCCCGGCACTCTGTCCGGAACGACCGATTTTATTTCCATGCTTTAAGCCCCGTTGATTTCGTCTTTCTTGGGCTCCTTGATGAAGAGAAGGGTGAGCAGGAGCGCCGGCGTTATGAACACGATCTGACTCAGGAATGGAAGCGTGTGAGAGATATCGTCGTACATGATGCCCCCGACTAGGTTGCCGAATGCGCCGACGACGAGGGTGAAGAACCTCATTGAGCCGGAGACCTTTCCACGATTCTCCTTCGGGATGAGGTCGGCGAATAAGGCCGAAGAGCCGGCGTTGCCGAGGATCTGGAGCACGCCGACCACGGGCATGGCGACGAGCAGCCTGAAGAAGTCCCCGTATAAGAGCAGGGGGATTACAAGAATCCATATGAGGTATGAGACGAGGAGAGGGCCCTTCTTCCCAACCCTGTCGATAAGTTTGCCGAGGGGTACGGCGAGGGCTATCATGGACAAGAACAGGACAGTCATTATTATTGCCCAATTAACCTCGCTTATCCCAAGATCGTCGACTATGTAGAGCAGTAGCACTGGCTGGAAGAGGGAGTTTGAGAAATTGGTGATCACGACAGTTATGAACAGGATGAGTGCCGACCTGGGCACGACCTTCCAGATCCGCATCCCCTCAACAACGGACCTCGGGAAGGCCATAGCCAGTTCATGCCCATTGATCGTCGCCGGCTCCTTCACCGTCTCCTTCAACCTGAAGCGAAGCATACCCGCAGCGATGAAGGCCGCAACAACTAGGCCATAGCCAACCCTCATGCTCGGGATGAGGCCGAGCTCCATGAAGAGCCAACCTGCTATCAATGGCGCCGGCGTTGTCGAGACACTATTGATGAGGTTCATTATGGAGAAGCCCATGCCCCTCCTGTCCTGGGGGAGGGAGTCCATGATAATGGCGTTGAGAGCGGGATTGTAGATCTGGCAAATGCTGGCGATTATTGTACCTAGCATGATGGTCTGCCAGCTCGATGCGAGGGCATGAAAGACATAGGAGAGGGCCACGCCGAAGGTCATTGTGGAGATGAGCCACCTTCGGCCGTACTTGTCTGCTAGGTATCCCCCCGGGAACTGAACTAGGGATTGGGCGATCATCGACACAAAGCCAATCAGCCCGATGGTTGCGGCGGAGCCGCCGAGAGCCCTCACGTACAGCCCGTAGTAGGTCGAGGGCATCTCCCTGGCGAAGTCGATGAGGACCCAGCTCAGGACAAGGACGAGGAAGTTGCCCCTGATGAAGCCGAACTCCGAGTGCAGCCGGTTCAGGAAACCTGCTCTGGGCCGCACCGCCGCCTTTGAGCCTTCCTGAGCCATGGTCACGCCTATCATCCGCCACCTTAATCTTTAAACGATGCTGAAACGGGGCTGTTTAGCTTGAAGGGTTCACCTTCTCCGGTGAATTTTGGACCCTGGCATCGGGGTGAACTTCAACCGCCTCCATGTACCTGACTGTGCCTCTGACCTCACATCCCTCGCCGATTTTCACCTTTCCCCCGACGACGTTGTCGCAGATCACGTTCTCCAAGTAGACATCGCCTTTCCCTACGATGTCGGTAGTATACAGGTCGCCTTCACGATCTCTCCCTCCAAAGATCCTAACAGCGAGGCGGGGTATTCTTTCATACCTGCCGCCCTTCCTTATGTCAACGCGCTCGGCCTCAATGCCTTCACCAACGCGGGACCTGTCGTGGTTGAGGCTTGCAACTAGCGCCTTCGTCTTTAACTTCCCATCGACTTCAAATGCACCGTCGAATTCGATGGCATCCTTCGCTGCTACATCACCTCGAGCCTCCAGATAGCCTGAGGCGTCGAGGGTGGCGTCGAGTTCGATCCCGCCTCCGATCCTGCATGAGCCGGACACATGCATAGTGTCTCCTCGGGCGGCTCCATCCACCTTGACGCTCCCCGATCCCCTGAGCTGCCCGAAGATCAGTGCTCCGTGGATGGTCGCTGAGCCCGAGAAGTTGATAGCCTCGGCTCCTAGGTCTCCTCGAATTGTCGTTTTCCCAGATCCGATGAAGCTCTCTACCTTTATTCCTCCGGGGAGTTCGCTGCTGCCTGAGACCTTGATCGTGTCAGGTGAGATGTGCCCCACGCCAGAGACGCGCCCATCTCCGAGGCCGGGGATGCTGAACCTCCCAGAGCCTCTTATGCTTGTCGTCGGTATGTCGGCATGACCAAGTCTCTTCTCGTACTCCTCCATCCTCTCCTTCCCGCTCCTGCCCATCTATGGATCCCCCTGTCCCCTACTCGAGGCCACTGGCAGATTTTAGGGCGTCCCGGATCTCGATGAGGAGCCTCTTCATCTCCTTGAGCCTCTTCTCCGTCTCGACCATGACTTGTTCATCCGAAAGCTTCTCATAACGCCGGCCCTCCACCATCGACTATTCCTCCGCCACCTTCAGGGCGTCCTTTACCTCCCCTAAGACCGAGATGATGTCGTCGAGCTCCTCAAGCATGGCTCTTTGATGGGCCCTCATGGCTCTCAGTCTCTCCCTCTCGGCGCTGCTTGGCTCGTCGAACACATGGCCGAGGGGGCCGATGATGACGCCAACGGCTCCGATGATGCATGAGACGAGCATGGCTGATATCGAGATAATTGCCGCGATGACGTTATTGAAGCCATAAAAGATTGCAGCATATATGCAGGCCGCTGGAACGCCGAGGCCGATGGCGATAACCGATAGGCCAATCATGACAGCAGCTATCTTCGACATCCTAGTCCTCACCTCCCTCATTGAATATACTGCGTATGCTCTCGGGGGTAAGTATCAGCTCGAAGTCCACGGGCGCATAGATCTTCACGGTCGGCAGCCCCTCCGTCTTCCGCTCCTCCTTGATCTCTTCTATCAGACCCATTTTTTTCAATCCCTTCATGTGGAGATGCGTGAGGGGGTAGGACAGCCCCAGCTCCTTCGCAAGGGCGTACGCGTGCTTCGGCTCTTCGGAGAGTGATGCGATGATCCTTAGCCTTATCGGGTTTGCCAGCGCCTTCAGCGTCTTCAACAGCTTTTGTTGCCCCTTACTCAACCCGCATCTCCACGATGATATATAAAAATAAATTTATATATATAAACTTTTTCTTATATACTAGAGCTTCTAGCATAAAAAAAAGGGCCC
>CAZPMB010000056.1:0-13863 GCA_964587735.1 uncultured Candidatus Bathyarchaeia archaeon | reverse complement strand
AGTTCGTCGAGGGCGGCGGTATCCTGGTCACCCTCGGAGAGGCCTGTGACTTCGCTACGGAGAAGCTGGGGTTGGGAGTCAGAAACGTAGTGAAGGGCCTGAACCCCAAGGACTTCTACTGCCCCGGTTCAACGCTCCGCACCGAGTTCGATAGCTGCCACCCCCTGGCGTACGGCATGCCCGAAGAGGGGCTTGTCCTGTTCTGGGGCGGCATGGCCTTCGACATATCCCCGACGGAGTTCAACGAGAGATATGAGCCGGTCGCGAGATACCCCGAGAGGGACGTCCTCCAGAGCGGGTGGCTCATTGGGGAGGAGAAGATAGCAGGAAAAATCGCCATGCTCTCCGCGAAGCTCGGGAATGGCAGGGTCGTCATGATAGGATTCAGGCCCCAACACAGGGCCCAGACCCACGGGACCTTCAAACTGCTGTTCAATGCGCTAATGAACTAAAAAATCTCTTTTTTTATCATATTTTTTAAACTAATACCATTTTCAGGAATCAGTAGACCATTAATTAATAATTATGAACATTCACATGAATTAAGTGGATCCGCGTCAATCTCAGTCAGATACATGAAATTGGCTACGACGCGTTCAGGGGTAACTCGAAGTGCAGGATGTGATCAACTACGCTCTCTTATCTCTGCTTACCCTGTCGTTCATTGTCCTCGCCCATTTCAGGCTCGGACGCTATCCGAAGCCGTTACCCAGATCGGAAAACATTCGAAGGGAGTTCTTTGAAGCCATCCTTATCTGGGGGATGATGTTCATCTCCGTCACATACCTTATGTTGTCGAGGTACGTCTTCTTCAGAGACTACCCGTACATCGCAATAGGCGGCCGCCTTGTGCCCCTGCCTCACCTGTTCCTGATGTTCGAGGCCCCATTTCTCATAGAGGTGGTCCTGAACAAGAGGGGCTGGTCAGACCTAGGGGTTTCCAACCCTGCGTCAAAGGTTCCGGCCCTGGCCTCCGTCGGATTCGGGGTACTGTCGGGGGCTCTAGGTTTCCTCCTTGAGCCCTCCTATCCTTATCCGTGGGACTACCTTGCCCTGGGGCTCGTGACTCCGGCCTTCACGGAGGAGTGGGTCTACAGGGGCGGGGTCCAGCAGAAACTGGAGAGGGCCATCGGCCAAAACAGATCCTGGGTCATCGGTGGTCTACTGTACGGCCTGATTCACGTGCCGACGGATTTCTTCGGGACCCTCTGGATCACTTCGGGGGGAAGTCTGGGCATCTCGTTCATGCTGTTCGTGAACCAGTGTGCCTGCGGCTGGCTGTGGGGTATACTGTTCATCAAGACCCGAAGCCTGATCCCAACCATCGCCTGCCATTATCTAACAAACTATCTGCCATTCATGCTCGCTCGACTCTGAAGATAGGTCGAAGCATAGCGGTCTTGGATTAATCCCATTACGCATGATTACGAGCAGCACGTGTTAATACGATCTCAATGATCCCTGGACTCGAGGGGCGGTTAATCATTTTATAGAGATATTTTTATTCTCAAATATTTGTCATGATTAATCAATTCAATTTATTTCGATAATGAGGTTTTCGACGGATTTGAAAAGCATTAAAAAGTGGAGCCAGCAGTTTATATAAGCTCGACATGAGCAAGGACAGCTTGAAGAAGAGAGTTCTGAAAGCAATCGACAAGAGGTCTTCCGAGATAATAGAGATCGGGGACTCCATCTGGAAAAACCCGGAGCTCGGATTCAAGGAGTTCGAGACCGCAAAGTTCGTCGAATCAAAGTACAAGGAGATGGGCTGGACCTACAAGGGCAAGATCGCCATAACGGGTTCGAAGGCCTACCTACGAAAGAAGGGGCCGAGGCCGTCGGTGGGGATCATCGGCGAGCTCGACTCCGTCAGGTGCCCTGAACACCAGGAGAGCCACCACATCACAGGGGCCGTCCACGCGTGTGGGCACAACGCCCAGATAGCGTCCATGTTGGGAGCGGGTTTCGGGCTGTCAGACAGCGGCGTTGTAGAGGAGCTGAGCGGGAACGTCGTCATGGTGGCGGTCCCCGCGGAGGAGTATCTGGAGCTCGACTACAGGAACAGCCTGAAGGAGAAGGGCCAGCTGGAGTTCTTCGGCGGCAAGCAGGAGTTCATCAGGCTCGGCGAGCTGGACGACATCGACATCAGCCTGGGAACCCACTCCGCCACGGACCTCGAGAAGAAGCTGGCGATAAGAGGCTCCAACAACGGCTTCATCGGCAAGCTGGTCAGGTACATAGGCCTGGAGTCCCACGCCGGTGGGGCCCCCGATAAGGGCATAAACGCCCTTAACGCCGCGATGCTCGGGATCATGGGGGTCCACGCCCAGAGGGAGACGTTCAGGGAGGAGGACACGATAAGGGTGCACCCCATCATCACAAAGGGCGGCGAGATAGTGAACAACGTTCCCGCGGACGTCCGAATCGAGAGCTATGTGAGGGGCAAGACTGTGGAGGCCATCATCGACGCGAACAAGAAGGTGAACAGGGCCCTGAGGGCCGGGGCGATGGCGGTCGGCGCCGAGGTGGAGATCAACGACATGCCAGGGTACATGCCCTACCAGCACAGCGAGGATCTTGACTCGCTGCTGAAGGCGAACTGCGCAGCGGTCGTCGGCGAGGACCAGGTGGAGGAGAGAGGCCACTCTACTAGCTCGACGGACATGGGGGACATCTCGTGCGTCATGCCGACCAGCTCCTTCGGGATGGGAGGCGTCACGGGAACCGGGCACGGCCGAACTTACAAGGTTGTCGACAAGGAGCTGGAGTACGTCATCCCCGCCAAGGTGCTGGCTCTGACGTGCGTGGACCTACTCTACGATGGCTTGGCGAAGAAGATCGTTGAATCCTTCAAACCCACTATACCTTTGAAGGAATACAGGGAGTTCATGTACAAGATCGTCAGCTGAATCCATTTCTCATCTATTTCTCACTTTTTTTGGGGGAATGGTTCCTTCTTAAGCGCTCGCACCGTTCAGAAGAATTTGTGAACTATCAAAAAGGCAGGAGGCGCCTCCACCCCTTCTTCTGAGCCTTACTACTCTGTTCCCTCCCCTCCGCCTCGTCCTTCTTCCCCCGTTCCTCTAGCACTTTTATCAGCTTCTCAAGGTTCTCCTTTTCCTGGAATGTGGCGAGATAGGGCATGCTCCTCTCGCCGACGAAGGGCACAAAGGGGGCTAACATGTATCGTGCCAGCTGTCCACCGACAGAGGCCAGGGGCTTAATGGACTCTAGAAAAAGTATCGCGACGAGGTCCATATCGTACTTGTAGATGGCATCGGCTACGCGCTTTATGATGTCCTCCTTTTCCTCCGGCGTAGGTTCGTCCCACATCAATCCTGCGATCACCCAATGTTTTCCATTGCGCACATATTAAACCGATGCCATTTCGTGAACGGCATTTCCCCTCGTTTAAGGACTAATCTGTTTAAAATAAAAAATGGATAGGAAAGTTCTATCTGCCTTTGTACCAGGGTATTTTCTTCGTCGAATAGCCATAGAAGAGTAGGACTGCCACGACGACCAGGAACCCGTATGTGTACATTACTACTTCAGGCTTGAGCATGTCTACGAGGCGTCCGATCACAAGCTCGAACCTGAAGGAGGCTGTCTGGCCGTAAGTGACTCCGAAGGCCGCCAGCAAGAACAGCCTGCCGGTCTGGTTTATGTACCTGTAAGGACCTTCATACTTAGCGGTAAACAAGAAGTAGGTGATCGCGGTTATCGATCCGATTATCATCACGATGTTGTTGATGTTGTTTATAGGAAGCAGTGTGGCCTGGACCTGCGCTAGAAAGTCCGAAAGCACCGATGCCCTAATGGCCAAGCCCATTCCAATGCCTACCGTCAGCGCCACTGGGTATCTGGAGATCCAAAGCCACTCCGGCTTCAGTCGTGTGACGAGCATCAGAGAAACTATGAGGCTAATGATGTAGATGGACTGCCCGCCCTGAATCTTCGTGATGGCGTTTCTCATGATGAAGTCCCAGTTCATCGCAAGGATGTAGCCACCCAGGATCCCGGTGTACAGGTGTTCAGTCACCTTGGAGATGGGATTGTCCCCGATCAGGACCGTGTAGGCACCGATGGAGACGAACGAACCTATGACCAATCCCAGCCATGCCATGTCCATCATTTTTCACCTCGCCCTCTCTGTATGAAGTACAGAACGTTCCCGACGACCACCAGCACCAGCCAGAACAGCCCGCCGAAATTCGTCGCCATTGCCTGTCCCAGGGCGGGTCCAGGCACCCTGAGAAGATACTCGTACTCAGCAGACCCTCTAACACCACCGAATATGCCCTTCATCTGCCCGGAGCTGATATACGGGCTGTAGTTGGGAACCTCGTTTGTGGTGCAAGAGCCGGACATGGGGAGGTTATAGGGCCCCACGAGCTGCCGAACACCGTACGGGATGCTTCCCTCGGATCCGCCCCACCAGAACACGGCTGAGAAGGCCTTTGCATCGTTGATGTCCTTCATCAGCGGTAGGTCATCGATCAACGTGCCGTAGTAATCCTTTGATATCGCACTGCGTATGTTTGCAGCCAGGGCAGCCACCCCAGATTCCCCTCCCGATATGTACCCAAGGTGAACCCAGTTAACGCCGTTTTCAGCCGGAACACCTGCGGGTAACTTGTTTATCGCATCCTGGATCTCCCTGTTTGTCCAGAAGGCCTGTTCAGCCCCGATGCTGAAGAAAACTAGCTTGCAGTTCTTGGTTAACAGGTGATATATATTTGCGGTCAACCCCGGCCCACACTGGGGGTGGGTCGCCGCGGAGTTTCCTCCTTCGATGAGCACCACGGAGCCGTCAGGTATCGAATCCGCAAAGTTGAAGGCCTGTTTTGAATAGTCTTGAATTGCCATTGGTAGAATCACCGGATTCAGGATCGGGTATGCCAACAGGACGAACAGTATGAGGTAGATAACCCTCTGGTCAAGGTCGAGTATTTTCTTTACGATGCTCATGTCATGAAACCTCCTTCCTCTCCTCCCTAATACCCAAGTGCTCCTTCTGCCTGCCGGTATAAATCCTTACACCTAAGCCAACAGTGCCTAAAGAGGTGCCTATGATCATTCCCCTGAAGCCGGCTGAGCTGGGGAAGGACCTAATCCACTCACCTATAGGCACTACGGGCGGGAATATTGCGGCTCCAACCGGGATCAGCATCATGAGCACAATGAAGCCGGTGATTAACAGCACAGCTGCGTTCCAGTTTCTAGCCCTGAAAACTCTGTAAGCGGCCGATGTGATGTAGAAAGCCGTTAACGAATACAGGGCAGCCCCGATCGGTGAAGTCATGTTGTTGTATATCCACAAGAAATTGGTTTCCCTCACGCTGCTCAACCCTAACACAGCAGTCGTAGCGAAGGCTATTAGGTAGATTATGCTGTAGTACCATTCGGGCTTCCTGGTTGATATCCTTCTCACATGAGCTATTGTTAGGATAACCGTGCCTAGGATTAGTGCCGCCGCTGAGACGATGAGCACAAAGGATCTCAGAGTAGTATTCGTGGCAGTGATTTCGGCAGGCATGGGAAAGAAGAACTCGATTATCATCAAGACACCGAATATGGACGTAAGCCAGATTGGGAGACTTATCTTAACTAATCTGCTAGACATTCATCTCACTACCTACATCTTGAATAGCCAAATGATGCTGGCTCCAGCGGTCGCCAATATAGCGCCTATGAGGATTAATATTATTGCAAAGTACTTGCCTATGTCCTGACCCGCGAGAGAGGACGACTGGGTGGGGTCCTGCGACACATAAGCTCCGAGGGCGTATAGTTCCTCTCCTATGACGCTGTAGTCGCATATCGCGACCAAGAAGGGGATGTTGTGGGTTGTGTCTGTTCCACCGAGCATGAGCGCCCCTACCCTTGCGGCGTTCTCGGTGTAGATGACGGCTTCGTGGTACCAGCTTCCCAGGAAGAACGCCCCAGCGACCTGCTCCTCCCACATGTGGTTGATGATGTACATTCGGTCTGCGCCGGACGGAAGATACATCACGGTTCCAAGGGGATCGAAAGCCTCGGGCTTGCCCTCCGCCCTGTACGCCTCCTGCACGATGTCGTTTGCCATTGTATAAGCTAGACCTTGGTTCACAGGCACGAAGAACTTGGCACCCAGCCTAGCGGCCATCCTAGCGGTGTAAGCAAGCGTCTGGAAGGCCGCGACTGTCGGCGCCAGAATGCTCGGCGTGGTCATATCGACGCTTCCAAAGAGGTACCACGCGGGCTTACCCATCTCCACACACCTGCCCAGGATCTCTGCAATGACATCCACAGCGGAAAGACGCCTCAGGCTTGGTATTTTCCCAGAAAAAGCCCGTTGCATGTAGAAGAGAATAGCAGCCACAATGATTAGTAGTGCTACAAGAGCTAACATTCTACCTGCGATTATGAGAGCCATTGTTTGCTCAGAACCTACATCCGATAGTAAGAGTATATATAACTTTTCAGCTAACGGATGTGACAGGCTAAATGTTTAACTAATTTATTTCACGTAACTTTTTTTTTTAAAAAATAAAAGAAGCCCATAACATGCAGACCCAAATAAATGTATATAAAATAGCATTTTCAACCAAGATAACGTAAAATTGCGATATCGCGGAAAAAGTCTTAAGAAATGTGAATACCCTTTAAGCTAAGGTTGTTATGTCTAAAAAGGTAACATCCCCCGAAGAGTTCTTCGGATATCAGCTGGGCAACGACAGGCACATTGCTCGATGGGACAAGATTGTAGAGTACTTCAAGAGGCTGGAGAAGCAGAGCGACAGGATAAAGGTCGTGGAGATGGGGCCCACAACCATGGGTAACCCGTTCCTGCTAGTCATCATATCGTCCTCTCTGAATCTGAAAAACCTGGATCACCTGAGGGAGGTTAACTCCAGGATAAGCGACCCCAGGGGTCTGACCGATAGCGAAGTTGAGTCATTGATAAGCGAGGGAAAGGCCGTCATCTGCCAGTCGATGAGCCTCCACGCCACGGAGATCGCAGGGACCCAGATGGCGCCAGAGCTGGCATACGACCTTCTAACCCAGGAGGACGAGGAGACGAAGAGGATTCTGGACAACGTCGTTTTCCTCATGTTCCCGTGCTTCAACCCAGACGGCCAGATAATGGTGACCGACTGGTACAACAAGTACCTTGGGACGGAGTACGAGGGTTGCAACCTCCCCTGGCTATACAACAAGTATGTCGGTCACGACAACAACCGTGACGCATTCACGACGAACATGGTGGAGTCGCAATACGCCGCTAAGGTGATGTACCGCGACTGGCACCCCCAGGCATACCAGGACCACCACCACATGGGCAGCTACGGAGCCCGCCTCTATGTGGCGCCCTACAGCGAGCCCATTCATCCGCACGCCGACCCGCTCATATGGAGGGAGCACAGCTGGTTCGGAGCCCACATGGCCTACAGGCTCGAGGAAGCCGGGAAGACGGGGATATTGAACTCCGCCCAGTTCCTGGGCTGGGGGCACCTCGGATTCCACTGGCTGGGGAACTACCACAACATCGCGAGCATGCTGACGGAGAACGCGAGCGCCAAGCTGGCTACGCCGATGTACATCCACGAGAGCCAGCTTGTGGGCGACAGGCGCGGCCCGATAAGGGGCTTCCCCCATTACAAGCCGCAGACGAACTTCCCCCACCCGTGGCCAGGCGGATGGTGGAGGCTGCGCGACATCGTCGAACAGGTCAAGATCTCCGCGTGGGCCATCCTCGACATCGCCGCAAGGAACAAGGACACCGTGCTCAGGAACGCGTACCTGAAGGCGAAGAGGCAGACCAAGAGGGGCGAGGAGGGCACACCAAAGGCCTACGTCATCTCGTCGTGCCAACACGACCCGCTGACGGCGGAGAAGCTGATCGACAAGCTGCTGGTCCAGGGGATTGAGATCGAAAGGGCGAAAGCCGACTTCACCGTCGAGGGCTCGGCCTATCCGATGGGATCGTACATAATCTTCCTGAACCAGCCGAAGATGGGCGTTATAAAGACGCTGCTCGGCAGGACGATCTACCCAGACGACCAGTGGACGAGGGAGGCGGATGGCTCCCCGAGCCGTCCGCAGGATATGGCGACCGACACCTTGGCGGAGTTCATGGGCGTCTGCGTGGACCCGCTTTGCTGCTGCCCCGATGTGGAGCTTGAGAAGGTCACCGAACACAGGGTGCCCTTGGGCAAGGTCGTGGGCTCATCTAAGTCCGGGTACGTCTTCGACAGCAGGCTAAACGACAGCTATAAGGCCGCCAACATCCTGATCGGCAAGGGCCTGAAGATAACCAAGGTCGAGGGCTGCGTGGAGGCAGGGGAAGAGACGTTCGCCCCTGGCTCCTTCGTCGCCCCCGCCGGGTCTGAGAAGGCTCTCAACGAGGTCGCAAAAGAGACGGGTGTGGACTTTTACGCCCTTGGGAAGAGGGCTGAGGGCGCCAAGGAGGTCAAGCCTCCAAGGATCGCCATGTACCAGCGCTACTGGGGCGGCAACATGGACGAGGGCTGGACCCGCTGGATCCTCGAGCAGTTCAGGTTCCAGTACACCACGGTGATGGACAAGGAGATCAAGGAGGGCAACCTGAAGGAGAAGTACGATGTCCTCCTCCTGCCCAGCGACGCCACCCCCCTAATAACCGGGGAAAAACTAGAGGAGTACTTCACCGAGCAGCGGTTCCCTGGCTATATGCCGACCTTCCCGCCCGAGTACAGGAGCGGAGTAGGAGCCGAGGGCGTCGAGGCCATAAAGAAGTTCGTCGAATCAGGCGGCACACTTGTGACGATGAACGAGTCATGCGACTTCGCGATCGAGAAGCTGGGGTTGAAGGTCAGGAACGCCTTGAAGGACCTGAAGCCCAAGGAGTTCTTCTGCCCTGGCTCTACGCTGAAGCTGAGGGTCGAGACATGCCACCCGTCTACCTACGGAATGCCTGAGAACGCCCTATCAGTCTTCTGGAACAGCCCCGCCTTCGACGTGCTCCCATCGGAGTTCAACGAGGACTACGCGATCGTCGCCCGGTACCCCGAGAGGGAGATTATGCAGAGCGGCTGGCTCGTGGGCGAGGAGAAGATCGCGAACAAGGCAGCGGTCATCGTTGCCAAGCAAGGGAAAGGCAAGGTCGTCCTTTTGGGGATCTGGTCCCAACATAGGGGACAGACCCACGGAACCTTCAAACTGCTCTTTAACAACCTGCTCTAGACCCAATTCCAATCCAATTCTTTTTTTTTTCAAAACCAGATTCTCAAAGTTGATATTCACCCAGATGCTACAAAGCATGGAAGTGGAGCTCCTCAAAAAGCTGGTTCTCGGGGTGCTCAAGAGCCCTCCGGCACAGAATGCAGGGGCCGAGCCCTACCACAGGACACGCTTCCGCTGGTGGAACCCCCTCGACGTCGAAGGCTTCGCCGTGGAATTCGGCGGCAGGTACGAGATAGTGCGCAGGCCGAACCCCGTCCAGAGGGACCGCATCGAGATCTTCGTCGACTCGAGGAGGGAGGTATGGATCAAGGCGGACACTCTGCAAGCCTTCATCACGGCCTACAAGGCGATCCTTTTCCAAAAAGAGAGAGCCCCCTTAACCGAAAAAGACAGCGAGCTCGAAGGGCTATTATTTTCAAAATACACGCACAATAGGGAGACCCCCTTCATCTGACGAAGATCGGGCTGGCGTCATCCCGAGTAATCGGATCCCCCCTCATCAAAGCCGACTCGCAGGTTGGAAAACACCTCATTTAGTTTAGCAATCACGTTTATTTCAGTCGCGTCGAGACACCCTACTATTTTAAGACTCAGGCACAGATTGTTTAACCTGGGTGGCTCTCGGATTGGTCGGCGACGAATTGCTCTACAGGTTCCTGGAGGACGGTAACATACTCCCCCGAATTAAGATCGAGAACTTTCTCACGGTCAGCCTGGGCCTGAGGCCCTGCTCGCTGATGACGCTCCCGGCGGAGCTGCCGGACGCCGCCGCCATCGGCGGCGCGATAGATGGGCAGATATTTCCCAAGCTCAGAGGCGTGCGCTCGGAGTCGGATCCGCGAAAGAAGCTACGGCTGATCGAGGCCCTGAAGAAGGATATGAGGCTCGCCTACGATAAGACCGTGAAGGGCTCAGAGCAGTACAAGTCCCTCAGGTCATGGGCCGAGCGGCTAAGTCTTAGAAACGTGGCGGTGAGCGTTAGGCCCACCGTGGAGGAGCTGTACATATTCAGGGAGGACGACATCGGTAAGAGGCTCAGGAGGCTGATGAAGGACCGTGAACGGTACAGGGCGGAGGCGATCGCCGGCGCTAAGCCAGGGATGGAAAGGGCGAGGTACGTGTACCCCGAGGAGTTCAAAGCCCCGTGGCTGAGGGAGATAGGTGAGGCCCTTGGATATCCTAAATGCTGCGTCGAGGCCTACGCCGCCGACAGGGAGCGAGGGGTAAACGTGGAGACAAGGGCATCCCAGCAGCTCAAGGAGGCGGAGGGGATCGGGGCCGTGAATCCATTCACTTACTTCGTCGGATACTTCTTCCCCTGCTCCCCGAGCTGCGGGGAGGCCTCTGCGAAGGGCGCGACGTACCATAAAAGCCTGGGCGATCTCCAGCCCAGCCTCGGGGAGATGTACTCGAAACTGGTGGTCGAGAATATGGAGAGGGTTCGACAACAGCCTGAAATAATAGAGAAGTACAAGGCCCGCGCGGAAAGCCTCCTTTAATCTGATAACATTCGCGCATGCCGAGAATTCCTAAAAAACTGGTTTCCCTTAAATGCATGACATTTTTCATGTTTTTCTAATAATTCGAATTAATTCTTGTTCAGATATCGCATTGAAATGTTGAAGATACCGGAATTCTGGCCTAAAAATGACCAAAAGCTTCATCGATAATCCCTTTATAGGACAAACTCGCGAGGGTTCTAGGTACGCCTGGGGAGAGTGGTCATAAGAGGTGATCGGGATGACGCTGCCAAAGGTCCATGAAACTGAGGAGCTAGAGAGCTTCATATTCAGGAGGATGGGCGAGTCCGGGATAGTCGGGCTCAGCATCGCCGCCATCCAGGATGGCGAGACAAAGTACAGGAGGGGCTTCGGCTTCAGGGACTTCAACAAGGGGACGAGCGCGACCCCTGAGACGATCTACTGCATAGGGAGCGTCACGAAATCCTTCACGGCCCTGGCGGTGATGCAGCTCAACGAGAGAGGGCTTCTCAGCCTCGACGATCCCATAGCGGATTTTGTCCCGTTCAGGGCCAGGCCGATGGGGGAGCCCATACTGGTCAGGCACCTGCTTAGCCACAGCAGCGGGATACCTTCCCTGGGATACGCCGAGGCGACGCTAGGGGCGATCACGGGAACATATGACACCTGGTTCCCGATCAGCAGCCCTAGCGACCTCCTTGTATACATGAACGGGGCCGAGGACTGGGTCCTTTCAAGGCCAGGCCAGCGCCACGCGTACCTTAACGAGGGCTACATCCTTCTGGGGTCCATCATCGAGGAAGTGTCCAGTGTCGACTACGCGACCTACGTCAAGGAGAACATCCTCCGGCCCCTGCGCATGGAAAGGAGCACGTTCAGCGAGGAGGACGTCGAGAACGAAAGCGACGTCGCTACCCCCTACGTGACCTCCCAGGAGGGCGCCAAGGCGCCAACCAGGTACCCCTACGGGCAGCTGATAAGCGACGGGGGCCTGATGAGCAGCGCAGAGGACATGGCGAGGTACTCCAAGATGCTCCTCTCCGGCGGCGTGCTAGAGGGAACCAGGGTGGCGAGCTCGGAATCAATTAGGGAGATGATGGAGCCGAAGGTGAGAACAGTCGAGGAGCCCCTCGAGGGGGCGGGCTTCAGCTATTATGGCTATGGGCTGCGCATCAAATCGGGTTTCCTGGGCCACACACTGATGCACCACAGCGGGAGCGTCTTCGGCTCGAGCGCCTACATGGGGCTAATACCTGACGAGGAGGCCGGGGTCGCCATCCTCGCCAACGGCGGATACTTCCTAGAGGACATAGGCGAGTATGCCCTGGCCACGATGCTCGGCAGGGACCCGATGGAGATCGCCTACTTCAGGAGGATGAGGGCCCTCGACGAGCTCACCGGCACCTACAGGACGTTTAAGGGCACTTCCAACTACAAGGTGACCAGGAGCGGCGGGACCCTCCAGCTCACGTCGAGCTTCGGTCAGAGGACATTCACCACGCCCCTGATCCCAGTCGATTTAGAAAGCGAGACTAAGGAATTCGCCGTGTATGGGACAGACTCGAAGACGCCCGTCCAGTTCATGCAGAAGGGCGGCGAGACTTTCATGGTGTACGAGCGCAACATGGCGAAGAGAATAGGCAGCGAATGAAAGCCGCACAAGCACCTACGAATACGGACATAAAACATCGAAATATCAATCCGATTTGAACCCACGGGATCCGGCTTTTCAAGGAGCGCATTAAACAATTCGTGAAGTTATGGAGGGCTCTCGAAATTGTGCGGAAGGAGGAATCCGAACTACCCACGAACAGGATATCCCCCCAAATTCCCTTTATTACGACCCCCTGTATAATAAACAAGTATGAGTTTAACTTGGTAAATTAGTGGATTTTATTAGGCAGTTTCTATACATTCTGCGGATAAGAAGTTTGATCATTGACCTGGTACTATGGGTACTCGTATTGATAGCAAGCATTTTCATGTTATCGAAGAGTGCTGACTGGACTGCAGATTCGGTTCTTGCTTTGGGACACCAATTGAAAACCACGAAAATCGCTTTGGGGTTAATACTGGTCTCAATGCTATATGTACTTCCTGAGCTTTTGGTCTCGCTTCTTGCGGCAGTTGAAGGAGAATATGAAATAGCGTTCGGAAACATTATCGGTTCTAACATAGGCAACATAGCGTTCATGATAGGTCTTCCCGCAATGTTCTCGACCCTTCTTGTACCCAGAAGAATGATAGTGCGTGACGGAATCTTCCTGATGGTGGCAACGATAGCGTCCTTTGCCTTCATGCTAGACGGTATGGTGTCACAAACCGAAGGGTTAGTGCTTCTGTCTTTGTCCGTGTTTTACATTATAAATGTCTTTGAGCAAGAGAAGCTTGAGGCCCCCGAGGAGAGGAAAATGGAGATGGAGGAGGTAGCGATTAGGTCCGAGTTACTAACAACTTTGATTGGTAGAAGTATTGAGGTAAAGAGTCCTCATGCGTCTTTTGCGCTAGGGATCATAGTATCACTGGTCTCTGCAGATCTTCTTGTTCGTTCCACCGTCAGTATTGCTGGAATCCTGGGCACCTCTGAACTGCTGTTGGGGATGTTCGTGGTCGGCTTGGGGACTTCTTTAGCTGACATAGCTACCGCGATAGCCGCAGCTAGAAAGGGGCATGGCGACTTGGCCATAGCAGGGTGTCTGGGTGCGAATCTTTTTACGTTGTTGATTGTCCTTGGGCTGACGGCGCTCATAAGCCCGTTACCAATCTTAAAGGAAACATTCCTGTTAAGCGGATGTGTTTTCATAGCTATGACTTCAATGTTCTTCGTTTACATGATCACAATGAAGATTGGAAAGCTGAAAGGCCTGACACTTCTTCTAGTGTACATGGTTTTCCTGGTGCTATCTGTAATTCTGGAGGTCTAAAAGAAGTGATCTCACCAGTATAACGCACCCTTGTAGTGCGATAGAACCACTTCTTCTTTCATACTTTGACATGGGATCAAGACTACATGCTCGGCTTGAAGAGGCGATATGCAGGGAGGAAGGAATAAGTTCAGGAAGTACAAATGACCCTCAAAAGGGGGAGGGTTTATGAAAAAATGCGGAGGGTGGAATCCGAACCCTACCTCTAATAGTAATATCCCCCGATCCTCTTTTTCATAATTGAAGCA
>CAZPMB010000055.1:0-14525 GCA_964587735.1 uncultured Candidatus Bathyarchaeia archaeon | reverse complement strand
AAAAGGTTTTTATAACAATTGATGTTCTATGCTGGCGTACGGTGGGCATATGCCGTCTTGGAAGTATTCGGTTCAGGGGCTTGATCCGGATAGGACAGCGATAGCGAGCGGAAGGGATCTGCGCATTTCGCCTAAGGCTGCCAGGGAGATATGTCACTATATCAAAGGAATGAGACTTGGGAGGGCGAAGGAGGTCCTTCAGGATGTCGTGGACCTCAAGAGACCCATCCCCTATTACAGGCACAGGAAGGAGATGCCCCACAGGAGGGGCGTGGTAGGGTTCGACGCCGGCAAGTTCCCCCAGAAGGCGGCTGGCGAGATATTGAAGGTCCTAAACCAGGTCGAGGCCAACGCGGAGTTCAAGGGGCTGTATGCGGACCGACTCAAGATTATCCACATCACTTCCAACAGGGGCAGAATAATCAGGAACTACATCCCGAGGGCCTTCGGGAGGTCCTCGCCCTATTTTAACCATCTCGCCCATGTTGAGATCGCCGTCGAGGAGATTTAATGTCCGTCGTCAAGCGTATCATCAAGGACAGCGTCGAAAGGGTGAAGGTCGACGAGCTCCTCTCCAACGAGTACGAGCAGGCTGGGTATGGGGGCCTAACCATGACGAAGACGCCGTTGGGGACGCAGATCAACCTCTTCGCCATGAGGCCCGGCAGGGTCATAGGAAAGAGAGGTCGAGCCATAAAGGACGCTTCGGAGCGTCTCGAGAAGGAGCTCGGCCTGCCCAACCCACAGATCACGGTTGTTGAGGTCGAGTTCCCAGAGCTCAACCCGAGAATAATGGCTGCCAGGATCGCGAACGCCCTCGAGCGGGGGGTCCATTACCGCCGCGCAATCTTCTGGTCTCTCAACAGGATCATGGAGGCGGGCGCAATTGGATGCGAGATCGCACTTCGCGGACCCCTCAGGAGCAACAGGGGGCGGTTCGAGAAGGTGAGCGAGGGGTACGTGCCAAAGGCGGGCGAACCAGCCATCAGGTATGTCAAGACGGCGACGATAAGCGTGAAGATGAAGAAGGGCACTCTGGGCGTTAGAGTCTCGATCGTCCCTCCCGAGGCCAAGTTCCCGGACAAAATCAACCTCGACGGTCTACCGGTGATCGAGTATCCCGAGGAGGAGATCGAGCTCCCAGAGGGGGTCGAGCCTGAGGCGAAGGAGGATGTCGGAGCAGGTGAGGCACAGGCGGTAGAGACGATGCCGACGAAGCCCCTAGGAGAGGAACTCAGTCGGGTTGAAGGGGTTGAGACGGTAGAGAAAGAGGAGGCAAAAAAGACTGAGGTCGGATCAGATCGAAAAGAAACCCTACACACAGAGGGACAGGCCGAGTCAATTGATTTAAAACCTGAAATAATTGAGAAGGCAGGAGCAAAGGCCGTTGAGGAAGTTCATCCTCCGGAAAAGAAGGCTGAAAAAGGGGAGCCCAGGAGGGACAGAGGGGCGAAACCACCCAAAAAGGATGAGAGAGAAAAAGACGAGAAGAAGAATGCCAAGCCCCCTACCGAATCTGTGGAAAAAACCAATGGTGAGGGGTGAAGTGATTTTTGCCGATCCTGAGGACGAAGGAGATACGTGATATGCCTGCCGATGAGCGCACTAAGAGGCTCGACGAGTTGAAGACAGAGCTCTCAAAGCTGAGGACGATGATAAGCGCCGGAGGCTCCATTGAGAACCCTGGACGGGTAAAGGCGCTCAGGAAGACAATAGCCAAGATGATGACCGTGATGAGGGAGGAGGAGCTGAAGGCTTGACCCCCATAACGCCCGGGAACGTCCTCAGGCACGAGCTCATAGGCCTCGATGTCAAGGTCGTAAAGGACAGCAATCCAGACAACATCTCTATAACGGGCAAGGTGATTGACGAGACCCGAAACATGATCGTCATCAGGCAACGAGAAGAAGCGAAGAGAGTGGCGAAGCGCGACGCCCTCTTTCTATTCACTCTGCCAGGTGCAAAGGTGGAGGTCGAGGGCTCAGCGCTCATCGGAAGGCCCGAGGACAGGGTGAAGCGGAAGCTTAAGAGGAGATGGTGAGGCGGTAATTCTTGCTCAGTCTTAGACAGCCCTCGAGGACCTGCGACGACGTTAACTGTCCATTTCATGGGTCGCTGAGCGTCAGGGGGAAGGCGATGGACGGCGTCGTTGTAAGCGACAGGATGCCAAAATCCGTAGTCGTCAGCATCGAGTACGTGAAGCACTACCCCAAGTACGAGAGATACGCCAGGATGAACACGAGGATCACTGCCCACAACCCGCCCTGCATAGACGCGAAGAAGGGCGACAGGGTGAAGATTACCGAGTGCCGCCCGCTGAGCAAGACGAAGTCCTTTGTGGTTGTGGAGAAGGAGGGTTGACTCGGTGTCGAAGCGTATAAAGCGTAGGATAGGTATAAGGCGACGCGTCAGCACCGGCCTAATCACCGGCAGCATGATCAACTGCGCGGACAACACGGGCGCCCAGAAGCTTCGACTGATCCAAGTGATCGGCTACAAGGGCAGGCGCCGCAGGCTCCCAAATGCCGGGGTCGGCGACCTCATCGTCGCGTCCTGCAGGGAGGGTACGCCGGAAATGAGGCGCCAGATTTTTAGCGCTGTTGTCGTGAGGCAGAGGAAGCCTTACCCCCGCAAGGACGGAACATGGATCTACTTCGATGACAACGCCGCCGTTATCCTCACGCCCGAGGGCGAGTTGAGAGGCTCTGACATCAAGGGTCCCGTCGCGAGGGAGGCTGTGGAGAGATGGCCCCGCCTAACCCAGATAGCAAGGATGGTTGTCTAGGAGATGAGGGGAGTGGTCACCAAGCCTGGGAAAAGCCGGAAGATGCAGTTCAATGCGCCGAGCCACATCAAAAGGAAGTTCCTTTCGGCGCCGTTGTCGCCGGAGCTGAAGGGCCAGCACGGTGCCCACTCCATGCAGGTGAGAAGGGACGACACCGTCGCAGTCGTGAAGGGGGACAGGAAGCTGACGGAAGGAAAGGTCCTCAGGGTCGATGTGAAGAAGGGCCTAATATACGTCGAGGGCGTCACCCGCACAAGGATGGACGGCTCGACCGTGCAGATTCCACTAAGGGCGGAGAACGTCATGATCAAAAGGCTCGCCCTTGACGACGCCAGGCGAAAGGAGATATTGAACAGGCGCGGTTTCGAGGCGAAGAGGGGGAAGGGGTGAGAAATGGGCAAGAAGGGACCGACGAGGCACCTAAAGAGGGAGATGGCACCGCACTTCTGGCCAATGCCTAGAAAGGAGAACGTGTGGGCCACAAGGACCGGTCCGGGTTCCCATGGACTAAACGTCTCGATGCCGCTCCTCCTCATCGTCAGAGACTTCCTAGGATATGCGGAGACAGCCAAAGAAGCAAGTATCCTCATCAGGCAAGGCAAGATATGTGTGGACGGGAAGCCCAGGAAAGACCACAGGTACTCCGTTGGTATAATGGACGTCGTTGAGCTCCCTAATGCAAAGAAATCGTTCAGGGTTTTTCCCGAACTGGGAGGTAGGCTAGCCTTACATCCAATCAGCGGGGAGGAGCTGAGGTTCAAGCTTTGCCGTATAATCGGGAAGACGACTGTGACTGACGGGGTGACGCAGCTTAACCTTCACGACGGGAGGAATATCCTCCTCAAAGACCGAGGTGGGGAATTTGCCGTAAACGACACAATCAAGTTGAGCATACCAGAGCAGGAGATCGTCGAACACGTCAGCTTCAAGCTAGGTGCTAGGGTCATCATAACGGGCGGAAGGTCCCAGGGGAGACACGGGATCCTAATGGGTGTTGGCTCAGAGCCGGGGAAGAAAAGGACGGCCACGATACGCACACCCGAAAATGAGGACGTGAGGACGATGGCCAAGTACATCTTCGCCATCGGCTCCGAAACCCCGATGATATCGTTGCCAGGTGGCGCTTGATTTGAATGAGGCCCCTCCAGATACATGCACTGAAAAAGTCGATACAAATGAAGAGGAGGCTGTCAATGTGAGTGGCAAAGAGAAGTTTAACCCACTAAGCAAGAAGCCATCCAATGACAAGACCGCCGAGAGAGAACCCCTAAAGGAGGAAACTACTTCTACAGCAGACAAGAAAGGACCGATAACAACGAGTGAGAGGTTGGATGAGATCCGGAAAGAAGCCCGTCGCTCGGCATCCAAAGAGACCCACACGATGCGTGGACCAATGATCGGAAAAGTCGTTGTGAACATAACAACGGGCCAGTCCGGCGAGCCCCTTGACAAGGCTATGACGATCCTCGAAAACATAACGGGTCAAAAACCCTGTACTAGACGAGCCAAGCAGACGATCCGCACCTTCAACATAAGGAGGAAGGAGCCGATATCCTGCATGGTCACGCTGCGTGGCGAGAGGGCTGTAGGTTTCCTCGAAAAGGCGTTCGCAGCAGTCGGCAGTAGGATAAATCAACATAGCTTCGATAGAGAGGGCAACTTCGCCTTTGGCATAAAAGAGCACATCGATATTCCTAGCCAGAGGTACGACCCGAACCTAGGCATAATCGGCATGGATGTAATGGCAACCGTTGAGAGGCCCGGATTCAGGGTGGCCAGGAGACGAAGGGGGAGGTCGAAGGTCGGGCGGAGCCACAGGGTGACGAGGGAGGAATCGATCGAGTTTATAAAGAGACGTTTCGGTGTAGAGGTGGGACCCCCCGTTGAGTGAGAGAAAGAAGCGGAGCTACGGCAAGGGCAGTAGGCCTTGCAGCCGCTGCGGCTCATACGGCGGAATAATCAGGCGGTACGGCATCAACGTCTGCAGGCAGTGCTTCAGAGAGGTAGCAGAGGAGATGGGGTTCAAGAAGTACAGGTGACGAAGATGGACACTTTGGTCAATGCCCTAAACACGATACTGATCCATGAGGAGAGGCACAGGAAGGAGTGCATAATCTGCCCGACATCGAGCCTAGTCGGTAGGGTGCTCCGCCTCATCCAATCCCTGGGGTACATAGGGGAGATTGAGTTCATAGACGATGCAAGGCAAGGTAAGTTCCGGGTCCAGCTCTTTGGACGCATCAACGAATGCAAGGCCGTGAAGCCACGGTTCTCCGTGAAGATCAAGAACATAGAGAAGTACGAGAAGAGGTTCCTCCCGAGTAGGGACATAGGCAAACTGATCATGTCGACACCGAGGGGCGTCTTGACCCACGAGACAGCAAAGAAGGAGAACCTCGGTGGCAGGATACTGGCCTACATCTACTAGGTGATCTCTATGGCGGCATCCATAGCTGAAAGCTCAGTTGAGATCCCACGGGATGTCACGCTGAGGCTTGAGGGCAACAGGGTCACGGTCTCCGGCGAGAAAGGGCAGTTGATGAGGGACTTCGGACACACCAAGATCGATATGAAGCAAGACGATGGCTCCTTGAGGATCTGGGTCGTGAACCCGAGGAAGCGCGAGGCATCTATCGTAAACACAGTCGCGACCAACATCAAGAACATGATAAAGGGGGTGACGAAGGGTTACACCTACAGAATGAAGATCGTCTTCGTCCATTTCCCTATGACTGTGCGCGTTGAGGGGAGGAGGGTGGCGATTCAGAACTTCGTCGGCGAGAGGAAGCCAAGGTTAGCGGACATCGTCGGCGACGCGAGGGTCAGAATAGAAGGTGATGACGTCATCATCGAGGGCATAGACATAGAGGACGTCGCCCAGACGGCTGCCAACATCCAACAGGCCACCAAGATCAGGAGGAAAGATCTTCGGAAGTTTCTGGACGGCATATACGTCTACAATAAGGAGTGAGAAAGGAATGGACGGCGCTGACGAAAGGGGTAGGCTCAAGGGGCTCAAGAAGAAGATGTCAAAGAAAAAGCCGAGTTTCGAGAGACCCGAATCTTGGCGGTATAAGCGTATCCACAAAAACTGGCGCAAACCGAAGGGGATCGACAACAAGACCCGCCAAAGGAAGAGAGGTTGGCCAGCGGAGCCGATCGTCGGGTATGGCTCCTCTCGAGCCGTTCGAGGGCTCCACCCATCGGGCATGGAGGAGGTTATCGTCTTCAACGTGGGCGACCTCACCATTATCGACCCCGAAACCCAGTGTGCCAGGATCGGCGGCTCAGTCGGAGCATGGAAGAGGGGGCAGATCATCGATGAGGCCAAGAAGCGGGAGATCAAAGTCCTCAACCCGGGCAGGGCACAACCCGTGAAGGAGATCGAGGAGGCCGAGGAGGAGGTGGAAGAGCCGGAGGAGGCGGGCGAGGCGGGGGAAGCCGAGGAAGCCGTAGGACCCGAGGGAGAGACCGAGGACGTAGAGAAGGAGAGTCCAAAGGAGCTCGATGAAGAGAAAGAAGAGGGGGCTGAGCCTTGAACCTGAAGAGCCAGAGGCGGCTAGCGGCCGAGGTACTCAACATCGGGGTCAACAGGGTCTGGATCAATCCAGAGTTAGCTGATGAGATCGGCGCTGCGATCACGCGCCAGGAGATCAGGAAGCTGATCGGCGAGGGGAAGATAAGGGCCTCTCCAGAGAGAAGCCTCAGCCGTGGGAGGGCAAGAGAGCAGGCCGCGAAGAAGAGGGCAGGGAGACGTAGGGGACCCGGCACAAGGAAAGGAAAGAAATACTCGGTGGTTTCCCGGAAAGAAACATGGATGGCCAGGATAAGAGCCCTGAGGAAAAGGCTCAGATCCCTTAGAGAACGGAGGTTGATAACGGTGAACAATTACAGGACGCTCTATTCAAAGGCAAAGGGAGGGGAGTTCAGGAACATCGCCGAGCTAGAGAGATATATAACCGAGAAGAACCTGAGGAGGCGGACATTTGGCTAAGGGACCAAAGTACGTAGTCCCCTATAGGAGGAGGAAGGAGGCAAAGACTGACTACAGGGTCCGCCGAGTTCTTGCGACCTCAAGCACCCCCAGACTCGTAGTTCGACCCTCAAGCAGAAACGTCACAATACAGCTTGTGGAGTCGAAGGTGGATGGGGATCGTGTCCTCGCCCAGGCGAGATCAAAAGAGCTCTCGAAGTATGGTTGGCTTGGAGGCACCAAGAACACGCCGTCCGTCTATCTAATTGGACTGCTTGCAGGACGGAGGGCCGTTAAAAATGGTATAAAGGAGGCGAACTTAGACATAGGTCTCGCTCGCCCAACGAAGGGCTCCAGATTGTTCGCGGCGGTTAAGGGGGCGCAGGACGCAGGTCTATCTGTCCCGTGCGACAATGATGTGTTCCCTGGTCCGTCTAGAATCGAGGGCGCGACGATCTCAGAGTACGCTGGAAGCGCCATAGAAGAAACTCGGAACGAGGGCATGTTCTCAGAGTATCTTAAGAGGGGGATGACGCTACAGGACCTGCCGGAACACTTCAGAGCCGTCAAAGCGAAGATAGAGGGAGATGAAACAGTATGAGCGAGAGCAGAAGATCGAGGGACGAGACGCTGGAGCGCTGGACCCCTAAGACAAAGCTTGGCAAGATGGTGCGGGAGGGGCAGGTCTCCTCAATCTTCGAGATCTTTGAAGAGGGCTACAGGATCAGGGAGGTGGAGGTGGTTGATGCCCTCGTGCCAGACCTGAAGGACGAGGTCATCAACATAAACCTCGTCCAGAAGCAGACCGACGCCGGTGAGAGATCGAGGTTCAGGGCCGTCGTCGCCGTCGGCAACGGGGATGGCCTGATTGGCCTCGGCATCGGGAAGGCCTCAAGGGTCAGAAACGCCATCGAGAAGGGCATCAGGGAGGCGAAGCTGAACCTCTACCCCGTGAGGAGGGGATGCGGTAGCTGGGAGTGCGGATGCGGTGAGCCCCACACGCTCCCGTTCAAAGTCCAGGGGAAAAGCGGAAGTGTGGTCGTCACCCTCGTGCCTGGGGCGAAGGGACTTGGTCTCGTGGCTGGGAACACGGCGAAGGTGATCCTAAACCTCGCGGGCATCAAGGACTGCTGGTCTAAATCCACTGGGGCGACCCGTACCGTGGCTTCAACCTCCTTTGCTACGTTTGAGGCCCTCAAGAATACCGTTAAGATGATGACCCCAAAGGACTGGTCGATGTAAATGGGTAAAAGCTTGCTCGCCATCAGGATCAGGGGAGGGGTCAACGCCCCGACCAGGGACGAAGACACGCTGAGGATGCTGAGGATGGAGAGAAACAACATGGCGACCCTGCTAGACGACAGACCGGAGTACCTTGGCATGCTTCAGAAGGCTAAGGACTACATCACATGGGGTGAGCCGACTGTAGAGACGATCCGCCTCGTGCTCGAGAGAAGGGGCAGAGCCACAGGAGACAAGGCCATCGACCAGGGTTTGCTTAAGGCCCTTGGGTACGAGTCCGTGGAGGCCCTAGCGCTGGCCCTTCACTCCGGCGAGACGGAGCTCCGCCGGCTTGAAGGCGTCAAGCCATTCTTCAGGTTCAGTCCGCCGAGCAAGGGGTTCAAGAAAAGCGTCAAGCGACCATATAGAAACGAGGGCGAGTTGGGATACAGGGGCGAAGCCATAAACGAACTAGCAAAAAAGATGTGCTAAGTTACCTTTGCATATCATTTCATTACAAATTTATTTTAGGGTCAATCGAGAAAAGCTTCCATCATTTTTTGGTTCTTGCGAAATTCTGCTGACCGATGTAGACATCCTCACACAGTCATTAGGGGCATGAGCGCATGAAACGAGTCAGTTGAAAGAGTAGGGGTTGTGGAGCCACTCATTTGAAAACAGGTCGGGATCATTTTCCCTTAAGATCTTTTTTTTCGACACTGTTACTCATATAGACATGTGCATACAATCGGACCGATTTTTGGGCTTGTTTTCTAGGAAAAAGGTTTATCTAGATATTCGCAACCTATGTGAGCGGACGGGGAAAAGATAGGAGCTAGAAGCACTCTAACGATGTACATCTAGCCTATTAAAATCCCTCCTAAGATACAGACGGTGAAGTCGTTGCCCCAAAAATTGAGGAAATCGAGGAAGCAGCGTGGTTCCAGATACTGCGGCTGGGGCCAGGTAGGCCAACACCGGAAAAGCGGCATGCAGGGTGGGAAGGGCAAGGCCGGGGGCCGCAAGCACTACTGGATAAGGACTGTCAAATATGATCCTTACAGGTTCAGGCGGATAGGGTTCAAGCCACCTTCGTCGTTGATGCCGAGTCCGGAGACCGTGAACGTCGGAGAATTAGATGGCATAGCGCTCCATACACTGGGCATCGAGAGGGTCAGAGGGGGGAATGACCTGAGCCTTGATTTGAATGCTATGGGCTACACGAAGCTGCTAGGGAGAGGAGATGTATCGCTTCCCCTTACGATCAGGGTTCCTGAATATACCTCAAGGGCGATGGAGAAGATCGAAGCCGCCGGGGGAAAGATAGTAGAGTCCAAGTGATTATGATGGGGCGATTTCTAGAGCTCTTCAAGCCCATCTCCCACTTCATCCCGGAGGTGAAGCAGCCCGAGAGAAAGGTGAGCTTCAACTCAAAAATTATGTGGACCGCCTTTGCCCTCATCATATACCTGGTAATGGCGGAAACTCCGCTATACGGCGTCGACACAGGGCAGGGGGATGAGACCCAATTTGTCTACAGGGTCATCTTCGCCTCATCCCGCGGGACCCTCTTGGAGCTCGGCATCGGCCCAATCGTGACAGCCGGGCTTATCATCCAGCTCCTCGCTGGCTCCCAGATAATAGGGTTTGATAACACGAACCCTGAGGACAGGGCCCTGTTCACGACGGCGAGCAAGGTTTTCTCCTTCCTCATGGTGATGATTCAGGCTTCCCTTTTCATCATGAGCGGCGCATACGGCGTGGTAGACTTCGGGACATCGCTGATCATCTTTGGCCAGCTTCTGGCTGCGGGCTTCGTCATCATGATGCTTGACGAACTCATTCAGAAAGGATGGGGCATAGGCAGCGGAATAAGCCTGTTCATTGTGGCTGGGATTGCAAAGGAGATAATGTGGATGTCCTTTTCCCTCTTTACTGTTGGCGATGGAAAAAGATATGGCGCAATCCCCGCCTTCTTCGAGGCGATCTTCAAGCGGGAATCGGTTTGGAGCTGGTTCAGCAGGACAGGGGGCTGGCCCGACATGATCGGCCTCATCAGCACGATCGCCGTGTTCGCCTTCGTCGTCTACATGGAGGGGATGCGTGTCGAACTGCCCATCTCCCATTCGACGTTCAGAGGGTTCAGGGGGAAGATGCCCATAAAGCTCCTCTACGTCTCTAACATCCCGGTCATCCTTGCATACACCCTCTTCTCGAACATCTTCCTCGCCGGGCAGTTCGTTTGGTCGAGGTGGAACCCAAGCAATGCCAACACCCTCCTCAACTTAATTGGGATGTTCAACCAGACTGATCGGGGTGTAACCCCTATCGGAGGCCTTTCATATTATATCACCTCACCAGGCACGCTAGAGAATGTGCTAGGGCAACCACTGCGTGCCCTTGTCTACTTGCTAATCGTTGTGGCGTTCTGCGTCTTCTTCTCGATGACATGGCTTGAGATCGGCGGCCTCGGCGCCGAGAGCATGGCGAGCCAGCTCATTAGCTCAGGGATGCAGGTGCCCGGATTCAGGCGTAGCCAGAGGCCGATCGAAAGCCTGCTGAACAGGTACATCCCGACGATCACAATCATCGGCGGCCTCTTGGTAGGGCTCCTTGCATCGGTCTCCGAGTTCTTCGGCGTCTTCGGCTCCGGCATGGGCGCCTTGCTCTGCGTCAGCATCCTATACCAGTATTATCAGACACTGGTCCAGGAGCAGGTGGAGGACCTCTACCCCTTCCTGAGGGGCGCCCTCAGATAGGATCTGGTGCCTCGCAATGTCGGCCACGGTTAAGCTCTACGATGGCGAACACTACCTGAAAAGGTTCAAAGCGAGGGTCATCGGCATCGATGGAAACGGGGTACAGCTTGATCAGACAGCCTTCTACCCAGGAGGAGGGGGTCAGGCGATCGACACGGGGTTCGTCGGCGGCGTCAGGGTCGTGGACATGCTGACGAGCGACGGAGTCATCACACATGTTCTGGAAACTAGGCCACATTTTGCCCTGGGGGACGAAATAGAGGGGGAGATCGATTGGGAAAGAAGATACAGGATCATGAAGCTCCACTCGGCGGCCCACATCATGGAATACTTTCTTTGGGAACGGTTCGGCCATATTGAGAGGCTCGGATCGTACGTTGATGATAGGAAGGACAGAGCTGACTACGCTTACGACGGGAAGCTGTCGGCTGAAGTGCTGAAGGGCGTCGAGGACGACTCGAACAGTTTTCTGTTAGATGGCCACGATGTGCTCATCCTTTCTGACCCAGTCAGGCCCGGCATCAGAATCTGGAGATGCGGGCCCATCGAGATGCCCTGTGCTGGCATACACGTCCGCAACACGGCAGAGATAGGTGCAATTAGGCTAAGGAGAAAGAACCCTGGGAGGGGTGTTGAGCGAGTCGAAACCTCCCTGGCATGAAATTTAGCTACTTACCGATTCGTTTCTACTGTAATCAGCGAGTAGATAAGGGCTCATATTATGCTCATAGAAGTTGTACCGAAAAAGAAGGAGGTTAAGTGGGTTATTTTGCTCTAGACGCTCTTACGCCTTCTCCAAATACGCAACATTGTTTACGACAGAGACCTTTACTCTTTTGCCTATGTCCCTAGCCTCGATTCTCTTGTTTAACTGAGTCCTCAGGTAGTTGGCGTCTTTGCCCTTTATGCTGACTTCGACTAAAGTCGCCGTTCCTCCCATGAATGTGTCGAGAATCGGGTCGTATTTGCTCCCCTTCCGATACTTCCTCGTCGGCTTTTTTTCAACGGGTTTCAGATTAAATTTTACGTCGCTCATTCCGTTCAACAATTAATCTCAAAGTATATTTAAGCTTAAAGTATGAAATCATTATTTACTGAGTACTTTATGTTGTTTATGAGTACTTATCTTATCTAGACGCTGATTTCTATGACAAAGGTTTTTAAGGGTAAAAACAGCGTAGCCAATTCCTTTTTTAGTCTATTAACCGTAGCCCCAACACCATTTCTATAGCAGCTTCATGTCTTCGTTAGTTATTTTTTAGGTGGGTATGGCAATCTGAGCTAGCGCGAAGGGTCATAATCAAATCTCTGCTATTTTACGATTCACGCTTCCAATGCTCTTTACATTAATTGAGCTCTTGGCAACGAGCCCAGGTATCTGATTGTTTCCAACCCCATCTCGTTCAAATGTGTATTGTAGAACTGCTCATGAGTAGGGCAATACCTGCTCTGGGACTTGGGATCAGATTTTAAAAGTAGATGCATCCGCAGAGCCCCGGGTCCCAGCCTCGTTGTGAACCCGCATCCTTCGATGGGACATACGAACTTGTCGACGCAGGTCCTGTCATGCGATATCAAACAGTATTTTTTCAGCTCGTCGTGTATCTCCAACGACAATCGATCACCCCCCATTTAGTTTAAACACAAAGTAGAGATTTAAGTGTCACCATTTGATTACAATAAATATCCTCAAAGTTCAAGTTATCACCACTTTCTTAGCGGCCCTCCTTGGGATATTTTCAAATAGGTATTCTCGCGTTTAGCTTCCGCAGAGATGTTTCAGCCGGCTAGGGGCACAAGGGATTTCCTCCCGGAGGAGATGATCAGGCGTAACTGGGTCATCGACAACATCAGGGCGGTCTTCGAGGCATACGGATACGAGCCCCTGGGCACCCCGGCCTTCGAAAGCTGGGAGATGCTCAGGATCAAGAGCGGTGAGGACGCCATAGATCAGATCTATTATTTCAAGGACAAATCTGATAGGGAGCTGGGCCTCCGATTCGAGTGGACTGCTTCCCTCGCCAGAGTCGTCGCCACCCACAGAGAGATACCAAAGCCGTTCAAGCGCTATGCGATCGGCCCGATCTGGAGGTACGAGCGCCCATCCGAGACGCACAGGAGGGAGTTTTGGCAGATGGATGTCGACATCGTGGGCGTCGCTGACCCCATTGCCGATGCCGAGACGATAGCCGTCGCCATAGACTGCCTGAAGCGAATAGGCTTCGAGAGTTCCACCATTAGGCTCAACGACAGGAGGATCCTAGAGGCCCTTGTGGAGGTCGCGGGTCTGCCCAGTGAACGGTGCTTGGATATCTTCAGGGCGATAGATAAGAGGGAGAAGATAGGCGAAGAGGGCGTTCTGGATGAGCTGAAAAAACTAGGCGCTGACCCCAAGGCGTCTAAAAGGCTGCTTGAGCTCGCCTCAAATAAAGGAGACCCAAGTGAGATCATAGACAGCGCAAGAGAGAACCTAAAGGATTCACCTTCTGGCCTCGCCGCTTGCGACTTCATCCTGTCCATTGTCGAGTACTCAGCCATATACGGCATCGAACCCTGTATCGTCGTCGACCTTGGTTTGGCTAGGGGCCTCGACTATTACACGGGTCCAGTATACGAGATCTTCGCCAAGGGATACGAGAGTTACGGTAGCATCGCGGCGGGTGGAAGATACGACGAACTCGTTCAGCTATTCGGCGGTGAATCTACTCCCATGACAGGAATCTCCATGGGGGTAGACAGGCTTGTCCCGCTGCTCGAGAAAAAGGGGGTCTTCAAGAACATTGGCCTCACACGAAAAATATACGTTATCTTTACCTCGGAGAAGGTGAGGACAAAGGTTATAGAGGTTACCCAGATGCTTCGGCGCGCCGGGATTTCTACCGATTTTGACCTTCTTGGCCGTGGAATCAGTAGACAGCTCGAAATCGCTAACAGAAAGGGTGTTAAAAGGGTCATTATCGTCGGAAAGAAGGAAATCACGGAAGGGTGTGTCCTGGTTAGGGATATGGTGACAGCCGAGCAGAAGAAGGTGGAGATCGTCCGCCTCCTGGAGGAGATCTAGGCTGGAAGATATTCGAGCTCTTTGAAATCCGTCTCTGTCAGAGTGTAGTAGACTATCTCCCCCCGCCTATCGATGACGGCCAGTCTCAGTATCCTGTCGGCCTCCTTTGTGGAGGCAAGTATCTCGACAAGGTGCTTGATGGATTCTTGGGCCCCCTCCCACAGGGTGTAGATCACGTGATGAGGAGTCTTCTTCCCATAGGCGCCTCGCTCATATACGAGGAAGTCGACTCCGAACCCCGGCCCCTCCCTTGCGACGAACCCCCTCGTCCTCAGATCCCTGTATACGAAGTATCGGGTCCAGATGTTAAGGTCCTCGATCGAGAATTTCCAGAGGAGCTCCTGAAACGAAAGCTTATTGCGGCTTTCCTCGTCAACAACAGAGATCCTCTCCCGCTCGAGGAGGTAAAGAGTCTCGAAAGGCCTCAGAGTCAGCAGGCGGTTGTCGGCTAGGAGGGTGCCGTATCCATCCAGATAGAGGCTGTTCGCCTCGTTCTGTGCGGGAACAACAACCCTGCCTTCGGAGTAGACCGCGCTTATTG
Source organism: uncultured Candidatus Bathyarchaeia archaeon (assembly GCA_964587735.1). Classification (GTDB taxonomy): domain Archaea; phylum Thermoproteota; class Bathyarchaeia; order TCS64; family TCS64; genus CAZPMB01. The sequence goes on along the minus strand of CAZPMB010000055.1, from coordinate 185 downwards.
TCTCCATCCTCACCTAAATCTTCGACGTAGTTATGAATAAATTTAGTTATGTTATGACGTTAAAAGAAAGGCCTATGCCTTTTGATATTTATCTAAAAATATACCTGTAGTATGTTTGTATAAACCTATCTGCTTTTCTATTCAATATTTAAATAATATTATTATCATAGCTAAATATTGAATAT
>CAZPMB010000054.1:0-14581 GCA_964587735.1 uncultured Candidatus Bathyarchaeia archaeon | reverse complement strand
GTCCTGATGGCCTGGTCTGCTGCGTATTCCCTCTCCAGCCTTCCGAATCGGCCGAGTACTATCTCCTCCGCGACCTTGAACGCCATCTCACGCCGGTCCATCCCCCCGAGCTGCCTAATCCTCTCTCCGATGCCTTTCGGGCCGATGAGCTTCTCTATCCGCTCGGCTATGTCCTGGGTTATCAGCGGTTCAGGCTCGAGGGCAGGATCCAACCCCTTGCTTCGTGCCCTCTTCGCGACCTCGTAAAGCTCGTCGACCCCTGTCTGTATGGACCTGAAGTACTCGCGGTACTCGGGGGACATGCGAAGCTCGTTCAAGCCGGGCGTCACTCAGGGCTGTGTATCCTGCACAACATGATTGTGGACCATTTGTTCATCCCTCTCCCCGTCGACGATGTGTACGCATTCGAGGCTATCCCGCTCCTTTTATTTACACACGTTTCGCATCTCGGGTGCCTCATGTCTGATGGGCCGTCGCACTCCCCGCAGTTCAATAGGAGGGTCTCCCCGAGGCCCCTGAGGGTGGTCCACGAATACTCGTTCTCGTCATAGACCGGCTCGAAGTCCGGCCAGATATCGTAGAGCTTCGGCTTCATGAGGGCCTTCTTAAGGGCATTGAAGAAACTCTCGAAGGAGGTCAGCCTCTCACCTTCCCACCGACTCTATATCTGAGACGATCTTGTAAATGCTTTCCCTCACCATGCTCGTCTCCTCGACCAGGGTGCCGGTCACGATGATGTCAGCACCCGCTCCCACCGCCGCCTTGGCCGCCGCACCGTTCCTGATTCCCCCGCCCACGATCAGCGGGATTCTCAGATTATTCTTGACAAGTTTAATCATCTCAGGGGGCACCGGGACCTTTGCCCCCGAACCTGCCTCAAGATAGACGAAACGCATACCGAGGGTCTCGGCGGCCATGCTGTAGGCCAAGGCCAGTTCAGGGTGCTCGTAGGGGATGGCTCTGGCCTGGCCTACGAAGCCCGCCGCGCCCCCTTCTCCCACGATGATGTACCCCATTGGGATCGCCTCGAGGCCGTAACTCCTAATCAGTTGGGCCGTAAGGGCCTGAACGTCGATTATGTAGTAGGTGCTCTGGGAGTTTAAAAGCGACATAAACCATATCGCGTCGGCGTGCCTGCTCACCCCGGAGATATTATTTGGAAATAGGATGACGGGAACCCTAACCCTGGCCTTGATCTGCTTCACAACATCATCCAGATCGGAGTTCGACGCCAGAGTCGAACCGCCGACCATAATCGCGGTCGTGCCCGCCTTTTCCGCCTCCGCCGCAACATCGGCGCACTTGGTTGACCTCATCTTCTGGGGGTCCAAGAGGGTCATGTGGATGGCCCCCCTTGACTTAACCCTCTCGCAGATGAGCTCCTCAACAGATCTATTCAACGGCGGGTTCCTCCCTGGTCTCGCCCGCGTAGAATTGATCGACGAACTTGCAGTAGGCGTCGACCTCGCTCATGTTAAGGGTGCTGCTGAAGGCCGCGTTCAAGTCGCAATTGCTGCAAATGACGACCGCCTGGCCCCTCTTCTTGTCCACCGTTGCCTTGACCGTGTTCTTGCCGCACCTCGGGCATAAGAACAACTCAGGCAGAGTCTTGCGCACGATCTTTACCACCTTTCTGCGCCTGCGCCCCATTTCCCCGGCCTCCACTGCCCCGATTTGATATCATCCAGAGGCGCTACTAAGTCTTAAGATTAATGGGAGGCGCCTCTTGTGCTCGTTTGCTTTAACACGGTTGTAAATCATTCGAACCATATCGATGTCGACCCCTAAACTACTTGCAATTTCCTCTTCAGCCATGCCATGCTCCATCCCGTAAAGAATTAGATCCAATGTGTCGTATTTCATTCCCAAATCCTCCTCATCTGACTGCCCTGGCCAGAGGCCTGCTGTTGGAACCTTTTTAATTATGCTTTCAGGGATCTCTAAGTATCGAGCTAGCTGCCTTACCTGATTCTTATAGAGGTCCGCAATCGGCATGAGATCCGCGGCGCCATCGCCGTACTTAGTGAAATAGCCCGTCATCCACTCGGTTTTGTTGCTACAGCCGAAGACGAGGCTCCTCAGCGCGTTCGCATAGTAGTAGGTGATGACCATCCTCGTCCTGGCCATTAGGTTTCCGACGGAAACCTTGTTTGACTGGTCGTATAATGGGATGATGTCACGCATCACGCGTATCATCGGCGTGATGTAGACGGTGTCACACGTAACATTTAACATCTCGGCGAGCCGCATCACATCCGTGATGTCACTCTCCGGCGTGATGTCACGCATTGGTAATGTCAAGGCCTTCACTTTTTTTGGGCCCAAAGCCATAGTAGCTAATTTCAGGACGATAGAAGAGTCTATGCCACCACTGACAGACACTACGGCGCCCTTTTGGCCCGAAATTTTAATTTGATAACGCATAAATGAGGTGATTTTCTCAACAGTTTTTGATGCGTTGAGCTGCAAAGACATGAGTGATAACATGGGTCATACTTGCATTACTCTTAGTAAAAGCATTTTTGTGGGAAAATGTATCCAAATTTTAATAATATTATTTAATAATTAAATAAAATTAGAACAATAATGTTATAAATGTTCAAGAACGATACAAATTATTCCATAGAAAAAGTTATTCATCTAATATACACTTTCGTATACGATATGCTTACCAAAAAACCTTGCATTTAAAATTGAAGTGAATAAAATGTCTCTTGACATTAACCTAAAAAAAACTATTGAACGGTCATTTAAAGACCCAATTGCTGCTGTATTACTAAAAAATAGCAATATTACAACTATTCAATATGAAAGCTTAATAATTGATTATGTATCAGAATATTTGTCCGACAATGAGCTTAATTATTCAGATAAAGCGTTTTTAAGGTCTAAAAAGGTTAGTAGAGGTTCATTTGGTAGGACGTTAGCACAAGGAAGGAGGAACATAATTTCGTCTATATACACAATCATTCTTTTATTTTACATCGGTATCTTTGAAACGCCTCCGTTTGAGGAGTATAAGGATCTTGCAGAAAAATTAAGCGAGTATCTTGATTTGATTGAGAGCTCTGGATCTAAATCTAGTCAGTTACTTAATCGGATGGAAGAAGAATTGATGAAGGGAATTCAATCATTGGCAAAGCCAAAGAGCCTAGGAATTACGTGATATCACATCATATCACATCGATACAAGAAAAAAACGACTTATTTTTATAATATTTAACAATTCAGTTAATTAAAAATTTTTAAATTTAAATAAATAGCACTTAGTACTGAGATTGTTTTTGGGATAAACATAAAAATATGGCCAATATGCACTATTATAAGAAAATTTCGAATATTTTAATTATACAACCCATCTAATTTTTAAATATACCCAATTTAAAAGAAAAATCATAGTGTGATTATATGTGATATCACGATATTTTGTTATTGATAATAGTCGAAAATAGTTAAAAAATTAAAAAATACTATAACCGAATCTAATACCCAGATTAAAGTCTACATATTTAATTCGTATTATCTAAAAATAAAATTTTTTTAACCTTTTTAAAAATAAACCTCGTTTTAGCCTTATTGTTATACTCAAAACCCGTTAAATTAAAAATTAAATAATAAAAATAATTGATTTTCCAAATTAACAAACGGTTAACTATGTAATTCATTCATGAAATAGATATCCAGTGTGATATCACTGTGAACGACTGTGACATCATATAGTCACAGACCGGGTCACATTTCATCACACCGAGATTACGTGTGATATTTTGTGATTTACGGGTAGCATAACGGTTAATTTTTCATTACGTATGCGTACCCTTACGAAAATTAATTTAATATTTAATCTTGATTAATATAAAAAGGGTGTTAAAAGGGCAATATTAAGGCGAAAAACGACTTACAGAATAGAAAACAATAAAAAATCACAATACAAAATAGTAAATAGTTAAAAGCGCATGAAAAAGTGAACGGTTTGGAGCTTTTCTTTGCAACCGCATCTCTGCTGGCAATGACGGTAGTGGCGTCTTTCGTATATTACAAGTTGATTAAAAAAGCCCAAAACGAGTATGATGGTTCGAAAGACCTGGTTAAGAGTATAACCTACGGCTTCACTCAACAGGTCGCTAGAATTACAAAGGCCATCAAGGGCATTGAGCAGAGCGCTTCTGACGCTCAACGTGTGGCCAATGAAGCCCTGAAAACAAGCATTGAATCGACAAAATTGGCCAGGGAAAGCAGAGAGGAGACGAAGAAGCTGGGGAATCGGATCGAGGAGACAGACAAAGTCGTTCTAAGTATGAAAGAGGAGATCCAAAAGCTTGCGACAAGGCCTGTCGCCGCCACTGCACCGTCTAAGGTTGAGGCACCGATACCCCTGAAACATGATGCCGTCCTGGAAACCTTGACGGAGACCGAGCTCGGGGTGCTAACCATCATAGAGGAGCTGGGGGAGGGCTCCGTCCCCGAGATCAGGAAGCGCATAAACAAGACGAGGGAGCATACGGCCAGACTCCTCAAGAAGCTTTACGAGAAGGGGTTCATAGACAGAACAACAGGGGGCATGCCTTACAAATATTACGTCAGGAAGGAGATCAAGGAGCTCATCCAGCAGCAGAAGGAAAGAATGAGGATCGTCGTCTAGGCTCGCTTGCACGCGAATAAGCATTTATACGAACCAGAGCAAGAATCGGAGTGGAGTACATGTATGAAATCAACGAGATTTGAAAGAGCCCCTCGGTTCGAGCCCGTCGAGGGAGCCGAGATGGCCATCATCGGGGATGGCAAGAGCATGACCCTAACGAGGATCTACATAAAGCCCGGCGCCATCTTCCCCGAACATTCCCATCCAAACGAACAAATAGGAACCTGTGTAGATGGAAAGGGGATCCTGACCTCCGGAGGCAAGACGATAGACGTCGAGGCCGGAGTTGCTTGGACGATTCCAGTGAATGAGACTCACAGGTTCGAAGCGAAAGGGGATAAACCGGTCATAATATTTGAGGCCTGGAGCCCTCCAAGGGAAGACTACAGGGCCAGGGCAAAGATAGTTTAAATGCGCGCGGCACCCCGATTGGAGCCTGATGTCGTGTCGGAGGAGTTGAGAGAGGCCCTAAGCAAGATAATCGAATTAGGCTATCAACTGAGCGCGGACGGGTTTGAATACCTCTCAACCCTTCAAGGCGAGGCTGTCAAGGAGACAGTCAAACAAGCTATACTAGTAGCAGGCTCCTCCCATGAAGACATCACTATAATTAACAGAGATCTCCTCAGATCTATGCACGAAGAAAGCCTCAGAAAAACAGATGTTCTCAAAGTTGTCACGGGAAAAACGGAGAGCAGGCCTCTCGCCGCAGAATATGATGGACAGATTCAGGTGATGGACGAGAGGCCCGCAAGTCCATCATGTGACCTGGAGGGTTTCGTGGATTACTTCAGAAGCCGCTTCAAGGGCATTGAGGGCATACTCCGCCAGAGGATGGATGTGAGGGAAGCAGTCACCATAACCAACGCCTTGAAGATGCCGATGAAATCGAAAATCAAGATGATCGGCATTGTGACGAGCAAGAGGACATCTGGTCAACGCCTATTCGTCGAACTCGAGGACAACGAAAACTCGGTCACCGTTCTGGCTTCTGAAGGAGACGCCCTGAAAAAAGGCTTTACGATCCTAGAAGACCAAGTGATCTGCGCCGACGCAATCAAGTACAAGCAGGACCTGTTCATCGCAAACGACTTCATCTGGCCTGACATCCCGAGCCAGACTCCAAGGAGATCCGAGATTCCTCTATGCTCCGCTTTTATAGCCGATACTCATATTGGAAGCAGATACTTTCAGAGGGGGATCTTCGACAAGTTCATCAGGTGGTTAAACCTAGAGGTTGGGCCTCCTCAGCTGAGGAACCTTGCGGCTCAGGTTAAGTACGTCGTCGTCGACGGCGATCTCGTTGACGGCATTGGAATATATCCAACCCAGCTGGAGGAGCTGGAGATCAAGGACGTCAGAAAACAGTACGAAACGGCCGCCCTGATGCTCTCAGGGATCCCGGACTACGTGGAGATAATTATTCTTCCTGGCAATCACGACGCAGTCCGCAAAAGCCTTCCTCAGCCACCGATCCCAAAACAATACGCGGAAGCGCTCTACGACGATGACAGGATCCATTTTCTCGGGAGTCCAAGCCGTCTCACCCTCAATGGGGTTGAGGCCTTTGTCTGCCACGGGAAGGCGCTGGACGATGTCCTTTCCCATGTCCCTGGGATGACCTTCAACAACCCCCTGAATGGAATGGAGCTCCTGCTTCGCTGCCGGCATGTTGCGCCGATGTATGGGTCGTCTACGCCCATCGCGCCAGAAAAAGAGGACAGACTGATTATACCTTCAACTCCCGATGTATTCCAGATGGGCCACATTCATGTCTATGGTTCAAAAAGGTACAAGGGAACAACGTTAATAGCATCTAGTTCTTGGCAGGACCAAACGCCGTTCCAGAAGAGGGTCAACATAATTCCCACTGTCGGAATAGCCCCGATTTTTAACCTACAGACGCACCAAGTGACACCTATAGATTTCAAAAAACTGGGCTGAGGCCGCGGGCGATAAGCCTAGCCACCCTTACGGGCTCCGGCGTTCTACCTATAATTGCCGAACAACGCAGGATTTTCACAGCCCATTCATAAGATTCTCCAATTGCCTCAAAATAGATGGGTGACTCCCCGGGACGTAGTCTGATGCTATGAGCCGGACCAAGGCCCTCGATTATCTGCCATCGATCTCGCCAATCTAGAAAATGGTTCTTCAGGGCCCTCAGCATTTTTTCATTATCTGGTCTTGTGCCTGAGAAGACGACTAGAGGAATACTTCCTTTCTGAAATATTGTTTTTGGATCAACCACGTTGAACCCTGCAAATGTAATCCCTCCAAGTATGATAGCATCAACCTCAATCCCTTTCAAGATGTCAAGAAGTCTATCTGTGGCATCAAAACCATCGATTTTGATTTTAGTGAGCCTCACTTCTCTGATAAATCTGTTTTCGATCTTAACACCACAGAAAATTGAGTGCGAAGGCTCTGCCTCGTGGAAAGCTCTGAAACTTCCGTCCTCAACGCCGAATAGACGCAGGCCATTATCAGGTCTAGTCAATACTTCTCAATCTTACCGAATATCTCGGACCTCATAAGGAGGTAGGGGTAAAGGTTCTTTGAGACCTCCACGGTGCCGTCGTGTACTATGACTTTGTCTATGTGATTAAGCGTCTCCTTATCGAGATCTTTTTCAAAAACCAATTTGCCAGAGGTCTCTATACGGAAACGACCCACTTCTCCCTTCAGACCGACGATGTCTTTCTTCGACAGAGTAATCTCACCATCGTTCTTGAGGGTGAAAATGTTAGATGCCTTACCATCACCATTGTTGTTAACGTAATCTCCATTGAGGAACGTAGAGAGGGCCTGGTTTACGACCTCGGAAACTCGTTTTCCATCCTTTTTCGCCATTGAGAAGACCTCGTTGTATAGCTCAGTATCGAGCCCTCTGATGGCAACGGTCTTGCGAGGCACGAAGGCACGACCATAATCTAAAATGTTTACTTGTTTACATGTTAACAAGTAATCTTATAAGAATATCGCAAGGGAGGATAGTTCGTTACCCTGAAAGCAAATTTTATGGACGGGTTTTATTTGGGTGTTGTATCGGTTGAGGGCATTAAAAAAATTGGCGGGAAATCAAAGGAATTAATTTCATATCGTGAGAGCAATTTTTCTAAATTTATCGAGTTATACCGCAAGTTATTATTATTAAATGAAAAGAACAACATAACTGCCACCATTAAAAATATACAAGAGTTACTTTCTTTCAGCGAGAAGATTTTTTCATCGCCGGCAATAGCAGAGGCATTTCTGTTTTTTTGTATACGCGGAGCATCAACGGCCTGGGTTCTCCAGAACGAATTAAATATTCCCGAGGCGACGGTGTACAGGGCTCTGAAAAGGCTCAGATCTTTAAACATTGTTATACCCGCGCTTAAGGTTTCAAAGATTAGAAACTCAAAAGGCGGGCCTCGGCCCATCGTATGGGCTCTAGAAGGTACATCTTCGGAAGAAATTGCCAAGGCTTTGAGAAATCATTACAAGATGTTGAGCCCTAAATTCAGAGTCGCCGAAAAGGTGGCTCAGACAATCATCGACGAATATATCACCAAGCAGAATGTACTCGAGATTTCATACAGAGAGGTCGTTGTAAAGGTAAAGGAGATGCACATACCATTCAAGACTTCGGACATAGCGACCCTCGCCGCAACCTACCTCCACGAAATGGGTGTAAAGGTTTGGCGGTAACCCTCGAAAACGACCTCCATTCATCGAAGCCTGTAGAATAAGACACCTTTTCTAATCTCTTCTTCCACCTCTCCATTGTTCCTCATATATACAAGGTGGGCGAGAGTCTCGGTGGCCGCCATCCTCTTCGTCCAAAAATCCATCCTAGACCACGGTCTTTTGTTCCAAGTGAGGAAGGCTGCAACCTGAAAAACTGTTTTTTCTCCATGTTCAAGAACCGTTCTTACTTCTTCGCATCTTTTCATGTGATGAAACTCAAGAGCTGATATTCTTCCATCGAGGTCTTTGAACAAGTATTCGTGCGCAGGAAGGATGGATTCAACCTGCAGCCCTCGTAGGCGCTCCAGAGACCTCAAGTAATCTCTGAGGGGGTCTCCCTTTTGATTTGGATGCAGACTTATGTGAGATGTTATCCTTGGCAACACGTGATCTCCAGAGTATAGAATCCTCTTTTCCGCGTCGTAGATGCATATGTGTTCTGGGGCGTGCCCTGGGGTCCACAGGACCTTTATGGAAGAACCCGGAAAGGTAACGAGTTCACCGTCTTCCAGTCCCTTATCTATCTCAATAACGGGTCTTGGGTGTCTTATCGCGTACTCGAATCTCCCTAGGAAGGCAATATATTTACCCCCTCCAAGCATCTCTATTTCTTTGTAAGAATTTTCGTGGTCTCGGCCCTCGCCCCTTTTTTCATTACTTGTCTTTACGGCAGTTTTATGGGCGTACACAGTTGCTTTTGAGGTTGAACGGATGTAGTCAACGAGACCGACATGGTCTCTGTGGAGGTGCGTTAAGATAATGTGCTTGATGTCGGATGGTCTTAAATTCACGGCATTAAGCTGATTCGTCAATGCCTTGACGGCACTCTGCGTACCGACACCTGTGTCTATGAGAGCTGCGGAGTCAAGCAGTAGATACGAATAGGTACACCCGAGTGGGTTGAATCTCATTGGTACCTCGATCTGGTAGACGTCGTCTGATATTTCCTGCATCAGAGACCCCCTCCTTGCATGAATAATAGGTTGATTCAGATTTACTGGGCCGGTATCCACCACTCTGAGCCTGGGCGGTCAACCCACTCGGGCCATCTCAACCCGATTGGGGGCTTGAGGCTCCTTGGGATGAGGGGCTCCTCGTTGTGCATTTTCTTCCTCCTCTCGAATTCGGCCTTCGCTTGTTTTAGAAGTTCGGGGTTGGTTAGAAGTTCGACTGCAGTAGTGGCGATAACCTTCGCAGCCGTTTCCCCCATACTGTGGGTCGCGCCCATTCCGCACAGGGCAGAGATCACCCACCGTGGGTAGCTGAAACCCAGAGGAGATCTGAGGGATTTGCTCACATACAGGCGCACGGAAGGTGCGTGCCAAGTGAACTCGTTTACGTCGTCTGCGGGATGGAAGCCGTCATAAGCCTTCTCAGGCTCGGTGATTGACTCGTCGTAGGGTTCGTCCATCGGCTCTATGCCAAGGTTCTTTTGTATGTCCCTCGCAAACTCCTTATCCTTATCTGAGTGCTGTGGCGGACCGATCAGCCTCAGGTTGTTCATCGCCGTCTCGGTGAGGACGCGGTTAGGGAGCCCGGTCCTCACCGCCGTGATGAGCCGCGTCTCCACTCTGCAGCCTGTCACGAGCCCGGCGGCCCGGGCGCATCGCTCCACAACCCCCGTAATCGCCTCCTGATCCGAAAGGCTCTTTGATCTCCAACAGTACACGATCTGGCTGAACTCAGGTGTGGCAACCGTGCACTGGCCGCCGGTCATCAGGAACTCGTTTATGCTCCCTCCACGTCGCATGAGGGCCGGGATGTGCTCCTTCATGAAGTTGACGTTGTTGTACATCAGAATCGCCGAGTCCAGCGCACCCGGGTAGCTGACATCGCCACTCGTTCCGAAGGCTGCCTTTTCCACCTTGAAGTTAAATAGCATGCTCTTGTAGGCTAGTGGCCAGGCCTCGCCGAGGACGGTTGTTGGGCCGCCAGGGTGCCAAGCCAAAAGGGCGTCCATTCCATCGAAGAGGCCGTCCCTTGCCATGTAGGGCTTGCCGACGCAGAGCTTCTCGGCCGGCGTCCCCAGTAACCTGACCTTTACGCGGAAACCGTTCTCAACGGCGACCTCCTTAAGGGCTAGGGCGGCGAAACAGGACGCTACGCCAAGCATGTTGTGGGCGTCCGTGAAACCTGGCCCATGGGGGACTGCGGGCTCCTCCCACGGCACCACCTTCTGAGAGTGCCCAGGTGTCGCGTCGTACTCGGCGAAGAAACCGATCTCCGGGCCCTCCTTTCCCCATCTTGCTACAAACGCCGTTGGCATTCCTGAGACCCCCTCCTCCACATCGAAGCCTTTCTCAACCATGTAGCTCATCAGGAGCCTAGATGACTTGTACTCCCTAAGCCCTGGCTCCGCCCACTCGAAGAGAGCGTCGCTCATCTCGGCCATGCGGGCCGAGTTCTCGTCGATCCAGGCGACGGCGGACCTCTTCTCCCTCGACCACCCGCTCAAAATGAACCACAGGTATTCATCGATTTCCCATCGGTTAAAATTATGCTAAACTCTTGGGCGATTGCTCCTCATCCAGATTGCCTCATTGTGAGCCCTCCTCAGGGGCTCGGGGAGAAATCCCTCAGCGGTCATCCCACGAACGATTCTGATGCTTGTTTCGAGCGATACCTTGTGGCCGATGGAGACGTATATTCTGGAGGCGCCTGCCTCCACTTCGGCACCAACGACCTCTTCGTTGTACGTTAATGGGGCCCAGTGATCCCTCTTTTTGCCCACATCGCCTACCAGCCGCCGCTTGGCGACGCCGATAGTGGGGGTGCCTAAGTCCAGGCCGACACAGGATGCGAGGCCGCAGCCGCGTGGATGGGCTACACCGTGCCCATTGACGAACAGCACATCGAAATCCGAGACGAGTTTAGTCGCGGCCTCCACGATCGGGGCTTCCCTGAACATGAGATACCCGGGGATGTATGGGAAGCGTGTGTGGTCGAACGCAGACGCTGTCTCCAACAGACGTAAGCCCTCATCCATTACAACGCATGCGGCGAACGCGTCATCGTCTTGATACACGGCATCTACCCCGGCGAACCTGTGGGCCTCATCGAAACGATCCTCTCGAATTACCTGCTTTGACATTCTCCTCTGCAGCTCGGCCAGCCGTTTTAGAGGTCCATCGGAGACGAAGCCCGAGAAGACAGACGCGTCTGGACCGGGCTTTTGCACAATTTTCTCAGAAAAATTTTTCATGTCTCCTCTTTTGAACACTTGGGCCATAGCTTTGTCGGCAGAAGGGTCGCCTAGGGCCAGTGCTAGGTGATGAGGTGTGGAGACCATGCCATCGGGTATCTGCTCCAAGAGCCCACGCAACGCCGAGTATAGGTCCACGTCCTGCACCATCAACATTAATAGGATTCAGCATCCTTTATGCGGTTTTACGACGCGTATTCAAAATAGGCTTAAGCACACTTTGAAAAACGTTGAAGAGAGTTATTAGTGCCTCTCGATCTTCCAGCTTGTCCCCTCGGAAGTGTCCTCCAGGATTACGCCAACCTCTGCGAGGTCTTTCCTGATCTTGTCCGATAGGCGGTAGTTGTTCTCCGAGCGCAGCTGCCTTCTCAGCTCTGAGACGATTCCAATTAGATCCTTGGTGAGCTTGTCGGTTTCTCCCCCTCTTTTTTCGAATAATCCTAGAGCGCTCAGCAGTTCACGGTACACCTCGTACGCCTTCAGCAGAACACCCTTGTTGGGCCTCTCTGAGACGTACTCGTTGATGGCTCTGGACATGGCGTGGAGGGCGTCGAGGGCTCCATGGGTGTCCAGGTCGTCGTCCATCGCGCCCTCGAAGCGACGCCTCTGCTCGTGCACTGCGCTCAGAAATCTCTTCTCCTTGTCCGCGAAGCCAAGGCTCTTTTCCTCGCCTCGTAATGCGTTCTCGACGAGGTCCAACGTGTTCTTGAGCCTGTCGGCGGAGTTCTTGGCGATCTCAATGGTCGCCTCCGTGTAGTCCAGCGGCCTGCGGTAGTGGACCGAGAGCAGGAAGTACCTGTAGGCCTCCACGCCGAACTTGGATACGACTTTGTCGAAGGAGACGTAGTTGCCCAGGCTCTTGGACATGCTCCTCCCGTTGACCATCAGGTGGCGAACGTGCATCCAGCATCGGACGAACTGCTCGCCGGTCAGGCTCTCGGACTGGGCGATCTCGTTCTCGTGGTGCGGGAAAACGAGGTCCTCGCCGCCCGCGTGGATGTCGAGAGCATCACCGAGGAGGCTCCGGATCATGACGCTGCACTCTATGTGCCAGCCTGGTCGGCCCTTCCCCCACGGCGACTCGTAGTAGATGCCCCTCCTGATCTCCTCTGGCGTTGAGGCCTTCCAAAGGGCGAAGTCGTGCACCGCCTCCTTCTTGTACTCGTCCTTCGCCATCCTCTCCGTTGACTTCACCTTCGTCACGTCGATCCCGCTCAGCTTCCCATATCCCGGGAACTTGTCCACGTCGAAGTAGACGCCGTCTTCGGCGACGTAGGCGACGCCCTTTTCCAGGAGAGCCTCAATGAACTCTATCATCTGGGGGATGTATTCCGTAGCCCTCGGATACGTGGTGCTCCTCTTCAAGCTGAGAAGGTCCACCCCCCTGAAGAAAGACCCGATGTAGCGGTCCGTGAACTCCTCGAGGGAGACCCCCTCCTTGCCCGAGTCCCTGATCGTCTTGTCGTCGATGTCCGTGAGGTTTATGATCATGAAGACGTCGTAGCCCCTGTACTCCAGCCAGCGACGGATTATATCGCCCACTATGAAGGTGCGGAAGTTACCAATGTGAGGGTCGCCGTAGACCGTTGGGCCACAGACGTACATCCCAACCTTCCCAGGCTCTATCGGCTCGAACGGCTTTTTACGCCGTGTCAGGGTGTCGTAGAACTGGAGCCCAGTTGGCTCATTGATCGTCATTTCTAGGCATTCCTCCATCCTCCCGAGAATCAGCTAGACGGGTCGACGAGATTGCGATCAGTTCAACGTCCATGAACACAATAGTCTCAATCTTCCAGATGTCTAGCAGGAAAAAGGACACGTAAACTCGCATTTAAGCTTAAGGGTGTGGGGCTCTTAGTCCTCATTATTCCAGCTTCTCAGCGAGGCGTGTCACTGACTCGTTCAGCCTCCTCCGTCCCGCCTCTGCTGTCAGATCGCTTCTCGTCCGCTCTATCACCCCCCTGGCGATATCGATCTTCCGCCTGAGGCCCCTCAGGAACGGGGTCTCCTCCATCGATATCAGGCTCAGGTAGATGCGCTCCATCGTGTTCAGATCCGACTCGGCCCGCTCAAGGTCTCCAACCCTCAGGGCGTCGAGTGCCTGGCGCCTGAGCTCGCCTGGGACATCGCCAAGCCCCATGAGATAGGCAACGATTGGTACCCCTACCGCATCGGGGCTGGGGAACTCGCCTGAGGTCTTCAAACCGTGCATGATCGCGGCCTCGGCGTACTCCTCCCTCGCGGCAACCACCTCCTCGAAACGGCCGATCTCAACGTGATCGTCGACGATCTCCTTTATCTCGCGCAGCAAATCCTCCGCGTTCCTCAACCTCGCCTCGGCCTCTGAGATGTCGTTTCCGTGTATCTGGATGATTGCCTGCTTGGAAAGTACCCTCGCCCTGCGGGCCCTGGCCAGCGCCTCGTTGATGGCCTGCTCCCTGAGCCTGAGTTCCTCCGCCGCCCTCCTCACAAGCTCCTCGAGCAAGGCCGAGCCCTCTCACAGGACACTCTTCAGCGTTTCGGCCGTGATGTTTCCACCGCTGAGCACCATGACCACCTTCTTCCCCCTTAGGCGATCTCTGATCTTATACCCAGCGGCGAGGGGTGCTGCGCCGGCCCCCTCGGCTATGGTGTGGGCCTTCTCAACGTAGAGCCTGATAGCATTCTTGATCTCATCCTCGGACACTAGGACGAAGTCGTCGATCAGGTCACGAAGCATTGGAACCGTTAGCTCGAAGGCCTGCCTAGTAGCAAGTCCATCGGCTATAGTCGACGCCGACTCCGTGGACTCCAGCTTGCCGCTCTTCCAGCTCATGTAGACGCTGGGCGCGTTCTCCGCCTGAACGGCGATGACTTTTATACCACGGGCAGCCGTCTTGAAGACGATGCCCAGCCCGGCCGCCTGGGTGCCTCCGCCCACAGGGGCTATTACCGCGTCCACGTCCGGCATGTCCTCTAGGATCTCCAGCCCAACCGTGCCCACGCCGGATACGAGGAGGGGCTCG
>CAZPMB010000053.1:0-14637 GCA_964587735.1 uncultured Candidatus Bathyarchaeia archaeon | reverse complement strand
CCATGTCGCAGAAGATCAAAGGGTACGCAGGGAAGTTACTTACCATAGACTTAATCGAAGAAAGACTCGAGGATAGAATCCTCGAAGAGCCGACCCTGAGGATGTATCTCGGGGGGACTGGCATCGGCTCGAAGATCCTTTACGAGGAGGTCCCGCCGATATCCGCCTGGTCAGACCCGGTCAACAAGGTGACCATCGCGAGTGGCCCCCTCGGGGGCACCAGCGTTGGAGGCTCGGGCACTATATCGATTGTCACGAAGGGGGCTCTAACCGGCGGCGCCACCTCCGTCCAGGCAAACGGCCTCTTCGGCGCCTACATGAGGTTCTCTGGCTACGACGGCGTCATCGTCCAAGGTGCCGCCGATGATTGGAAGTACCTAGTCCTGAGAAGCGGCTCGACTGAGCTGAGGGACGCAAAAAAGCTGATCGGGCTCGACACGTACGAGACCTGCGACACCCTCAGGAAGGAGTTCAAGGCAAAGGGCAGGGAGGCGAGCGTGTTATCCATCGGACCTGCCGGGGAACACCTAGTCCGATGGGCTGGTGCCTTTGTCGACCACGGCCATTCTGCCTCCCACAACGGGCCAGGAGCCGTCCTAGGCTCGAAGAAGCTGAAGGCGATCATCGCCCTCCGTGGTCAAAGCCGGATAGCTGTGGCGGATCCACAAAGATTGAAGGATGTGGCCCAGAGGATGTACGAGGACGTCGAGTACTTCAAGGGGACCATAGGTGGCGTGGAGTCCAGCTATAAATCCGGTAGTGGCACCCTCCCCATCAAGAACTACACGACGAACATCTGGGACGTACAGAAGGGGAAGCTTGACGCCTTCGCCGAGCGGTACATACGCGACCGATTTCAGGTCGACAGGGAGCCCTGCTGGGGTTGCAGACTCCTTCACTGCTCCGTGATGAGGGTCGCAGAGGGCCCATACTCCTGCCTCGTTGAGGAGCCAGAGTATGAGCAGATGGCCGCCTGGGGGCCGGTCATTGGCCAGGACGACGTGGAGGCCGCTATGATGCTCTCAGGGCTCACGGACAGGCTCGGTCTGGAAAACAACGAGGCCGGATGGCTCATGGCCTGGTTGATGGAGTGCTTCGATCGCGGCCTGATCACTACAAAGAACACTGGGGGATTAGAGGTCCGATGGGGCGATGCCGAGGCCGCCAAGAAGCTTCTGATGATGATCTCGGAGCGAAGAGGGTTTGGAGACCTCCTCGCCGAGGGCGTGAAGAGAGCCTCTGAGAGGATCGGGGGTGAAGCTGGGGAGGCGGCCATCTACGCGATGAAGGGGAACACCCCACGAGGGCACGACCACAGGACCCGCTGGGCGGAGATGTTCGACACCTGCGTCTCCAACACCGGGACGATCGAGACCCACACGAGCGCCATGGGCCCCGATGTCCAGGGTCCGGCGAACCCCCTCGCCGTCTCCACGGCCGTCGCCGAGACAAAGGGCTTGATGCAGTTCGAGGACTCGGTCGGCACCTGCCGCTTCAACACCAGGATGAACGCGAAGCTGATCGCCGAGGCCGTCTCCGCAGCTACGGGTTGGGATTTCACCGCTGAAGAGGGGAAGAGTGTCGGCCTGCGGGCCGTGAACCTGATGAGGGCCTTCAACCTAAGAGCCGGGATCGGCAGTGAACAAGACCGCCCCTCCGTCCGCTACGGTTCGACGCCTGTTGACGGCCCGACGGCGGGGATAAGCATCATGCCCCATTGGGACGAGATGCTGAGGAACTATTACGAGAAGATGGGCTGGGACAAGGAGACAGGGGTCCCCCTTCCTTCGACCCTGGAAGATTTGGGCATAGGCCATATCAAGAAGGACCTCAAAGGGCTCTGAGAAGCTCGGTCCATGTGTCGGCGATCTCCCTTTTTTTAATGATTTTGGATGCTGAGGCAGCTAGAAACACGATTTGCTAGAGGTCATAAGATGCAGTTAATCTCATCCGATGAGATTAACCTTCCTTCTCCTTCAGCCTCTGGCTTATCGTCTTGAGCTCCCCGTGCTCCTTGTACCTGATCGACGTCTGCAGCCTCACCGGGAGGCCGATCTGCCTCAGGAAGTAGAAGAGGCTCTCCCCGTCTATCCCCTCCCTGATCTTCCCGGCCCTTATCGCCTCCACAAGGGCCTCCTCGACCTTCGGCATCACAGTTGGGAACTGGTCCCTGGCCGCAACGAGGATCTCCGGTGCCCTTCCGACCAAACGACCGCTCAGGATATCGTTCGGACTCTGCTCCTTGGGCTTAGGGGCCTCCTCCGCCACCCGTTTTTCCCTCAGCAGCTTCCTCTGGAGCTCCAGCAGCTTCCTCTGCTTCAGCCTCTCCAGCTCATCGTCCGTCGAGGTCATCCCAAGAGCCTCAGAATACTCCGTCGGGGCACCTTTTAACCTTTCTAACCAGCTTAATTGTTTGAGGCCCACTATCCGCCCTCGAAAGAATCAAGGCTCGGTCAGATACATTCGGGTTGGGAAATTTGGGAGTGTATGAGCAACCGATCCGATTAAGGAAAATTCAATAATACCGAGGCGAAAATATTGAGGACTAAGTTGGGTCCCACAATCATAACGAAGCTTTATTCTTCGGATCTAACAAGGATGCTTGAGAGGGTGCTCGCCTAGAATGTCCCAACGGCAAGAATTCCGTATCCTGGGCAGGAAAACCCCGAGGAAAGATGGCATAGCCAAGGTCACGGGGCAGGAGAAGTTCTCCTCGGACATTAGCGTGCCAAACATGCTCCACGCTCGGATTCTGAAGAGCCCATACCCGCACGCCAGGGTCAAATCCATCGACGTTTCCGCCGCCGAGGCCATGGGCGCCTACACTTACACATTCCACGAGGTTCCGGAGGTCAAGTACTGCCCCCGACTCGTCAGCGTCCCCGAGTCCACCTACAAGGACTGGAAGGTCCTCAGCGGCAAACCCGTGTACGTGGGGGAGCCGGTTGCGGCCGTCGCAGCTGAGACAGAGGAGGAGGCCCAGAGGGCCCTCGAGGCGGTCAAGGTCGAGTACGAGACCCTTGACGCCCACTTCGACGTCTTCGAATCGATGGAGCCGGGCGGTGAGCAGCTGCACGAGGAGATACTCCTAAAGAATGATGTCATCAGGGTCCAGAACAACATCGCCTGCAAGCTCGAGATCGAGGAGGGTGACGTGGAGAAGGGCTTCGAGGAGGCGGATGTCGTCCTGGAGCGGACATACAGGACGAGCAGGCGGTACCACGACCAGCTTGAGACGAAGTCGGTCGTCGTGAGGCCCGAGCCGGGGGGCGGCGTGACGGTTTGGAGCACGACGCAGACGATCCACAACACAAGACTGCTCCTGAACGAGGTGTACGGCACCCCGATGGGCAAGATCAGGGTCATGAAGGTTCCGATCGGTGGGAGCTTCGGATCCAGCATACACGTCAACCCAGCAGTCATGGTGGCCACCGGCCTCGCCCTGAAGAGCAGAAGGCCCGTCAGGATCGCCTACACGAGGGAGGAGGACATCCGCGATCACTGCAGCTACCAGATGGTTTTCAAGTTCAAGGTAGGCACAACAAAGGCTGGAAAGCTGACGGCTGGGCAGTTGGAGGCGTTTCTGGACATCGGAGGACACCAAATCCAGGCCTACCCGCTGCTCGGCTGCGTCGTAGGATGGTGGGTGAGCCTCTACAAGCTGCCCCATAAAAAGTACATAGGCAAAGCTGTCTACACGAACAAGGTTCCCAGCTGCGCACTCAGGGGCTACGGGAACCCGCAGACGACGTGGGCCGTCGAATGCCTAATGGACGAGCTGGCCGAAGCGATAGGGATGGACCCCCTTGACTTCAGGCTGAAGAACTACATCGGGAAGGGAGACCTTTTCTGGGGGCAGGGTCCCACGGTCAAGTCCATCATCCAGAGCTGCGGCGTCGAGGAGATCCTCCGCAGGGGCGCCGGGATGGTCGACTGGTACAACAGGCCGAGACATAGGGCCCAGAAGGGAAGGTGCAGGAGGGGAATAGGCATGGGTAGGGGGTACCACACGAGCAGCGCCGGCGCCCCCGTCCCGGGCAGCATCGTCGACTTCGGCGGCGCCATGCTGAAGCTCAACGAGGACGGCACGTTCGACTACGTTTCCGCCATGATGGATCACGGCGGAGGCACCCTCGAGGCGAATGCCAAGATCATCGCCGAGGAGCTGTGTGTGCCCCTGGACAGCGTGAACATCATCTACGGGGACACCGGGACCACCGTCTACGACGTTTGCACCCACGCCTCGAGGGGAGTCTACAGCGGTGGGGGCGCGGCCCTTAAGGTGGCCGGACAGGTGAAGGAGAAGCTCAGGGAGTTCGCAGGGAGGATGCTCGACGCTTACCCGCACGCCCTCAAGTTCAGGTGCGACGAGGAAACCGGGCAGGGCGTAGTGTACGCCGAGGGGATCGGGAACAGGGAGGTCACCTTCAGGGAGATCGCGGAAACCGCGCGGCACAAGAACTGGGGAACGGCAGCCTCGGTCGACAGCTACAGGCAGCCGAGCTGCCCACCCCACTTCACGGGATACTTCGTGGAGGTCGAAGTGGACACCTGGACGGGCAAGATAAGGCCACTGAGGGTCGTGACGGGAGCGGACATAGGCACCGTCATAAACCCCGACCTCGCGGCGGGCCAGATACACGGCGGGTTCGCCATGGGGTGGAGCATGGTGACCCTCGAGGACACGCCCTACGACCTTGACAGCGGGGATTTGAGGAACAGGGGCTCCATAAGCAATTACAAGATACCCTCGCCGGAGGACCTGCCGAGGCTCGATGACTTCAGCGTCTTCTTCGTTGATACATACGAGCCCACAGGCCCATTCGGAGCAAAGGGGATAGGGGAGGGTGCCATGAACCCCGTGGCGGGGGCCGTGGCCAACGCGATCTCCAACGCTCTTGGGATCCGTTTCTACGAGCTCCCCATCACGCCGATAAGGGTCTTGGAAGCGCTGAGGAAGAGGGAGGGGAAGTAGGTGTACGTCAACAGGGTGAACACCCACATACTGCCAAGGTTCGAGTACCACGCGCCATCAAACCTGAAGCAGGCGCTGGAGCTTCTCTCCAGATACGGCAGGGATGCGAAGCCACTAGCCGGGGGCACCGACCTATTAATTGCCATGAAGGAGCGGAGGGTCGAGGTCAAACACCTGATAAACATCAAGAACATCGAGGAATTAAATGGAATAGAGGAGAGGGGAAACGGGATCCAAATAGGGGCGGCGACGAAGCACAGAACAATTGAGAAGTCCGAACTCCTAAGGGAAAAACTCCCGCTTCTTTGCGAGGCCGTCAGGCACATCGGGTCGATCCAGGTCAGGAACATGGCGACGGTCGGCGGGAACCTTTGCAATGCAAACCCCTGCGCAGACAGCGCCACTGCCCTGCTCGCCTTGGACGCGCAGGCTTCTATAATGAGCTCAAGCATGGCTAGAACAGTTCCACTAGAAAAGTTCTTCTTAGGCACGAATAAAACGGTGTTAGGTCCCGACGAGATTCTGGTTGAAGTATTGGTCCCACGCTTGGAAAAGGGCACGGGGACCTCGTTCCTGAAAATTGGTTGGACGAAATTCGACATCGCCACCGTAAATTTGGCCGTCGTGCTGAAGATGAAGCGCGAATCCGTGGAACACTGTAGGGTCGCCCTTGGAGCGTGCACGCCCATTCCAGTCAGAGCGTACAAGGTGGAGGGGTTCATGGAGGGAAAGGAGCTCACGGAAAGAACCCTCGAGGAGGCGGGCAGCATAATTCGAGAGGAGATACAGCCCCGCGAGCGTTGGCGGCGCGCTCCACCCGAGTACAGAAAGGCAACCGCGGACGCCCTGCTCAAGGATGCCCTCAGGATCGCCCGCGAGAGGATTAAGAAGAGGTGAGAGTGATGAGGATCGAGATCACGGTAAATGGGCGTGTGAAGCAGTTCGATGTCGAGCCAAACACGATTCTTTTGAACCTGATCCGAGAGAAACTAGACTTGACAGGATCCAAGTATGGTTGCGGCATCGGCGAGTGCGGAGCCTGCACGGTCTATCTGGACGGGGAGCCGGTCCTGTCCTGTTTGACCCTTGCGGTTGAGGCCGACGGAAGAAGGGTTGACACCATCGAGGGGGTGGCCAACGGAGACAGACTCGACCCAGTCCAGGAGGCCTTCATCGAGGAGGGGGCAATACAGTGCGGGTACTGCACGCCGGGCTTTATCATGACCGCGAAGGCCCTGCTCGCCGAGAACCCAGACCCGACCGAGGCGGAGATCAGGGAGTACCTCAAGGGCAACCTCTGCAGGTGCACGGGCTACGTGAACATAGTGAGGGCGGTCGAGGGCGCTTCCAAGAAGCTGAGGGAATAAAGGGGAGGGGTCTAGGAACCGAGAGACACCAGCCATAGGAGGCTAAACGTTGAGGCTCGCAGCGGTCGTCCTCGCCGCCGGCAAGTCAGAGCGGATGGGGACGAATAAGCTCCTGTTAGAGGTTGGGGGCCGCGCAATCATCGATAGGCTTCTGGATACTCTGGATTCGTCATCGGTCGAAGAGGTCTTCGTCGTCCTCGGTCACAGACCCGAAGACCTGAGGCCCTTTGTCTGCGCTCACTGCGCAGAGGCAGTTCTCAATCCAAGCTATGAGGAAGGCATGACGAGTTCGTTCAAGGCGGGCCTGAGAAGGGTTTCCGCCGACGCCGCGTTCCTGATCCTCGGCGATCAGGTGGGACTGGATTTAGGACTCATCGACCGCATGGCTCGGAAGATGACATCAGACCCGGGCGCATTGATCGTCAGCCCCGTCTATGAGGGGCGGAGAGGCCACCCTGTGCTTTTTAGGAGGGTGATCTTCAAGGATATAATGGACATGGCTGTTAATGAAACCCTGAGGGATGTCGTCGAGAGGCATGAAGGCACCCATAGGCTTGTGAAGGGGAATGTTTGGAGCACATTAGACATGGATACCCCCGAGGAATTCGAGAAGGTCAAGAGGCTCCTCGAGACCGGCCGCGACGCCTCGCCCCGACGAGCTCGGCCACGATGCTGACAGCGATCTCCTCAGGGGTCTCGGCGCCTATGTCGAGGCCTATTGGCGCATGGATCAGATCGACCTGCTCCTTGGTGAATCCCTCGGAAAGCAGCTGCCTCTTGTGTTCAGCTGCCTTGTTCCTGCTCCCGAGGAGGCCGATGTATGCGGGTTTTGGGGGCAAGAATTTTCGAAGAGCCGGGATCTCGTGGTCAGTCTCCCCATGGACAATGGCAACGAAGTCCGAGGGCCTTACCTTGACCCTCTCCAGCTCCTCCTCGAAGGGCCCGGAGTAAATCTTCTTCGCATGGGGAAACCTTTCTGGCGTGGCGGTCTTCTCGTCGTCGATCACGTCGACCTCGAAGCCAACGAGATGAGCCAGGTCCGCCACCGGCTTTCCGATGTTTCCCGAGCCCACAATTATGAGCCGTGGATCGGGTTTGATCACGTCTAAGAACACTTTCACCTCTCCACCACATTTCGAGTCGACGACGACAGCACCTCCAGAAGGCTCAACGCCCATTGCAAAGTTAATGGTCCTGGCCCTACCTTCCTTAAGGGCCTCAATCGCCTCTTCTACAAGCCTCCGCTCCATCCCCCCACCCCCTATGGTGCCAAGAGTTGCACCCTCGGGGTCGACGAGCATCTTTGCCCCCTCATCTCTGGGCCCGGAGCCGCGTTTCTCGATGATTATGCACAACACGGCCGACCTCCCCTCGGCCAAGAGTTCGTTCAGTCTGGAGACGATCTCGGGATCGCTCAACGTGCCGCCTTCATCTGAATAGAAGCCGACGGACTATTTCAATTCTTAAGGTCTTAGGGTCTTCAGTACATGATTCCAAAGGGTGTCCGCTTCTCCCGGCTCAAATTTAAGCACCTCCCCGGCTCTCCCCTGCACCAGCCCCTGAACGTCATCAACCAGATTCGTTCGGCATACGAACACGGCGACCGAGCAATCCTCTAACGCCTTACACACGTGAAGCGCTCCGGGATACAGGCCCCTGTGTGACTTCTCTAACCTCCCGAACTCGTCGACGAAGATGATCGAGGGCGGGCTTAGCCTATTTGCGGCGGCCTTCAGCATCTTGTTGGCGCGCTCGAAGCCTTGGACGGAGAATACGTATATCAACTGTTCAAATGCAAACCAGTCAGAACCCTGTGCCACATCCCTTAGTCTAGCGATAGGGAAGACCTTACCGGATGCCGGGTTTAGGCAGTCGTAGCCTATAAGCCGCCCATCGAGATAGACCCTTGGGCTTATGACTCCACCCACCATTATTCCCTCTGCCCTAGCCTTCTCGACGAAGTCAAGGCAGGCCCTTGTCTTCCCGCCCCCCACGAGGCCGTGGAGAATGATGGCACAAGACATCCACCCTATACACGAGATTGACTTATTTTACAATACCGAAGACGGAAAGTTGTTTAGTGATTCTTGATGACCGAGGACCCGTTTCACTCCTATTTCTTGCACCGGGCATATGGGTCATGGGACCCTTTCATCCTTTGATTGGTATTGTTTCATTGTTAGAAAGTTCTACTTATCGATCGTTTTTTGATCTACTTATTTTGAGCTATATATGCATGTACCTTTAATACTAATATTTATTTTCAATTAGAATTTATAATTATGCTCAATACGATAACGTGTCAACATTATGTGATTAGTCTTAAAAGAATAGAATGAACGTTGATTATGCTAGGTGAGCGTGATGAGCAAAGGATTAAGACTGGTCGCAACAGGCGACTCGGTCTTTAACATGCATATCTCATCCTGCAAGGAAGAGGAGTTCCTCTCGTTGATCAAACTGATCAGGGAGGCCGATGTCAGATTCACCAACTTTGAAATAGTGATTTGCGACTACAACGAGGGCTATCCCGCAGCCGAATACGGCATTCCGTATCAGGTCACGGATCCAAGTATCGCCGACGAGTTGAAGTGGATGGGGTTCAACCTCGTTTCCCGGGCCAACAACCACACGGTGGATTGGAGTTACGAGGGAATTTTCAGCAGCTCTCAGGTTCTCGATGAGAGGGGCATAGTGCACGCGGGGGTCGGGCGGAACCTTGGAGAGGCTAGGGGCCCAGCCTATCTGGAGACCGAGAAGGGACGCGTTGCGCTGATCTCCTCCGCTTCGAGCTTTCCAAGCTTCGGCCGGGCGGGGGAGGCTAGGCACGACGTGAAGGGGCGGCCGGGTCTAAACCCTCTGCGCTTTCAGACGGAGATTAGGGTGACCAAGGAATCGCTGGCGCAGCTGAAATCGATCATCGAGAGCGTAGGAGCGAAGACCGCCATAGGCCCCATCAAGGAGAAGAGCATCGAATATGGAAGGGGCCTGACGGCGGTTAAGTTTGTCGAGAGCGATAAGCCCGCGCTGTTCACCATACCCTACGAGCCTGATCTACAGGGCAACGTCCAGTCCATCAAGGATGCTAGGAGGATGGCGGACCTCGTCCTAGTTACACATCACGGCCATGAGGACAACGGTTACGACCGGTATGTGCCGGCCAAGTTCATAGAAACTTACGCGAGGGCGTGTATTGATGCTGGGGCAGACGCGTTTCTGGGACATGGGCCACACATTATCAGGGGCATCGAGATCTACAAAGGGAAGCCGATCCTCTACAGCATGGGCAACATCATCTTCCAGTATGACACAACGAAGAAACAGGGGCAGGAATGGTACGACAGATACAACTTGGGAATCGACGCGACCCCAGCTGACGCATACGACGCCTTTGACACTCAGGCGAGAGAGAAGACCTGGACGGGATGGGCCGGATTTCCCGCCGAGCCACCCTTCTGGGATACCTATGTAGCGGATATGACATTTGACACCGGCAAGCTCGTTGAACTGAAGCTCCACCCTGCGACAACGGGCTATGGCCTACCAAGGACTCGGAGAGGCAGCCCTAGGAGGGCCTCTCCGAAGGACGCGGCTCGAATCATCGAGCACATCTCGAAATATTCAGCGCCCTACGGCACAGAGATCGAGTTCAAAGAAGGCATTGGAATCGTGCATCTTTAATTTGTAAAATACCCTCTTTTAACCTTACGTTGCCTTCTTCGTCGACATTGAGTATCTTTATTCCCGATTATTTGAAAAACTCCGAACATCAACTATTCAAAACTCAAAAATGCTGATACTCTTAAATATGCTCCTCATTTCAATAAGTCGAGTAACATGGTTGCTGAATACGACGTATTGATTAAAAATGCAGCTATAGTCGACGGGACAGGCAAGAGCTCGTACAAGGGCTCTATAGGGGTGAAAAAAGACAAGATCGTGGCGATGGGAGACGTGAAGGGGGACGCCGGTAGGGAGATAGACGCGTCCGGGCTGACGGCGACCCCAGGCTTCGTCGATTCCCACAGCCACTCAGACTGGCACCTACTCTTCTATCCCAATTGCGAGAGTGACGTCCACATGGGCGTGACGACGTTCGTCGGAGGGCAGTGCGGGGGCTCCCTCGCCCCGGTTGGTGAGGTGACCAGTCTCCCGGGAATCGCCGAGGAGGACTACGGCTTCGAGATTGAGCCCTACATGTTCTTCCCCAAGAAGATGTTCTTCCCTAAGGACGATGTGGACGCGCTGCTGAAGGAGAAGTTCGGCTGGACAATTACGTGGAAGACGATGGCGGAGTTCTTCAAAGCCGTTGAGGGGAAGGGCTTCTCCATAAACTATGCCCCCCTTGTCGGGCATGGCTCATGCAGGTTGGCCGTTCTGGGCAACGACTACGAGCGTGTCTCGACGCCGAAGGAGGTCGAGGCCGTCGGAGCGCTTGTGAGGCAGGCCATGGACGAGGGCTGCCTCGGCATGTCCGCTGGGATCGACTATGACCCGGACTGCTTCGCCAGCAGGGAGGAGATCAACGCCCACGTCGCGATACTCAAGGATTACCCTGGGTCTGTATACTCACCCCACTGGAAACGCACTGGGCGCAGGCGGGGCATAACCGTCGGCGTCCCCTGGGACAGGATGCAGGGAATAACGGACGAGCTCGAGACAGCGAAGAAGACCGGCGTCCCCCTTGTCCTTGCGCATCTCTACGGTGGATGGGACGCCACACCCGTGCCCCCGCCTGCGTCCGTCCAGGAGGCCATAGGCAGGGCAACCCTCGACGTCGTTGACAGGTATGTCGCCGACGGCGTCGAGGCCCACTTCGACGTGATACCGTACTGGTGGTTCTCAACGGGGTACCTCTGCGGCCACTTCGCGCCCTACCTCAGGCTTTTGGGGTCTAGGGAGGCGTTCGCCAAGGCCCTAAGGATGGCCGACTTCAGACAGGAGATCAAGGAGGCCCTAGAAAAGGGCAAGTTCTACATTCAGCCACCTTCAAACCCCAACATGAACCCCAAGAACTGGGCCAAGGAAATTGTAATCACCGAGCACAAGAACCCCGCCTACGTGAACAAGACCCTTGCACAGGTCGCCTCCGAGAAAGGTAAGGACCCGATGGAGGCCTGGTTCGACTTGATCGTTGAGGACTCTGACGCGATAGGCTCGATAGGGGACTACAGGTTCAGCGAGGAGTACATCAAGCTCTTCTACAAGCACCCGAGGGGAATGGTGGGCGTCGACTCGGTGATGGTCGACGACGCGAGGGTCGCCAAGCTTCCACCCTGGAGCCTACCCGCCCCGAACACATACTCCGCATACCCGTCGTTCCTGAACAGGTACGTGAAGGAACAGAAGCTCTTCACGATCGAGGAGGCGATAACCAAGTGCACGTCAATACCGGCGAGTAGCCATTACCTGAAGGGACGTGGGACTCTCGAGGTTGGGAGCTACGCCGATATCCTACTGATCAACTGGCCAAAGCTCAGGATGATGAGCACGCCAAAGGAACCGAGGAAGTATCCAAGGGGCTTCGAGTACATCTTCGTCAACGGCAAGGCAGTCATAGAGAAGGAAAAGCACACAGGCGCCAAGCCCGGTATGGTCCTGAGGAGAAAAAGGACAACCTAATATTATCTTTCTTTTTTCATCAACTTACTGGAAAAAATGAACTATCCCATCAGTGGGCTAGATTAGGGCGTATTTGAGGGCCTCACCGCATTCGCATGTACGTCGCTTGGGGATCTCTGGAAGGGCTCTCATTATCAGCCTCTTGAAGTTCGCCGAGTTCTTGTGCATGGTCTCGACGACCTCCTTGGTTGAAACGGGCTTCTCGGCCCAGACGTCGTAGTCGGTCACCATTGCCAGGGATACGTAGCAGATCTCCGCCTCCCTAGCAAGAACGCACTCTGGGTAGAGGGTCATCCCTATGATGTCGGCGCCCCACTGGCGGAAGAGCCTGGACTCGGCTCTTGTGGAGTACCTCGGACCCTCGATGCACACGTAGGTCCCGTTGGGGTGGACCGTGAGGCCGAGCCTCCTGGCGTGTTCGACGAAGAAGTCGTGGAGCTGGGGGCATATGGGGTCCGCGGCCGAGATGTGGCAGAGCCGACCTCCCTCGTAGAATGTGTCCTGTCTCTTACGGGTGCGATCTATGAACTGGTCCGTAATGACGAAGTCCCCGGGCTTGTAGTCCTCCCTGAGGCTCCCGCAGGCTGATGATGCCACGATCCTCTCCACGCCTAACTCCTTTAGGGCCCAGATGTTCGCCCTGTTGTTGATCCCGTGGGGAGGAATCTGGTGACCCATGCCGTGGCGGGGGATGAACGCGACTCTCCTGTTCTCGTACGTCCCGAGCGTTACGAGGTCAGAGGGGGCGCCGAACGGCGTGTATATCTTCACGTCCCTTGCTTCCTCAATGATCTCGGGGTCGTAGACACCCGTGCCGCCGATCACGGCGATCTCGGCAGAACACTCCTTGTCCATCTTCGATGCACGCGTTTACTCAGGTGATGTCCGGATAAACCTTTTTTGATGAGACACTGATGTTTTTTGTAGCTCTTGTTGCACCCGTGTGAGGCATATTTGGATTTTGTGTGGAGTTGATTTGGGGTGTTGTGCTCTTTTTTCATCGAAATCAGTGAGTATTTAAACCTTTTATAGGTGGTTCGCCCCCCGTACAGAGATTCCTCGTGAACCTTAGGTCTGGAAGCAGGCACGGGCTTCTGATCCTCGCCGCCGCATCTGTCACCTACTTTATAGAGAGCTTCCTGAGATCGGTGCCCTCCGCCCTCGCTCCGGTTCTAATGAGGGAACTGGGGTTTACGCACACCGGGACTGGGTTGCTGATCTCATCCTACTCCTTCATCTACGCGCTGATGCAGGTGCCCGGCGGGATTCTTGGGGACTCTTTCGGGCCGAGGAAGGTCATCCTGAGCTTCACGGTCTTGGCCGTCGCAGGCACGTTCCTGTTCTATGTATCTCGTAGCTTCGAGGCGCTGACCGCCGCGCAGCTGCTCATCGGCCTTGGGGCGAGCGTATTCTACATCAATGCCGTGAAGATCGTCTCGTCCTGGTTCGGCTCCGAGAGAAGGGCGAGCGCGATAGGGACCCTCAGCGCCTCAAGCGGCCTCGGACATTTCGTGTCCTACATGGGATTCCCCATCGCCGTCAGCCTCCTCGGAGGATGGAGGACGCTCTACCTGTGCGTGTGCGCACTCATGGCGATGAACTTTGTAGTCAACTTCGCCGCCCTGAAGGACGGCCCGGGGGTCAGAAACGTCCACAATCCGGACCGGCTGCCCGTTGGCGCTGCCCTGAAGGAGGTGCTGCTCGACAGGAGGCTCTACCCGCTTCTCTTCGGGTACATCTTCATGAGCTCGAACTGGGCGCTGCTCTCGTGGATGCCCCAGTTCCTCACGGACGCTGGGAGGCTCTCCTACCTCGAGGTCGGGGTCGTCTCGAGCGCAGCCACGATCATGGGAATACCGGGGTGCATTGCGCTGGGGATAGTCTCCGACCGCCTGCGAAGGAGGAAGCTGCCCCTCGTGCTCTTCTCCGTCGTCTCAACCGCCCTCATGGCGATGCTCTTCGTTCTCCCAGCGGGCACTTCTGCGCTCTTTTTCGCAGCTATCTCCGGAGCTGTCGGGCTCTCATTCTCCATCTGGGTCCTCGTGGTCGCCATGATCCCCGAGGTCCTGCCACCATCGACGGCAGGAGTGGGCTTGGGGCTGACGAACGGCCTGGGAACGCTCTCCTTCTCGATTGTCACGGCGGTCTACGGGGCGCTCGTGGACTCGACGGGCTCCTATGCGGCATCAAATAGGTTGCTGCTTGCGATGGAGGCAATGGCAACCATCATCTTCCTGTTTTTCACGCGCGAGACCTACGGCGGAGCCGGGGGATCAAAGAACCCAAAAATCGATGATCAAAAATAATTATTCCTACCTGTGTGGAATCTTTCACAAATGGATGTCATTGAACTCATTAAGGCTCTCCCCAAGGCTGAGCAGCACGTCCACATAGTCGGCTCGACGAGGCCGGAGACTCTGTTGTGGCTTTTTGAGCAGGCCGCAAGCGAGGCGCCGTTCAGGACCCTGGAGGAGGCCAAGAGGTTCTTCAGCTACCGCGACTTCGCCCACTTCATCTCTGTCTACACTGTCGTCTACAAGGGCATCACTGAGGAGGGGCAGTTCGAGAGGATCACCTACGAGATGCTCGAGGGAGACGCCCGATGCAACGTGAGATATGTCGAGGCGAGCTTCTCCGCCCCGGACCACGTCAGGATGGGCCTCGACTACGGCC
>CAZPMB010000052.1:1448-14750 GCA_964587735.1 uncultured Candidatus Bathyarchaeia archaeon | reverse complement strand
TCCACCTCAGCAGGTTCTTTCCCAACTACAAGTTCGATCACCTCCCCCCTACCCCTGTTGAGACCCTGATCAATGCTAGGAGCATAGCCATTGAGGAGGGTGCTAGATACGTCTATGTGGGCAACGTCCCATTCACGGAATACGAAGACACCTTTTGTCCAGGCTGTGGTAAACCTGTTGTGCAGAGGGAGGGCTATACAATCACAGGGTGGCATCTGGACGAGAGTAACAGCTGCATGCACTGCGGCACAAAGATCCCAATCGTGGGCAAACGCGAGTTACATTAGAGATCGGTGGTTTCAGGAATAAACTAATGCTCCTGTTAAGTGTCTGTATTCACAGTTGTATCAATTAACCCAGCCTTCCCTCACTGGGAATGGCTCTCTCATATGTAGGAGGGATAAAAGTAGATGTGTAGCTATTCGACGACGATCATGGTCAGAGTAGATCTAATCTTGTCGAGGCGCCTGATCTTGAAGCTGATGACGTCCTTGAGTTCCTGCATCGTCTCAGCCTCGATCATGGCGATTAGATCATAAACCCCGTAAACCGTGTATGCCTCCCTTACCTCGTCGACAGTCTCAAGCTCGTCTAGCACATCATTTTCAGATCCTATATCGACATTTATCAGAACGAAAGCCCTAACCAAACGATTTCACTGTGAAAATTCCTTCCGTTTACAGTATATAACACTGAGCCAAAAAAGAAATTCTAATTTTTCCCCCGCTCGTAAATTCAATATCATCGAGAGATCATTTCTTTCTCCTTACATTCAGAGAATTGAGATGTTAAAGCAAACCGTCGATTGATGATTTCGCTTGATTCTCCTCAATGAAAAGAAAACACAGCAAACAAAAATAAGCTGGGCTGCATTTTTTATCTGGAGTTATTGCATGGGAATTGAAAGGACCACGGTTTACTTCGAGAAACCTGGGAAAGATAACACCGATGAGACCCTTAAGATCGCTCTCAACGCCACAAAGGAGAGGAACATCGACACGGTTCTCATCGCGTCCACGACGGGCTGGACCGCGTTGGAGGCCATCAGGGTATTCAAGGGTAGTGGCCTGAGGCTCATTATATTGACCCATCAGACCGGCTACAGGGAGCCAGGCGTCCAGATGATGCCGAGGGAGACCCGCAAGAGGCTGGAGGAGGCTGGGGCGATTGTCTATACGGGAACGGATGTCCTAACAGGAGGAGTGGATGTGGGTGTCTCCAGACAGACGCCCGCGAGGACAGAGCCTCTTGAGGCGAGGCTTCCCAGCATCGTCCCTCCCGTGTCAACAATAGTAGCAAACATCCTGAGGATGTTCAGCCAGGGGGTGAAGGTGTGCGTCGAGATAGCGATGATGGCCGCAGATGCGGGCCTAGTCCCAATCGACGGGCCGGTCGTCTCCGTCGCAGGCAGTCACGCGGGCGCCGATACGGCCATGGTCATCACGCCAGCCAGCTCAAACCGTATGAGGGACATGAGGTTCCAAGAGATACTGGCAAAGCCGTTGCCTTAGGCTGTCTGAGGGAGATTCATCACCCTTCGCTTTCTTTTTAAGACAACCCTGTGATCAGCTATGCATCACTGTGTCGGAGGTCTATACCGTGGAGGACAGTCGCAGATTATTGTCCTATCTTTATGTGACGATATTCCTCACCTCCACAGCTTACGGCACCGTCTCCTTCCTGCTCCCTGTTTACGCAGAGGAGCTGGGCGCGTCCTATGTAGCCCTAGGGGTCATAGGCTCGGTGGGCTCGGCCGTCTACATGATTATGACGCTGACCTCGGGGGTGCTGCTCGACAGGTTTGAGAGGATAGGATTCTACATCGCTTTCAACATCATTGGGATCGTCGTAGTATTGCTATTTACCCTTACCACTACCGTATCGCAGGTCGTCTTTGTAAGGGGCCTCATAGGAGTCGTTTCAGCGGCGTTCTGGGTCACGGCGAGCACCATCACCGCCGACATCTCACCCCCCGAGGCTCTCACCCAGTCCGTTGGCCGCTACAACCTCTCATGGATCGCGGGTTTTATCGTTGGACCATCCCTTGGCGGCTTTATCTCAGACAGGTACGGGTTCCAAACACTCTTCATGAGCCTTTCCTCGTTAGTTATTCTCAGCGTAGTGGTCACATGGGCGAAGTTTTCAAAAATACAACTCCGGAATCAGACAGGGAGGCGCGGGTTCAACTCGAAGGCGATTAGTAGCCTTTTAACAGCTTATCTGACCCTCTTCCCATTCGCCATAATTCTCGGCATATACATGGCTATCCTCCCCGGTCACATGAGGCAGTTAGGGATCGTGAGCTCCTTCATAGGCCTCCTCCTGACCATGACAAATGGAGTGAGGGGTATAGGATTCTTCAACGCAGAAAGGTTCGTCAAATGGGGTACGAGAAGGTCGCTCTGGCTGGCGTCGCTACTGCTGTGCGGCGCTTTCCTCCTTGTTGCATTCTCGAGGGAAACATATGATTTCATCCTCCCCTTGATGATGTACGGCCTCGCGGCCGGGATTATGACCTCTGTGATATTGGATTACATAGCGCATAAGACTCCTCGGGAATCCCTGGGCACGGCCATGGGCTTCCACGAGGGGGTCTACGGAGTTGGCATGAGCATAGGACCAGCGGCAGGCGGGCTCATCGCAGAGGCGTTTCAACCCTCGACCCTCTACATCCTCCTCTCCGTCATAGCGTTGTTGATCATCCCATCGTCGCTTGGACTGAGGAAGGGTGTCGACGAGACCGAAGGGTGAAAGCTCAAATAGGCGTCTCTGTCTTTATTCCCCGGTTGGGAAGCCAGAAACCGATGGTCCAATGCGATAAATGTGGCAAGGAGGTTTACCTGCCTTTCAGATGCAGCTACTGCGGAGGGTATTTTTGCCCTGAGCACAGGCTCCCCGAGTTCCACGACTGCACTGGGCTCTCCAGAGGGAGTGGCGCGGTGAACATTGGTAGGGCGACACAGAGCCGTTCCCATGATTCGTATATCCGTGGGCCTCGAGAGGGATCCGCCTTCCACAACCTGTTCAGGTTCAGCGAGAGGGAGCTGAGGGACCTCGCCGTGGGCCTCATCCTCATAATCGCTCTTCCATTCTCAATCAACGGTCTCCTATTTCAATACCCGGTGATAATGCTCGGGGCGGTCGGGATATTCGCTGCTGCCTTTCTATTGCACGAGCTGGCCCACAAGTTCACGGCCCAGAGGTTTGGTTATTGGGCAGAATTCAGGATCAACACGCTGGGGCTCATGATCACGGTATTATCCTTTTTCTCGACCTTCAAGCTCGTGGCCCCCGGCGCCGTCCTCATAGCGGGCTTGATGTACGGAGATGACTATGGGAAGATCTCCCTTGCTGGTCCACTGACAAACATCGCCCAGGCCCTGATATTCCTTGCCGTCGGCCTCCTCTTTCGCGGCCCCATGGCCAAGTTTCTCGCCTATATAGGTGTCACGATCAACTCCAGCCTTGCCCTGTTCAACCTCCTGCCCTTCGGAGTCTTCGATGGTGCCAAGATCCTCAGGTGGAACAGGACGGCATGGGTCTCATCGATCGCGTGCGCTGGTCTGCTCTACATTTACTCATCCATATGACAAGCCACAGCTTATCTACACGTTCGACCAACTCTGTGTGAGCGGTCATGATAGTCATCCCCGGTCCTGCGTCAAAGGAGCTTGGGGCGAAGATCGCATCCGAGTTAGGCGTCGAGCCCCACTTTGCCGAGTATAGGGTCTTCCCGGACGGCGAGAGCTACATCAGGCTTACGAGAGCTGTCGAAGGTGAAACGGCAGTGATAGTCCAGACCACAGCTCCCATGCAGGATCGGAAGCTGATGCAGCTCTACATGATGGCCAGCATTGCCAAGGAGCTAGGCGCAAGGAGGGTAGTCTGTGTGGTCCCCTACCTCGCCTACTCGAGGCAGGATAAAAGGTTCCTCGATGGGGAGGCACTCAGCCTCGAATTAGTGATTGGTATCTTGGAGTCTCTAGGGGTGGACGACATCATCGTCGTGGATATCCACAACGAGGAATCCATGAGGACAATCCAGTCTAGGCACAATTTAAAGGTCCACAACCTTTCAGCAATCCCGGTCTTGGCTGGAGAACTCAGGGATAAGGGCTTTGAAGGGGCCTACAGCCTATCCCCTGACAAGGGGGCCGTGAAACTGGCCGAGGCCGCGTCAAAAATTCTTGGCGGAAGATATGGCTTCTTCGAGAAGTTTAGAGATCGGAACACAGGCGAGATCGAGATGAAGGTCGTCGATCTAGACGTGGAAGGGGAGAGCGCAATCGTCTTCGACGACATCGTGAGCAGCGGGGGAACGATGGCTAAGGCTGTAGAGGGTTTAAAGGGTCAGGGCGCCGAGAGGGTGGCCGCTGCATGCACCCATGCGCTGTTCATGGAGGGGGTGGAGGAGAAGATCGAGAAGGCCGGAGCCGACATCATAATGGCCTCCGACACCTTATGCCCCCCGAAAGGGGTGACCACTGTATCCGTTGCTCCACTCGTTGCCAATTTGTTGAGGAAATTAACGACAAGTAAAAAACGTGTTCAATAGGGGCTGGGTCGCCCCATCAATCCCAAGCAAAATTGTTTGCAATAGCCGAGCAGAAAGTTACCTCATTTTTTTTGGAGGAAAGTTGATAATTGGGTCAAAGACATCGACTTTCTCAAGCCTCACGTCACCATCTTCCAGCGTTTAATGATACTTTGTAAGGAGTTTTATTTGGCATGTAGTGAGATGCGAAGTGAAAATCTGATATGAATTAAAAAAAACACGCTATGTATTTTAGATGATAATAAATTGGGCTCTAGAAATGTCCTTCACAATTATTTTGTCGGTTTCAGAGTGGATCGGAATATATATCCTTTAGGTGCTTTCCTTAATCATTGGTGTCTATCGTGCTTAGCTCGCATATCAGGCTGAAGGTTCAATCTGTAAAGTCTCTGAAGGACTTCGAGGGCAGGGAAGGTTACCAGATCGACTTCGTCGAGGTCCGCCAACGGCCGCCGATGGTCACCATGACACCGACTGAGCTACCGGAGGAGATCGGCCAGATGGTCGTCCAGATAACCAGGGGCGTCCAGAAGGTGCTGCCGGGCGGCGACGAAAAGGAGTACGAGCTGAAGAAACTGACCCTCATCATGACTGCCGAGGAGCTTGAATCCTTCAGACTCAAGCCATACCCCAACCAGCTGTACGAGCTCACAATCTCCAACGGCGTCCTCAGCTTCACCGAGATCTAACGGGACGCGGAAAGAATTATATTCCGTCTTCCTCAACTAACTTTGAAGTGATTTTACATGTCAAAAGCCATCGACATCAAGGCTGAAGAATGGGAGTCTGAGGTTTTAAGGGCGGAAGGGCCAGTTGTCGTTGACTTTTGGCACAACATGTGCGGGTGGTGCCTGAAGCTGAACCCCGTGTTCGCCCATCTTCCAAAGCATCTAGAGAAGGTGAAGTTCGTCAAGCTGAACGTCATCGAGAATCCAGAGAACCGCAGGATAGCGATACAAAACGGTGTCATGGGGACCCCCACAATCAAGGTCTTCTGCAAGGGAAGAGTCATCGGTGAGGTCGTCGGGTTCAGGCCCCTCGAAAAGTTGGTCGATGACCTGAAAGAGATCTTCGCTGGAAAAGATGATTGTCTTGACCAGAGCACCCCCCTCAAGTAGTCAAGGTCAAAGGGCTCTACCTTCATGTCGTCATTAGTGTAAGCTCAGGTAATTATGACCAGAATAGAGCCTAACCTTTATCCTGCAATGGCAAATGGATTTCCTCTGTTGTTCAATTCCAAATGTTTTAGTATGTTTTAAGGACATCGAGCCATAATGATACACATCCATGATTGCCTGATCTAATTCGCTGTGTTTGGGGGGTTCAATTGAAGGTCATATTTCTCGGTACAAGCGGGAGCATGCCGAGCCAAGCCAGGAGCTCATCGGCAGTCGCCGTCAGGAGTAAGGGTGAGATAATACTCTTCGACTGCGGGGAGGGAGTTCAACGTCAGATGGTTGCGGCGGGCGTTGGTTTCAGCCGCCCGACCAGGATATTCATCAGCCACCTGCACGGCGACCACATCCTTGGCCTACCCGGCCTCATACAGACTATGACCCTCTTACAGCGAGAGCGTGATCTATACATATATGGCCCGAGGGGCCTCATGGGTTTCATCGAGGCGTTCAACTCCATCCTAGGCGATCCTGGGTTCGACCTAGTAGTAGGAGAGATAGCCTCCGAGGGGATAGTTTTTTCGGGGCAAGAATACGAGGTGAGGGCGATAAGCGCAGACCACGATGGGTCATCATGGTCTTTTATGCTCGAGGAGCGCCCCCACCCTGGAAGGTTTCATGCGGACAGAGCTCTGGCTCTAGGCGTGCCTCAGGGTCCGCTCTGGAAGAGGCTGCAGCAGGGTGAGGACATTGAGCTTGGCGGCAGGAAAGTTCTTTCCATCGACGTGGTTGATCCCCCCATTAGGGGTCTGAAGATCGCCTATAGTGGGGATACCAGGCCAACGGAGAAGTTCTCAAGGGCCTCTGATGGAGCCGATTTAATGATCCACGAGGCCACCTTCGACGATTCCCTGATAGAGAAAGCGGAGGAGGACGGCCATTCAACCGCTACCCAGGCCGCGGAGACGGCGAGGGCCGCGGGTGCCGGGATGTTGATTCTGACCCACATCAGCTCCAGATACCCAGACGCCGGCGTCCTCCTTGAGGAGGCCCAGAAGGTCTTCCCAAAGGTGAAGGTCGCCGAGGACCTGATGGAGCTTGAGCTACCTTAGCAGATCCTCAGATGTGCCTTTCAAGAAGCCTGAGGCTCTCCTCGACACCGTTGTAAGATTCAATGGTCACCCATGTATCGATGCCTGATTCCTTCAGGGCTGAAAACGTCGCACCCCAGTCGATGGATCCTCCTCCAACTCTGATGTGGGTGTCGGAGTCCCCTTCATTATCGCTGACGTGGACATGGCCTATCAATTTGCTGTAACATTTTACGAACTTCAGGGTCTCTCCCCTGAGGTTGGCGTGGGCCACATCGAGGGTCATCCTAACGTTCATCCCAACCTCCCCAAAGAATCTCTCAAAGTCCTCTACAGACTTCAAAACGTAAGGGAAGGGCTCAGGCATGTTCTCGACCATGATCTCGACCTCATATTCCTCGGCATAGCCGATTAGGCGGCGGATCGACTCGAGGTTCAGCTTCCATGCGGAGCCTGGAGTAAACCGCTCCACCGCGGTCGAGTTGCCAGGATGGAAGACAAGAATTCTGGCGTCTAGGGCAGACGCCCACCGTACCGAGGTCTCTACCCTTTCGAGGATCGCTTCCCTGATCCGGGAATCGACGGCAGAGAGATTTACATCCGTATAGGGAGCGTGGAGTGCGTAACTTAGGCCATATGAAGACTTAAGCTCCAGCAGTCTCTCAACGCGGGGCTGTGTGAGGGTGTGCGGGCCTGCATCCACAAGCTCGATGCACTTCGTCCCGGCCATGATGAGGTCGGGAAATATCTCCTCAAGGGGTCTGTTGAGGCAGAAAAGCGTTGACAGGGCTAAGTCCATATCCACCAACAACGAAAGCTGATGAGCTACCTAGCTAAATACATTCGGTGCAGGACTACAACATTAACCTTCTAAATATTTTTATTCCATCCTTCCGAAGTCGCTTACAGCTGTGGTGTAGGTATTGATCAGTTTAAGGGATGGTATATACTGGGTTGGCGCCGTGGACTGGAACGTGCGTAACTTTCATGGCTACATCACACATCGCGGGACAACTTACAACGCTTATCTGATCGTTGACGAGAAAGTCGCCCTCGTAGATACTGTGAAGGAGGCGTTCTTCTCCGAGATGATGGGGCGCATAAAGAAGATCACAGACCCGGCTGAGATCGACTATATCATCTCGAACCACACGGAACCCGACCACTCAGGCTCGATAACTAGGTTCCTTGAGGTCGCTGTGAACGCGGAGCTTATCGCCTCTGACATGGGGGTA
Organism: uncultured Candidatus Bathyarchaeia archaeon; assembly: GCA_964587735.1. Taxonomy (GTDB): domain Archaea; phylum Thermoproteota; class Bathyarchaeia; order TCS64; family TCS64; genus CAZPMB01. Next base: position 6,754 of record CAZPMB010000052.1, on the reverse strand, counting down.
AAGGGGCTGAGGAGGTACTACGGTGAGGGCCTAGAGGTCGCGTCGATCAAGGAGAAGCCCACGCTCGACCTTGGCGAGAGGTCCCTAAACTTCGTCCCTATCCCTATGGTCCACTGGCCAGACTCGATGGTCACTTACATTCCTGAGGAGAAGCTGCTCATGTCCAACGACGCTTTTGGCCAGCACCTTGCATCATCTAAGAGGTTTGATGATGAGGTAGAGGAGGCAGTGCTCATGCATGAGGCCTCATCTTACTACGCAAACATCGTGATGCCCCTATGGATGAGCGTCAGGAGGGCGTTCAAAGCGCTTGAGGGGGTGGAAATAGGCATGATCGCCCCCAGCCACGGGGTAATCTGGAGGAGCAAGCCAGGGCTTATCCTCGATGCCTACAAGCGTTGGGTCGAAGGCTCTACGAGACCGAGGGCGGTGGTCGTCTACGACACGATGTGGGGAAGCACGGAGCTGGTCGCGAAGGCACTCGTTAGGGGGATCTCGGAAGAGGGGATAGAGGTCAACCTCCACAGGCTCAGTGAAACCCACAACAGTGACGTCATCGCGGACCTGCTGGAAGCAAGGGCTGTGCTGGTGGGCTCGCCGACGCTGAACAACGGTCTATTCCCAACAGTGGCTTCATTCCTCGCCTACATGAAGGGGCTAAAACCCATGAGTAAGATCGGGGCAGCCTTCGGCTCTTATGGCTGGGGCGGAGGCGCAAAGAGGGCAGCGGAGGCAGAGCTCAAGGCCGCGGGCATAGATCTCGTCGAGAGCGACCTCGATTTCAACTATAGGCCGGATGAGACGGAGCTCGCGAAGGCCGTCCGCTTTGGCAGGGAGTTCGCCGAGAAGATAAAATCGGGATAATGCCTTTTATACAATCAAATCATGGGGAAAAGGAAGTTTACGTAGAAGGCCATCTGCAACCAGGTAAGAAAGCTGCTGATGATGGCCCCAGCGGCCACCTGTTTCTTGTTGTGGGCCTTCAGCTCGATCCTCGCCCACGCGACCGGGAGCATGAGGAGGAAGAAGGGAAGCATCCTGGCCCCGAGCTGAAAGACGAGGGCCGTGATGGGGCCGGTAACCCCAACGGCGTGGATGCTGATCTTCCAGTAAAGGGAGATGAAGAGCATGACGATTGCGTTCACGAAGTAGCACGCCATCAGGGCCGTCACCACGAAGGGTGCATCAACGTAAAGCAAAACGGTCACCCCCATGAGGTACGAGGACATAGCCCAAAGGAACGGCTCGGTTCTCGTATTTCTATCCGATGCGTAAATGTCCGGTATGATCCCCCTCCTCACGAGGTAGTAGGTTGAGAGTAAGGGAAGAACGGCCCCAAAAAACGTGGTTATCAAAACGAGAGTGAGTGGGGATGCGACCTTCTGGGAGAGGATTAACGGGATGAAGGTCAACAGCGCAATCAAGGGGGCGTTCATAGCCGCCGAGATAATCCTCGCCAGCTGTTTCTTATCCAATGCCGGCCCTCTATACTGTTCATAATTTACATTACTCTTTTTTAACTTTTTTTACCTGCGTCTCACAGCAGTATATGTAAGTCGTATTACCAACCACTTCTTTCACGGCCGCGAGGGTGCATTCCTCGTCTTTCTTCCCCCTGCACATTGGGCACCTCACCAATTTCTTGGTCAATGCTCGGCCCCCCTTTTACTCCTATAATCTTTTATGGCCTCATGGAGAGCGTCGGCAGCCAGGTTTGAACAGTGCATCTTGATCGGGGGGAGGCCTCCGAGCTCCTCCGCGACGTCCTGCCTGGTTATCTTCATCGCCTCGTCGAGGGTCTTCCCCTTGGCCATCTCTGTCGTCATGCTCGTGGTCGCTATAGCGGCACCGCAACCGAAGGTCTTGAATTTAATATCCTCGATCCTGTCGTCGTTCACTTTGATGTAGATGGTCATGAGGTCCCCGCAGACTGGGTTTCCCACCGTTCCTACGCCATCTGGGTCCTCGATCTCACCGACGTTCCTTGGGTTCCTGAAATGGTCAAGCACCTTCTCGGAGTACAATCATCTCAGCTCCTCTGGTGTGAGGGGCGACATGGCGCGCAGCCTCCTCACAACTTCCGGCATCTGTTGTATCACGTATTCCACGTCATCCTCCCTATTACTCTTTCCCAACGTGAATACGAGGGACCCATGGGCCTCCTCATGCTTTAGCCCGATGGCTCTGAGCACATGGGATGGCTCAAGCGTCTTCGCGACGCACGCGGAGCCAGATGATACCCTGATTCCAAGCTGGTCAAGGCTCAGGATGAGGGACTCGCCCTCGATGTAGCTGAACCTGATGTTCGCGTTGTTGGGGAGCCTCCTAGTCGAGTGCCCGTTTAGATAAGACTCGGGGACCGCTTCTGTTATCCCTCGGACGAGCCTGTCCCTGAGCCTCGTCAGGCGCTTGGACTCGCCCTCCATCTCGCCCATGGCAAGCTCTGCCGCCTTCCCCATCCCAACGATGCCCGGGATGTTCTCGGACCCCGAACGCAGCCCTCCCTCCTGCCCTCCGCCTATCATGTGGGGCTTGAGCCTCAGTCCCTTTTTCACGTAGAGAGCTCCCACCCCTTTTGGACCGTACAGGTCGTTCGATGAGAGGGTCATGAGGTCGAATTTCATCGTCGAGGTGTCCAACGGCACCTGCCCGGCCGCGGCCGTCGCGTCAGTATGGAGGAAGGCACCGTGGGCGTGGGCTATTTCAGCGGCTTCTTCTATCGGCTGGATTGTGCCGATCTCGCCGTTTGCGGCCATGATCGAGACCATCACAGTCTTGTCGTCTACGATCTCCTTAAGCTGGCCCAGGTCTACAATCCCCTCCCTGTCGACCGGTGAATACTTGATCTCGAAGCCCTGCCTCGAGAGCTCCTTGCAGATGTTCATGATGGATATGTGCTCTATCTCCGAGACGACGATCCTGCCACCTTCTTTCCTATACCTTGTCGCGGTCCCGACTATCCCAAGGTTGTTTGACTCGGTCGCACACGAAGTGAAAACGATCTCGGATGCCTCAGCCCCTATGAGATAGGCTACCTGCTCCCTTGCCCCGTTGAGGGCTTTCAATGCCTCGAATCCTGGGGTGTGGAAGGAGGCAGGGTTGCCGAAGGATTTAGTAAAATATGGAGTCATGGTCTCGAGAACCCTTGGATTGATGGGGCGCGCGGCTCCGTGATCCATGTAAACGTCCAACCGAGGATTCATCCCGTTATGGGAGGGGGCTAGGGTTTTAAAAACATTAACAGCCAACGAAAATTAGAGTAAAAAAGGAAGATAATTCATCTGCTGTCTCAAGCCCGCTTTTTCACCATCTTCTTCAGATCAAAGGTTCACCTAGCGACGATCAGGGCGTCCACTTGGCGCAGTACCCTTGAAACCTGTTAAATGGTTGAAAGGTTTTTACGATGTTCTCTTGTAGTAGCCGGGTCTGGGCGAGTAGATCGTGCCGTCCCTCATGAGCACGCCTACGAGCCTCGCCGCCTCCGCCCTGCCTATGCCGTGGTCCTCCATGAGCGCCTGGAATAGGTCCTCGTCCTTCACAACGCCCGTGGTCCTCTCCATGTCCGAGACGACTCCAAGTACCTTCTGGAGCTGCATCTGGAGGCTCCTCGGCTTCCCCGTGTAGAGGATGTCTATGTCCAGCTCACCCGTCGTAATGTCTATGCCGACCTGCTCGAGGCTTCTCTGCATCAGCGCGATGACCGCCTCGGCGTCCTCGACCGTCACCTCCTCTCTCAGGTGGACCTTGGCCCTGGCCTCCGATAGCCTGACAAGCGACTCGAGCTGTCGGGCCGTGATGCTTATGGCCGATGCCTCCCCTCCTTCGAGGGAGGCCGTCCTCATCTTGACATAAAAGCTCTTGAAGCTGTTGACGACCTCGTCTGTTATCACCGGGCTGATCCGCTTCGAGTAGCTGATGTACTTCCGCAGCAGATCCGTGCTCACGGGCGCCGTCGCAGGGGTCCCTGCAGCCCTATGGAGGCCAAGGATATGCTCAGCCATCCTCGTATCCTTCTCAGCCTCTGGTTGATCCCTGAGGACGAAGATGAGGTCGAAGCGGCTTAATATCGTAATGGGGAGGCTCAGGTTTTGGGCGATCGTCTGGTAGGGATTGTACCGCCCAAGAGTCGGGTTCGCCGCCGCGAGGATGCTCGTCCTAGCGTTAAGTGTCGCGACTATCCCACCCTTAGCAATTGAGACGGTCTGCTGCTCCATCGCAGGATGTATTGCTACTCTGTCTTCGTCCCTCATCTTATCCATCTCGTCTATGCAGCAGATTCCCTTGTCGCTGAGGACGAGGGCCCCAGCCTCAAGTATGAAGTTGCCAGTCCCGCCCTCTTTAACGACTGCCGCGGTGAGACCTGCCGCCGTTGAGCCCCTGCCCGCCGTGTAAAGGCCCCTTGGGGCGATCCTCGAGGCGTACTGGAGGAGTTGGCTCTTACCTGTGCCTGGGTCTCCGACGAGGAGGACGTTGATGTCCCCCCTGATGCGGACATCCGGCAGCTCCTTCGTGACCCCGCTGAAGAGTAGGTACATGATCGACTCCTTGACAATGTCGAGGCCGTAGATGGAGGGGGCGATCGACTGGAGGATCCGACGATGGACCCAAGGGTCGGAGGCGAGCTCTTTTATCTCCTCCTCGTCCTCCGGGGTTATCTCGAGCAGCTCCATCTCCCGCCCGCTCACATCTATGTTGTTCGCCTCTAGGACGAAATCGAAGACCCTGAGGGTTCCTCCCCTCCCCTGCCTTCGGAGGAGGCCCAGTGAGCCCGTTAGGCTCACCCGGTCTCCAGGGCGAGCGACGTCGACGATGTCGTCCCTCAGCTCGACGTGGACCTGGCGAGGGAGCTGCCCCGGTGGGAGCTCCTCCGGCCTCTCCTGTATCGTAAGCCTCTGAGAGTCGATGAAGACAGACTCCCTCGGGACGAGCTCGAAGCCCCTGCGCCTGTTGCAGGACGGGCACTCGGAAGGCACCCGCAGGAACTCGTCGGTCTGCTCGAGGAGGATCATCTCCCCGCACGATGTGCATCGATAAGCCGACTTGATGAGGAGTGGGAGGACAGCAGTCGACCTGACTATAATCCCGTTCACCATAACGAGCCTTCCGATGTGCTCGGCTCCTATTCTTCGGAGGGGCGTCTCTGAGGGAAGGCCCCTGAACCGGACGTGCACCCTCTGGATCTGGTCAGCGTACTCCGGGTCCCTCATTCGGAGCTTTGAGAAGGCGGCAATGTCGAAGCGGGGGAGGTTGTCTTCGGGGTTTGAGAGCACCTCCCTTGCGAGCTCGGCGTCAAAGGCGTAAAGGTC
>CAZPMB010000052.1:0-1348 GCA_964587735.1 uncultured Candidatus Bathyarchaeia archaeon | reverse complement strand
GATGCGAGCCTGACTATCCTGCTGATCCTGCTTTCAAGGATGTCCCTGAACCAACCCTTCATCCGATCCAAGTTCTTCAAGCGTGAAGGATCCCCGATGACGCTTTTGGCCTCCCGCTTGAATGCAGCGTAGGCTTTTGAGTAAAAGTCGTCCGGGAGGGGGGACGGCTGCCCTAAAGGCTGGAAGCGCTCGCGGTAATGAATCTTTGTCCATTCTTCGCCGCTGACACCCTCGTCGGCCATGCGGGCCAGGCCCGCCTCAATGAGCTCCCATGCGATCCACAGGCTGACTGTAAGATCTCTACCGGCCTCTGTTTCCTCGATGCGAAGGCCTGCTGTCTCAACCTCTGGGATCTTCCGCAGAGCCACCAGCCTCACCTGCGAGTTCTCAAAGTCAAAAGATACTTCACCAGCCGACGACATGGCCCAGGTTCCCCGCAAACAATACTCCACGAGCACGTATGAACCTATTCTTACATTGGTTGAGAATAACTCGGCCCGAAACCACACTTTAAATTAGAGCGTTGGAGCATGAAACAGGAGCTGTGCCATGTTGAATCCACCCAAGGGCACCAAATCCCTTGTCGATGAGGTTCTCAGGCTTAGAGACGATCCACTCGTCAGGTCGATGGTAGAGAGACGTATAACTGAGTTCTTCGGTGTTAGGGAGAAGGACTCCTTCGCCTGGTTCAACGAGCTTGCCTACTGCCTCCTCACCGCGTACTCGAGCGCCGAGAGGGGGCAGCTCTGCGTCAACGCCCTTTGTGATTGTGGCGCCATGTTGGAGGGCTCCGTCGAAGAGGTTACAGCGATCCTCAAGCGTCAAGGGCACAGGTTCGCGGAGAGGAGGGCGGAGTACATCGTCGAGGCGAGAAGGCTTATCCCAGATCTGAAGGAGATCGTGGAGGGTTTCGGCGATCCTAAAGATGCCCGGGAGTGGCTGGTGGAGAGCGTGAAGGGCCTCGGATTGAAGGAGGCGAGCCATTTCCTCAGAAACGTCGGGTACATGGATGTCGCAATCATCGACAGGCACATCCTCTCCAACATGGCCGAACACGGCCTAATAGCTGAAGTCGGTGGCAAGGGGATCACAAGAAGGCGATATCTCGAATACGAGCGCATCCTAGCCGCGGTCGCTGAGAGGGTCGGCATGCCCCTCGGGGAGATGGACCTGTACCTGTGGTACAGGAAGACCGGGAAAGTCCTCAAATAGGTCCAGCCATTGGCCGGACGCAGAAATTTTAACTTTTTAATCAATGGTAAAGACATTTATCTCAAGAGGTAGGTCTCATGAAGGTCAAAATCGGTGGCACAAGCAAGGAGGTGAGGACCCTCTGGAGGGAGGGGAA
>CAZPMB010000051.1:0-14773 GCA_964587735.1 uncultured Candidatus Bathyarchaeia archaeon | reverse complement strand
AGCTGGAATAAGTTTAAATAAAAAAGCAAATATTATCTCCATTTGTACTAGGGACGCTTTCATCTCCTATATATATCTAACACTAAACACCTGCAATATTGTAAAGGCTTTTTACTGTTGTTCTTTGGCTAGAACATGGTCTGTATCAATTTTGTACGCGCGTCGTATAGGCGTAAATGTGGAAATGAGGGATTGCTGATTCAAAATCCCTATTTATTAAATTGTAATTGTAGCCTTTATTTTCCAATATTTTATTACACTGGATCCAGGATTCTTCAGTATGTACTTCTATTAGCAGTATTGGTCTAAATGATTCTAAAAGATTAACAGCACCCTCAAGCACTTTATCTTCAGCTCCTTCTACATCTATTTTTACTAATTCTACGTGATTAAGTTCAAGCGATTCAATAAGATCATCTAGAGTGAACGCGGGTATAAGGACCTCAGCTTCAATTTTATTTTCATGCATATTTGTAAGTGAACTCCATCCCAATGTTTTGGACAATCTGAAATGCGCTAAAAAATTCTTATTAGATGCAGCTATGGGCAAAGTAATAACATTATGTAAGTTGTTTATATTCACGTTTTCAACTAGACGTTGGAATACTCGTTGATCTGGATCTAGGGCAACTACCAAACCTTTGTTGCCCACTATGTTAGCTCCTAGCAACGTGAATCGCCCTAGATGAGCTCCTACATCAATAAAGATCGAACCTTCTCGAAGGATTTTATTGATATAATTGTCTTGAAAATCTTCATGCCTACCACCCATAAAATTTATATCATTATTTTCAGAAGCCTTAAAATAGTAACCATTAATAATGCTATAAAAAACATCGTTTATATCAAAAGGTTTTTTTAACCACGATGAGTTAGGGTTATCACCTTTAATTATTCTCAATAACTTCCATATACTTCGATTTACTAGAAATTTAAGAGTTGTTTTAAGGCCCACTGGTGCATAGCCATATTTCTCATATTTTTTAACTAGAAACTTCATCATTCTAAAACCTCAAGGTATTGTACACTTACTGTGGCATTCAGTTTTTTGGATATATAATGTAGAATCATCTTGATACCTTTTGTACTAGATTATCCCATTCTTGAAAGTGGTGCTCCCAGGTGAAGTGCTTTAAAACATGTTCTCGTCCTTTTTTGCCCATCTTACTTCTGTCATCAGGTTTATCGAGAAGGAGAGAAGTTTTTTCAGCAAATGCGTATGCATCGTTCGGGTCGACTAGAAAACCAGTTTCCTCATCAATAACTGTATAGCGGGCACCTCCATCGTTGGATGCAATTACTGGCGTTTCTTGTGACATTGATTCGATTGGCGTCAAGCCGAAATCTTCTTGGTAAGGGGTGAACCAGTGGCAGATGGCATTTCGATAAAGTAACCAGATCATATTTTGAGGAAGGAATCCTAAATACCTGACTTCTTTTTCTAAACCCAATAATCTTATCATATTCTGTATCTGTTGCCAATATGCCTCATGATTGATTGAACCAGATATAACAAGATGTACATTTTTTCTGTACTTCTTACGTAAAATATAGAGTGACTTAACTGCTGTATGAAGGTTTTTATGATAAATCATCCTTGTAGGCATGAAGACATAGTCATTAAAAGAGGAAAATATGCGTGTTTTATTAACAGGAGGCATAACGTCTGTACCTGGCATCATCACATTGGGTTTTCTGCCATAGTATTTGACAATGAGATCACCTATATGTGGACTAATTGCGCATATTTCCTTTATACTTCTAACTTGCCTTTTATCAACCATTTTTAAAACGCCAGAAAATACATTCTGCCTGAATATTAATTTAGAAGCTATTGATGAGTCTCTATCAATATCACGGTGATAAAGTAAATACCAAGGATGGAAGAAATAGGCTATCGTTGGGACCTCCTCGCTCACCCTACCTGCTAGAACCGCTCCATGAGGCCCGAATCCTATGAATGCGTCACAATCGTCAAGAGGAGGATCCTTGAACATCGTTAAGATGCCGTTCATTGTCCTCCTTAGGACTGGAAATTTGATGTGTTCCCAGGCCTTCTGTACATCAAGCCCTGACCACCACTCAGGGACACCGATGCCCTCACTGCCCCATAAGCCGTAAACCGTAACATCATGCTTTTGGGCTAAATGGTGGGCGATTCGAGAGGCATACCTCTCCCCTCCCCCCTTCCCATACATGTAGGGATGAAAAAGTGTCAGCTTCAACCCGATCAATCTCCAAGATCTTTCGAAACAAATAGACAAAGCATTGAAGACTTGTTTACTCCAATTGAATGAAGACAAAATTATCATTAATATTAAATACGGATAAATAATAAATATTCAAAATCCATAACTCAGATATTTCTTTTTGTTCGTCCGTGCTGACTGAGGAGAAAAACCGATGCGAATACTCGTCACGGGAGGTGTCGGGTTTATCGGGAGCCACCTAATTCCCAGACTTATAAACGATGGTCATGATGTCTATAACCTGCAGCGATATGTAACGGGTAAATATGTTCTCGGTGCACAACAAATAGCTAAGACGGTTTATGGAGATCTTCGAGAACCATATCAGATAATGCAGATCGTAAAAGAAGTTCAACCAGATACTTGTATCCACCTGGGAGCATTAACAGCTGTATCCTACTCCTACGAACATCCACATGAGGTGACGGAAACTAACCTTATGGGCACGATAAGTTTGGCTGAATCATGTCTCAGGATTCCACACTTCAAACAATTCATCTTCGCTTCAACCTCTGAGACCTATGGAAATGGCCCTACTCCAAAAACAGAGGACACTCCGCAGAATCCGAATAGTCCCTATGCCGTTTCAAAACTAGCATGTGAAAAATATTTAATGTATATGAAAGACGCTTACGACTTTCCAATAACAATTCTCCGTCCTTTCAATTCTTTTGGGCGAATAGACAATAAGCATTTCATTGTTGAACGAACAGTGACTCAGATGTTAGAAGGAAAAGTTGTGAGACTTGGAGATCCAAGTCCGATCAGGGACTTCCTTTATGTAAACGATCATGTTGATGCCTATCTTACGTGTCTAGGAAACCCTAAAGCTGTAGGCGAGGTCTTCAACTTCTGCATAGGGAAAGGCATAAGCATTAAGCAACTAGTCGAATTGATTCGAGAAATAACCTATTTTGAAGGAGAAATTAATTGGGGGACAATACCTCAACGACCACTAGACATCGATGTTCTAATAGGAGACAACAGAAAAGCTAAACAAGTTTTAGGTTGGTCTCCAAAATACTCTATAGAAGAAGGACTAAAAGAAACAGTCTCATGGTGGAAAACCATTCTGTATGAACAGTTACCTCTAGAAACAGAATCTCTAGAGGTTCAAGAATCCTTTAGCAAACAAGATCAATAACATTTTATGTAAAATCTATGTAACTTTTCTATTAATCAATTTTTACTTCAGAATTTTAATGGTTATAAAACTGCATACTATTAATAGAAGCAATATCAAATAATCTTAACCCAATCGCTTACCCTATATACAAGAATCGCTCCATGTGGGCCAATTCCAATCAAAACATTATTTATCTGTTATAAGTATCTTGAATGCCATTATTAAAACATTAATCGTCCGCCTAAGAATTCGTAAACTAAAATGCTCCTAGGCCATCCTTGCTAGAACATCGATGACCTCGTTCCCTTCAATATCTATAAACTGTGAAATCGTGTTCTTAAGCCATACGATGAGCTACACCTTATCTGCTTCAATCTTTATAAATAAACAGCACGAGAAAAATTCTTTAATTTAAGTTTTTTATACCGCATGTGAAAGGGGTTTTCAGATGGGATCCAGAAAAATGCCTTCTTTTGATGTTATGGAAGAGAGGTTGTACTCCGGCGTTCTATCGGATGTCTTGGATGGGATGGGTTTGAGGAGGCAGGCGATGTCTGAGGGCATCCGGCCCCTGTATCCCGATGCCACGGTCGTGGGGAGGGCCGCAACTGCGCTCTCGGCCGATGTATATAATCCGGATGAGGACACCTTGGCCGGCGAGATAGAGGCCGTGGACGCCCTGGGGGAGGGAGATGTCTTGGTCGCGACAACAAGCGGATCCACGAGGGCGGCCCTTTGGGGGGAGCTCCTGTCGACGGCCTCCCGAGCCCGGGGAGCCAGGGGCGCAATCCTAGACGGGCTGACACGGGACGTTCGTCAAATCGTGGAGATGCGGTTCCCCGTCTTCGCCTCCGGGATCAGGCCGATCTCGTCCAAGGGAAGGTGCAGGATAATTGACCACGGCTGCAGGATCGAGTGCGGCGGGGTGATCGTTAACCCTGGGGACCTGGTCTTCGGCGATTTTGACGGTGTCGTAGTCATCCCCTCAAGCGTGGCTGATGAGGTAGTGTCTAGGGCCCTTGAAGTCGTGGAGAAGGAGAACATCACCCGGGAGGAGTTGAGGAGGGGGGCCTTCCTGAAGGACGTCTACGAGCGATATGGTGCTCTTTAGGGTTCATGCTCAAAGAGGGCTGAGAAATGTAAAATGAGCCTTCGCGTCGTACTCAAATGAAGGAAAAGGTTCAACGATAGATTTTCTTAAAGTTCGACTTGGATGTTGAGCTTCTGAGTAAGCTCTTTGTACCTGTTTCGAATTGTGACCTCTGTGATCTGAGCCCCTTTGGCTATTTCGCCTTGGGTCCTCCTCTCGTCGGTGAGAAGGCTCGCTATGTACGTGGCGGCCGCGGCGATGCCCGCCGGACCCCTGCCACTCGTCAGCCTTAGCCCCATGGCCTGATCCAGGATCCTCATTGCTATGTTCTCCGTATCCCCCGAAAGCGTCAGCTGGCTCACGAACTTCGAGACGTAGCTCTGGGGGTCGACGGGGGGCACGTGCGTGTCCAGCTTCCTCAGGAGGAACCTGTAGTTCCTCCCGCTCTCCTTCTTCGATATGTGTGCCGCCTTCCCGACCTCCTCGAGGGTTCGGACGATGTTGCACTGGCGACACGCCATGTACAACGATGCCGCGGCCACCCCCTGGATCGAGCGGCCTCGGATCAGGCGCTTCCTGACGACGCGGCGGTAGAGGACGGAGGCCGTCTCGAGGACGTTCTTGGGGAGGTTGAGCTTGTACGCGACCTTGGTGAGCTCGGAGAGGGCGTAGGCGAGGTTCCTCTCGTTCGCGCCCGAGACCTTCGACCTGCGATTCCACTTCCTCAGGCGGTAGGCCTGGGCCTGCTGCTCAGGCTTTAAGCCCCGGCCGTAGATGTCCCTACCGCTCCAATCGATGATCGTTGACAGGCCCCTATCGTGGATTGTATATGTGAGGGGGGCCCCGACCCGGGTCCTCTGCTCCTGCTGCTCGAGGCTGAACGCCCTCCACTCGGGCCCTTGGTCGAAGGCTAGGGAGGAGACGACGAATCCACACTGCTCGCAGACAAGCTCCCCAGCCTCGTAGTCTCGGATGAGGTCGGTGTTTCCACACTCCGGACACCTCGTAACCTTACCGTCTCTTATCACGGGTTTTCCCAACCACATCTGTTGAACTGGCTATCTCTCGGGAGCCTCTGGGCGCGTCTGATGTTCAATCTCCCGATAACGGAGGGGTCTTGTAACCTTGAGTGTCTGGAGCTGGATCATGGGCATCATAAAACCCCTGCGATGGGAATGATAATACGAAGAGGTCATCTATATAACTTTTTATTTTGCTTATAGGGCTGTACGAGCCTGTTTCTAGGGCTGAATATTCCATTCGAGGCTTCTCACCTGGGCAACAAGTACCTTTAGATATGGTTAGTTGGCCAATACCATGGTGATAATCTAGCATTGCATCCTGCGTCACTTCCTTGGCGATGGGTTCTTTCAATCGGTTTTAACTATTTTTTTCCGGTTACAAGATTTATAGGCGAGGGGTTGAGTACAAGGTAGGTATATCGTAACATGTCGTTGGAGCCTCGTTCCCGAGCGATAGTCGGGGGCACCCTAATAGACGGGACTGGTCGACCCCCGGTGAGGGACAGCGTGGTCATCGTTAAAGGCACCAGGATCGTCGCCGTCGGCGAAAGGGGTAAAGTCACTATACCTGATGGGGTCGAGCTGATCGACGTCACGGGGAAGACGGTCCTTCCCGGGCTCATCGACGCCCACACCCACTTCCTCTCCATGGGCATCGAGATGATACGCACAGTCGACCTGGGCGATACGAGATCGATCTCGGAGGCTCTGTCTAGGGTAGAGAGGAAGCTCAACGAGACGAAAAAGGGTGACTGGGTCCTGGGGGTGGGCTGGGACGACAGCAAATGGGTCGAGAAGAGGTACATAACAAAGAGCGACCTCGACCCCCTCACGAGGGACTCGCCCATAATGCTCGTCAGGGTCTGCGGTCACCTGATCACGCTCAATTCGAAGGCCCTCAGCGTAGCAAGTATCACAAGAGACACCAAGAACCCACCCGGAGGCCTTGTGGACAAGGGACCGGACGGAGAGCCAACGGGCATACTGAGAGACGCGCGTCACCTTGTCGAGAGGTTTGAGCCGCCCGTCACCGATGGGATGGCCCAGAGGGGGCTAGAGAAGGCCTGCGAACTCGCACTGAGCCTCGGCTGCACGGGCGTGCACGAGGCCGGGTTGGACGCCTTCGGGATGCGTGCCTATCTAACCGCTTTGGAACGAGGCACTCTTAAAGTGAGGGCTTACCTGATGTGGATGGCGGCGATCAACGAGGCCGTGGCCGCCCTCGGCTTCCACACGGGCTTCGGCAACGAGATGGTCAGGCTGGGGTCGGCCAAGATGCTCATCGACGGCTCCCTTGGGGCGAGGACGGCCGCCCTCTACGAGCCCTACGAGGACGACCGCTCCACAAAGGGGCTGCTGATGATGGCCCCGGGGGATCTCGCGGCGAAGGTTAGGTCTGTACACATCCAAGGATCCCAGGCCGCCATCCACGCCATCGGTGACTACGGCATAGAGCTCGCCATCAACGCCGTTGAGGAGGCGATAAAGGGCTCGCCCAAGAAGGACCACCGTCACCGCATCGAGCACTGCGAGGTCCTCACAACGACACAGATTGAGCGAATAAAGCAGCTGGGCATCGTCCCTTCGATGCAGCCCAACTTCGTCGGCGAGTGGAGTGGTGCAGACGGCCTCTACGAAGCCCGCCTCGGCCCGAAGCGCCTAAGGAAAAACAACCCCTACAGGCTGCTCATCGACGAGGGAATTCATCTAGCCTTTGGCTCGGACTGTATGCCCTTTAACCCCATGTACGGCATCTGGTCGGCGGTGAACCATCCGGTCAAGGCGAGCCGCATCAGCCTCGTCGAGGCTGTGAAGGGCTTCACGCTGGATGCGGCGTACGCATCCTTCGAGGAGGGGGTCAAGGGTAGCGTTGAGCCAGGCAAGCTCGCTGACATAACAATCTTGGATAGAGACCTGACAGAGATCCCATCTGAGGGGATCAAGGACGTACCAATATACATGACCTTGGTCGGCGGAGAGATCCTCTACGTAAAAGGCTAGGCCGATAACTCTCCCGTTTTTGGTAACATATCATAAATTATTCCGAGAACGGACACTCTAGAATTACCCATTATTAATGAAATGAAGAAAATCAATTATGTAAGATGTATTTAGTTAAATATGATAAAGAAGGAATAGTTTATTAGTGATCTCGACATCATTTTAAAATTGAATTCCTCTATATCTGGGGCAAATATTTTCAGTTCATAATTCCTTTATATGAAAGTAAAAACTATCACTCGAGACTCTGAGTGAAATTGCTCTTTATGGTGGATTCGAGATGGTGAAGCAACCTAGAATCCTTGTTATTGACGACGATAAAAACATAAGATCCGTGTTTAAGGTGAACCTCGAGAACAACGGATACGAGGTTGACACCGCTGAAAACGGGAAGGAAGCGATCGAGAAGTCTAGGGAGCGGTTCTATAACGTCGCTCTGATCGACATCAAGCTCTCTGACATGCAGGGGACGAGCCTGTTGACCATCCTCCGAGAGGTCGCCCCGAGGATGAAAAAGATAATCATCACTGGATTCCCCTCATTGCAGAACGCTATCAACGCGGTAAACGAAGGCGCAGACGGCTATCTTCTGAAGCCTGTCGGCATGGACCACCTTTTCAAGACCATAGAGGAACTGCTCAGAAGGCAGAGGGAGGAGGAGAAGTACAGTGAGAAGAAGGTTGAGGAGTTCATAGAGACCAGGGTAAAGGAGCTGGAGAGCCTAATCAAGTATCATAACCCGATCTAAGAGGGATGTCCAAATGCCCCCCGTTAACTCGACTGCATTGCCTGAAACAGGCAAACAGAAACACGTATGTGGTCTAAACTTCGATGATGTGTTTCAGGACACAATAAGAGATACATTGGTCGATGTTTTTGGTGGTAAATCGGCTGCGACGATAATAAGAACGCTGGAGAGGGTTCACTCGTTAAAATTGGATGAAGTACCAGAAAAAAGCCAGCAGTTCAGGGCGGCCATGCAGGGCATCCTCGGAACAGGGCATCAAATCATAGAGGACCTGATTCTAGAGAACTTCTCATCAAAACTAGGTAAGAAGTATGAGTACATGAAAGATTACACCTTGGGTGATTACATCAATAAATTTAAGAAATCTGATTATCAGATGGCGACCTAAAATAACCTACTTCCAAGTTGAATATCTTCCGTGTTGCATGCATGCAAATGGCATGTTGAAGCTCGTTCACCTGGTTAATGTGGTCGAAGTTCTTCAATCCTTTAACAAGCCCTGAAACGAACAGAGCTTTCTAAATGGCGAGAACAGTGGCCCAGACCATAAAGCTTACGGGCACCCGTTCTGAACGCCCTGTGATTCGAGCAATGGCATAGCCCGTATGGAAAATTCAAAAAGATCATCAGTTCTGTTTACTTGATAGAGATGATCACGGACATCGAGAAAGTGGCCTTAGTCGGATCCGGTCTCGTAGGCCAGGGATGGGCTGCTCTGTTCGCTACGAAGGGATACAGGGTTGTCATGCAGGACTTGACGACAGACATCTTGAAAAAGGCGCTGGCAAGGGTGAAGAAGCACGTACGCTTTCTCTCAGATTCCGGCTTCGGGCATAGCGTTGATAAGGCTCTAAGAGGGATCGAGACGACGACGGATCTCTCCAAGGCGGTTGGCGGCGCTGACTTTGTAATCGAGTCCGTCTTCGAGAGCTACGAGGCGAAGAAACGCGTCTTCGCCGAGATAGACCAAGCCGCTAGAGAGGAAACCATCATTGCAAGCAGCACCTCTGGTCTTTTGATGACGGAGATCCAGAAGGCGGCTGCGTTACACCCCGAGAGGTGCGTCGTCGCGCATCCTTGGAACCCGGTCTACCTAGTGCCGCTTGTGGAGCTATCGCCAGGGGAGCTCACCTCCACGCGGACTGTGGAGAGGGCCTATGCTCTCATGGAGGACGTTGGTAAAGTCCCCGTGGTGCTCAGGAAGGAGGTGCCGGGGTTCATCGCGAACAGGCTGTCGGCTGCCCTATGGAGGGAGGCCCTCGACCTTGTCGACAAAGGCGTGGCCTCGGTGGAGGACGTGGACAGGGCTGTGAGGGCTGGGCCAGGGATCCGTTGGGCCATCATGGGGCCGTACATGACCTATAACCTGGGTGGCGGCCCCGGCGGCATCGAGTACCTGATGCGCCACATAGGCCCAAAGAAGTCGGCGTGGATGGAGACGATGGCAAAGTGGACCGTTACGCCGGAGTCGGCGGTGGAGAAGGCTATACAGGGCGTTAGGGGGATGGTCGGGGAGAAGTCCTTGGACGAGTTGGAGAGGTGGAGGGATGAACAGCTCATTGCACTGCTCAAACTCCTCTGGAAGAGCAATGCCTACCCGTAAACAGCTAGAAATAGTCGAGGAAGAAGCGTCTTAATTGAGACCCAACCACCATGGCGAATCTTGCGTACGCATCTTAGGCAATTTTCTCAGCCAAGGCAACGCGGTTGGTCCAGTTAGGACTAGATTATACATATTTAACTCGGATCGACGTAGTGTATTTCATGAGTTACAAAAGCGCAATTCTCATAATTCTCCTCATCGCCAGCCTAGGATCGTCGGGCTACCTGTACAACGAAAAACTGCAACTTGAGGCAGAGATCCTCTCGCTAAACACCGTTGTAGAAGGAAAGAACGTCGAGAACGATAACCTCCGGTCCACGTACGAGGATCTCATGACTAGATACGAATCGCTTGAGGCCGACTATGGCTCTCTGCAGGGTAATTATGGCGTCCTCCAGAACAGTTACTCATATCTCGAGGGCGTTTATCTCTTGCTGCAATACAATTACAGCTCCCTTCAGAAGGATTACGGGTCGCTCAGTGGAGATTATGGTGCCCTCCAATACGCCTACGAGTTCGAGCAGGATCTGAGAATCGAAAGCAACCTGACGTCTTTCTATGACCTCGTGAGATACGATAGGGGTCTCGATGGCACAAGGATCTCCAGACTCGCGAAAAACATGGTGGATTTCTCGGTTAAGCTGGCGAAACACGATCTCGGATACCCGACATGGCCGGAACAAGAGCAAGATTTCCTCGAGATAACGGGTAAACACAGCTATGAGGTTGCCCTAGATTTTTTGCTAACGGCTTTGTCGGGCATGAACATCGGGGAGATGGACACACCATCTGAGAAGATTGAGAAGATACTCGACTTCATTGTTGATCACGTAACATACAATTTTGAGGTTGGCAATGTCTATCGTTCGCCCGTTGAGACCTTGAGCATCGGATCCGGAGACTGCGATGACTACTCAACCCTAGCGGCCGCCCTATTCAAGGCGGTTGGCATAGATGTAGCCGTTGGCTACTTCGATTCTAAGAACGATCATTCAGCTCATAATATGGTTCTAGTACACCTAAACGAGTTGAACATTTCCGATCCCTACTTTGAACAGCCCTACTTCTACTTCGACGATCTCACGAGTAAGGGGCTGCGATCGGGGAGGTGGATCGAGATAGAGCCGCAACGCCGAATCGAGTTTCAGGGAGACGAGGAGTGGATGAAGCGTTGGGATCTATACGTAGCGGCTGAGTTAAGGCCGTGACAATAGACATCCGTCGGCTCACTAGTCAGTAATGAGCACTTATTTTTGTAAAACGGGCTCATATTGATTAGTCGACTTTCACGCCGAAATGGAGCACAAATAGGCCGACGACATACACGGCCAGAGACACCATGAAGATGCTCAGAAGTCCGAAGGCGTCCGCTATGTACGCCGCTATCATCGGGGCGACGGCCCCCATTACGCTGCCGGGGAGGAAGAAAAGCGCGTACCCAAGTCCCCTTTGCCTACTGGGGGAGAGCTGGGCCATTAGAGCGGAGTTGGCAGCCATGCTCAGGAAGCCGAAGAACCCGTAAGCCAGATACAGAGCCACGAAGGGTGCTGTCCCAGGTAATGCAAAGGCGAGGCCGAAGCTGAGGTAGGAGAGGGCGAACATCGCCATCATCCACCTCTTCTCGCCAAATCGGGCCGTTAGGAACCCGCCCAAAGGCGCGGCGAATATTCCCATAAGGGAGCTGCTCCCGATTACGAGGCTGGCGAACGTCTGACTAAGCCCCTTTGTGCCAACGAGGTACACGGACATAAAGGAGGTGATCATTCCGCTCCCGACCATCCGTATGCCGCTGAACACTAGGAAGAACGCCAGGCTTGCGGTGAGGAGCTTGGTGGCTTGAGTCTGGTTCTTCGATTTGTCGATCTTCGCCTCTGCGTCCTCGGATGGCTCCGACCTTATGAGGAAGACGGTTACAATCCCAACGAGGAGGGGCACAAACCAGAAGAGGTATACCTGCCTCCACCCGAATGCGAAGTAGCCCATCAGCATGGCCAGGGAAAGGGGTCCGATCGACATTCCAAACGTTCCTCCGGCCCCGTGGATGCCGAGTGCCTTGGACCTGTCCCTCGGCTGAAAGAGCCGCGTGGTGAAGCTGTATGAGGCGGGGTGGTAGATCGTCGTGTTGATGTATAGGAGGCTTACCGCCACGATGAACATAAGCGGGTCTCGAGCGACGCCAGCGAGGAGGCTCCCAGCGCAGGCCACGACCATGCTCACGATTATCATCTTCTTCGACCCGAACCTGTCAGATAGTAAACCGGTAGGGATCGAGAGCAGGGACTGGCACAGGGGAGGTATGGCGGCAATCACGCCGAGCTGCTGATAAGAGAGGCCGAACTCGTCCTTTAGCACCGGGAAGAGGGTAGTGTGCATCTGGCCAAAGGCGTGGGTGAGGGTGTGGGTCAGGGTCATTACCAGCAAACCGTAGCTGAAGATCGAAGCCGACCTGTCGACGGTTTCAGGCTTCATCAAAGTGCCTTCTGGAGTTCATAGAGAAGGTCTAAAGGCCCTATTAAAAGTTATACGAGCCCTAACCCTTAAACGAAACAATCCCAGAGTGGTTGTGTATGATATCCAGGGACGAATCGCTTGAACGAGTGAGGCAATACGTGAAGAACGACGGGCTCGTGAAGCACATGATCGCGGTCAGCGCCATCATGCGAGGCGTTGCCGTGAGGCTTGGTGAGGACGCAGGGCTCTGGGAGGCGGTCGGGATGCTCCACGACATCGACTACGAGGAGGTAGGCGGCGATTGGAATAGGCACGGCCTCGTCTCGGCGGAGATGGTGGTGGACGCCCTGCCAGAGGGGGGGCTCCACGCCATCAAGGCCCACAACTCATTGACCGGCGTTGAGGCGAAGAGCGCCATGGACATCGCCCTTTTCGCAGCCGATGGCCTGTCAGGGCTCGTAGTGGCGACGGGCTTCATGATGCCCGACAGGAAGCTGGCCCAGGTGAAGGTAAAGAGCCTTACGAAGAAGTTCAAGGACAACAGCTTCGCCCGAGGGGTTAACAGGGAGAACATCATGCGCTGCGAGGAGCTTGGGCTCGGATTCGAGGAGTTCCTCGCCCTGGGCTTGTCCTCCATGCAGGCGGTGAGCGACGAGCTGGGGCTGTAAGGCGATGGATGCCAGGTCAAAGGAGGAGCTCAAGAACAGGGTTATTCGCATAGTAGCGGCAACCAGGTTCCCCTTCGTCGACCAGAAGGACTGGGGCCCAGATTACGTCACGATAACAAACGATGAAGACAAGAAGATCAGGGGTATCGCAGGTCCCATAGGCTATGTATACCCCAGCATAGTCGTGACTATGGCGAACACAGACATCCAGGAGATCGGGGAGGTCGAGACAGATGAAACCGTTGGTGAGGCGCAGGTCCCAAAGTGGAGGCTGATGTCCGAGGCGGCGGGCATAGGCAGGCGGACCAAGAAGTTCTTCATGTACGTGCCTGAGGGAAAGGAGGGCATCGCTGAGAGGCTCCTCGAGGAAAACGGAATTGAGTACGCCGGCCTGAGGACATGGGCGGTCAGGGACGGCAGCCTCGTCGTCACGCCCGTGAAGACGCCCGACGATCCGAAGGACCACCGCTAGGAAGATCTGAATTCTCCAACCGCCTGCTTTTCTTCATCAACAACCTCCTATTCCTAGCGCGTCGCTATCATGGGTTCAGCTTGGGCACTTGACCCCAAGGGCAGCGTTTTGCCTAAATGCCGGGTCTCTGGATAAGATGTGAAGAAACAGCCAAAGATTAATTCAGGGCACCCGTTACGTCCGTGTGTTGACAAATGAAGGTATAGCGGATTAGACCTCGTAGACCGTCTCGCCGCCGAGTATTGTCCTTAGGACCTTTGTGTCTTTTATTTCGTCTTCCGGGCATGTGAGTATGTTCCTGTCGATGACCACCATGTCGGCGAGCTTCCCAGGCTCTATGCTTCCCTTAACGTCCTCTTCGAAGGTGTGGTAGGCCCCATTTATGGTGTAAAGCCTGATGGCCTCCTCCCTGTTTATCCTCTGCTTCGTCCCCATCCGCGTTCCCCTCACCTCGGTCCTGCGGGCGATGGAGGCCCACAGGCTGGGAAAGGGCAGGTGGGGCGTCACGGGCGAATCTGTGCCCGATGCCACGACTATGCCATTGTCTATCCAGGCCCTGTGGGGCTTGAGCCACTTCGAGCGCTCGTCCCCCACATTTTCCTGATAGCTGTCCCCAAGGTAGTAGAGGAAGCTGGGCTGGGAGGCGACGACAACCCCGAGGCGTCGGCACTGCTCGAAGTTCTCCTCGCTCGGCTGATAGGCGTGTATGAGGGCGAACCTCCTCCCCTTTATGGGCCTTTTCCTGTCTGTACGCTCGAATGCCTTGAGCACAATGTCCATCGCCTTCCCACCGGCGCAATGGACTCCAACGGTCATCCCTGCCTGGTTCCCGGCGTCTAGCAGCCTCTGAAGCTCGTCCTCGGACATCGTTAGGATGCCGCAGTTCTCGGGCTCACCCTCATAGGGCTCCCGCATCAACGCAGTCCGCCCGCCGATGCCGCCGTCGATGAGGAGCTTGAGCCCGAGGAACCTCAGGAGGCTGTTACCGTAGCCGGTTGCCAACGGGAACTCTCCTATGCGCCTAAGGCTCTCCGACACGGTCTCCCCGGATATTCTCCCAGCCAGCATCATATTCACTCGTACCTTCAACTCCCCTTCATTGGCGACCTTCTGGTACGCCCTCATCGCCATGGGCTCGATTCCGGCCTCGATGACGCTGGTCAGCCCAGCCTCGCTGAAGGTCCTAGAGGCTAGCCTTATCGCCTCGCATGTTTCCTCGAAGCCAACCGGAGGGATGTGGTTCCTCACGATGTTCATGGCGGGGGCCTCCTGCAGAATCCCCGTCGGCTCCCCTCGCTCGTCCCTCACGATGTTGCCCCCGAAGGGCGGGGGAGTGTCCTTTC
>CAZPMB010000050.1:0-14869 GCA_964587735.1 uncultured Candidatus Bathyarchaeia archaeon | reverse complement strand
GAGGGTTTGGATGGCCACGCGATCCATGGCTCAGCACCTTCATCTTCTGACACAGACCTTCCGAGGTTTTGCCTTCTACAGGTTCCCATCACAGCAGATGAGGTTCTTAGATCAATCCGTACGGACGTTGCTGTCCAATAGGCTGGTATCTCAACCGTTCCTATCCCTATTCGAATCTGTTAGGGCGTGGATGGCTTTGAGGGCTGCCCCCCAGAATCTAGATCTGCTCATCAAATCTGCCAGAAGTTGGGTCTCGACAAGGGTAGTCGGCGAGCCCCTTCCCATATCTGCCTTGGCCCAATCGGCCAGCTCGATCCTGAAGGCGGTCGGGCAGTCTCTCAGCATTCTTGCTCGGGCCGTCAGATCGTTTGCCTCTGCAAGGTCCGTCTCGAACGCCATCGCCATCAATCCCGAAGCTCTCAGGACATGGGGTGCCATGCGTCTCCTCTCTTCTGAGCTCAGCCTCATGGTCCAAACGGTCAGAGCATGGATGGCCTCAAGACCGGTATCCGAACCTCTCTCTATCCTGTCTCAATCCCTGAGGCAGTGGACCGCCAATAGACTACCCCATCTCCCTCTACAATTAATGAGTCTGCCACTTAGACAATTATCCGCCTTCAGAACCCTATCTCAGACCTTCTTCACCGAGGTTTTTGCCCAGTCCGGCAGAATGTTCCTCAAATCGGTGGCGCAGTCTCTTGGGATCTTCGCCGACGCTGTAAGGAACTTTATCAATGTGAGGGCCGTTTACCAGAATCTGGAGTCCTTCACCGGGTCGATCAGGGATTGGACGGCTACACGTTTCCCATACCAGCTCGTCCTTCATTACACAAATGTCGGGAAAACCATCATGACAGACACCCTTCTGCGTATACTGTTGTCGCCGATAACAATAGCAAGCAAGTTCTCTAAGCCCCCAATATTGCCGCCGCCTCTGCCCATAATGTTCAGGACATTTGAAAGAACGGTAATTGAGTCTATGAGTTTAGGTGCTTCGGCATTCAGGGTTAACAACTTCTTCAGAGCCGTGATGCAATCTATTTCTGCAAACTCGATCGGCTCAAAAGGCACAATCAATAGGGTGGCCTCGATAATAGTGAATCTCATGCATGGCGCGATTGCTTCCAGAGAAGGGCGGCATGCATTTCATAACCTGCCAGGAGAACGTTTCACGTGGAACCTGCACCTGATTGGCATCATAATGTTCATGCTCGGCATCGGGTTGGTCATCCTCTTGGAATTTACTCGCAGAAGTGGTGCGCCCAAGGACTCTGGCAACCCAGTGGACCGCGACCAGCCACCTGAACCCATGCCTGTTACAATGCCAGTGTCTGTATAATTTTTAAAACAGAGGCGAACAATTAATGGGGTTTATTGATTGAGGATTGCTGTAGCGAGCTTCTCTCATGAGACATGCACCTTCTGTCCCAACATATCTACCCTCGAGGCCTGGGAGGCCGGAGGTATAAGGTATGGCACCGACGCTTTGAACACCGAGGGCGAGGGTAATTCCTACATCACGGGGTATAAGGAGGCAGCATCTGAGGAGGATGTGGAGCTGGTCGGGGTCCTCAGGACCATGGGCCCCAAAACGGTGGGGATGGGGAGCTGGCTGACGACCGAGGCCTTCGACGTCATCGCCGGCCGAATCGTCGACGGCATTGAGAAGGCGGGAGACCTTGACGGGGTGCTCTTGGCTCTGCACGGGGCGATGGCCGTTATGAACGTTCCGAGGCCGGAGGCTGAGCTCTGCCGCCTGGTCAGGAAGTCAGTCGGAAGGATCCCGATAATGGTGACCCTTGACCTCCACGCCTGCGAGGACGTTGAGCTCGCGAACGCTGCCGACGGGGTCTTCATTCTAAAGACCTACCCCCATCTGGACAGCCACGAGATCGGGAGGACCGCCGCCAGGTGTATGATCGCGACGATTCAGGGGGAATTCAAGCCCGCGATGGCGGTGAGGAGACCGGGCGTAATCTGCGCAAGCGTCTACCAGGCGTCAGAGTTCCACCCGATGAAGGCTGTCTACGACCGGTGCAGGGAGTGGGAGGGAAGGGGGGTCTACTGCGCCTCCGTGGCCCCGGGCTTCGCCTACGCCGACGTGCCAGATGCCGGTGTCTCGGTGTTCGTGGTGACCAACGACGACCATGAGCTGGCAGAGAAGTGCGCCCAGGACATCTCAGACCTGGTGTGGAGCCTGAGGGCGGCCCTGACTAAGCCTCTGCCGAAGGCGAGGGAAGGCGTCGCTAACATCATAAGGATGGTCGGGGAGGGGACGAGGCCCGTGGTAATTGCCTACCATGACGACAGGCTTGGAGACGGGACCCACGTCCTGAGGCAGCTGCTGCTGCAGGGGGCGAGGAACTGGTGCTCTACCAGCGTCGCGGACCCAAAGGTTCTGTACAAGCTCGAGCAGGAGCACAAGGTCGGGGACACGGTGACTGTTACAATAGGAGGTTGGGTGCACAAGATCTCCGGGGAACCAGTGACGGTCACGGGTAAAATCGAGTGGCTTGGCCCAGCGGACTGGGTGGAGACGGGCCCGATGGACAGGGGCGCCGTCGAGCACGACAACCTTGTGGCCTCACTGGACCTCGGCGGCAACAGGCACGTGGTGATCTCCGAGAGGCTGAGGGCTCCGATGAGCGCAGACCCGTTGAAGGCGATAGGGCTCGACGTTGACAGCTTCGACATCGTCGAGATCAAGAGCAGGGTCCACCACAAGGCGTACTGGGACACTTGGTCGGCGGTGGACTACCCAGTCGACCCGCCTGGCACTACGCCGGCGGACCTGAGCACCCTCCACTACGAGAACCTGCCCTGGGACATCTACCCCATCGGAAAGAAGTGGAGAAAATAGGCCTCCTTTTCATCATTTTTTCTTGAATTTCAGTTTAAAAAACACTTATCCTGTCTTTCAACTATATTTGTCCCATTAAACTCTATCTATTGCGCTCTTGTTCTTTTAAACAATGATACTGCGTGCTCTTTTGGGATCGGAAGCGGTCTACCACATGAAAGACATTTAGAATTCTCTGCCAATTTTTCCCCTTCAAATAACAGGATCTCATTACCACAATTACTGCACGTGATGGTATGCTTGTTCATCATACTAAATTTCTTAAATTATAGAATTAACTTAAAACTTATGGATTTAAAACGATATTATTTATCATCGCGGTTTTTACGCCCCAAAATTGCCTTTCACAAGGTCTTTGGGAGCTTTTTGGTCCTTTTTTGTTTGTTCTTCGGGCTGCAGCAGCATGATTGAAGATCCATCGCGTTCAAATTCACGATTTTTATTCGTACACCCTCTTGACTATTCGCAGGCTTATTAGCGTGATCCACCTCGAAGGTTCCTCCTTTTGTCCGAAGTCGAAATCCGACCAGGTCTTGTGGATCGATTCTGGCGTGAACCTCCCGTCGCCGTCGGCCTTCGAAAGGAGCAGTTCGACCATCTCCGAACCCCTGAGCCTCTGCTTCGCGCATTCAAACTGGGACAGGGCATCCAGAAACTTCAGGATTTTGTAGTCCGTGAACGGGTACTTCAGCTTCTCCCAGTCTCTCCCTATCTGGCTGTCGTGGCCGGCGTATCTTATCCTGCGCCTGTTCTCATGGCACTCGAACATGAAATCGACTCCCCTCACGGCGACCTCCGAATCTCGAAGGTCGGGGTTCTGGGCCAGCGCCCCGAGCACGAACATCGTCGCCATGGCGCAGCTCGGCTCCTTCTCCCTCGGACCGCCGATCCGGGCGGTGTCCTTACACCAGAATCCCCCGTCGATTCGCTGCCTCTTGATGAGCCATTCATAGGCCCTCTGTATCCTAGGGTCTCGGAGGAGTCCCAGCTTCACCAACGATTCGATTATAATCGAGCTATGGCAGTCACCCGACCACGTTGGAGGAGACCACCCGAATCCACCCGACGGCAGTTGGGTGCCGAGCACGTACTCACACGCCCTCGCGATTCTCTTGTCCTCTATGGTGAAGCCGAAGTCTGCCAAAATCGGGAGCAGCCAGAATGTCGTGTCTTTCCTCGGCCACCAGGTGTGAATGTCCTTTGGGCTACCCCAATAGCCATTTTGGTTTATCCCCTCAAAGATTTTCTTTATGAGAGGGTGCTCGGCGATCGACAACCTGGCTGCCAAGACCCTATCATCGCCCTCACCTCTTTCCAGAAGATCGATTAACGTGCGATAAACTGCCCAGGGATCACCGCTCAGCAGCCAATCCAGGAGGTCATCTTTCAACAATGCTTTCCAGTTCAATTGGCGACCTCCTTACTCCACCCAGCTTGTACCACCACATCCGATCATGAAATTGCCTCTGAGGCACGAAAAACTATCCGTGTATTGATAACAAATATTCTTGTAACATTCTAAAATGAAAAAAGATGAAGGAGATAAATTACCCTTATCCCCGCGGGGATGTCGGGTCGTACATGTCGGGGTACTCGTACCATTCGTGTCCCTCCCTCATGACCTCATAAAGGGGTGGGTCTCCCCCCATCTCCTCCCAGAGCCGTTCCCTCATCGTGCCGCGGGCTGCATGCCCGTCGTCTGCGATGTTCACCATCTGCTCTGGGTCGCGCCTCAGGTCGTAGAGCTTCTCCTCATCGCCTCCTATCCGGGTCATGTAAGCGTAATCCTGGTCCTGACACCAAAGCCATGGGTAGAAGATGCAGGTGGCGTACTCCCGCGTCAGGGTCTCGTCGCCCGTCGCCCAGGCCCAGACGTCCTTTCCGTCCAAGGACGACGGTGGCTCGATGCCCGCCATCCTCATGAGGGTGACTGGAATGTCGTGGTGGGCCACATATGCGTCGCACTCCGAGCCACCGAGCGACCCGTCTGGGCTGCGTATTATGTACACCGGGTTCATCAGCTCCGGGTACATGTGGTCAGGCATCTTGTGGATCACTCCGTGCTCCATGAGGTTGTGCCCGTGGTCCGAGACCAGCATCACGATAGTTTCGTCCCAGAAGCCTAGCTCCTTTGCCCTCTCGAGCAAAACGCCAACGTACTTGTCGCAGAGAGTCACCTCCCCGGCGTACTGGGCACGAGCGTACTCCAGCTCGCCCTCCTGAAATTCGTACGGGCCAGTGCGTGTGTTGATCACCCTCCTTCCGCGATAGGATTCAGTGTTAAAGTAGAGCTTAAGAAGGTCGCTGGGCGCGTTCCATGGCTCATGGGGGTCGAACTCGTCAACAACCAGCAGGAATGGCCCGTTCCTACCATATTCATCAAGCCATTGAACCGCCTTCCCGAAGGTTCTGGATGGGAACCAGTCCTCCTCGGCTCGCCAGCCCCTCATGTTCGCGAGGCAGTAGTTTAGGGTGTGCCCCACGCACCCGTATGCCAGATCGCATGGTAGGTTCGCCACGTCTTCAACGTTTCCCTCCAGCGGCACCCTATACCGATCGGCCTCCTGCCCTCTGATCCACTCCCAGGTCTTGAATCCCCTGTGGAAGTTCATCGATGGCTTGAAAATGTGGGGGGTCGAGGCGAAGAGGGCGGTCTTGTACCCGTGGTGGCGGAAGACCTCCGCCATCGTCACCTGCTCCTCGGGTATCGGCTGCCAGCCCGGTATCAGTACGGTGTCCCCCTTCGCGGGCCTGTAGCCCCTGCAGGGAAATGTCCTCATCCCAGTGTGCATCGCCCTCCTCACTGGGATCGTGGGGAGCGCCTCAGGGTGGGCGTTCGTGAACCTCACGCCCTCGCCGGCGAGGGCGTCCATGTTCGGGGTCCTGATCCAGCTATTGCCGTGGCACCCGACGTGGTCGCTCCTTAGGCTGTCGAGCATGATCAAAATCACGTTGGGCAGGGACATCACCTGCCTCTCCAGTGCATTGTGATTATTATTAACTTTCGATTATACCGATTGCTGCAGCGACAGAAAAGAAGATTTATCGTTTCCAAAATCCGATGAGTAATTTTCAAACGGCTTAGACGGTGGCCCTCGTGAGGGCGGCTCTCTTAAGGGCCAGGGAGTACATGGAGGGTAGGCTCGACCCTGAGAAGCTTGATGGCGAGGAGACGTTGATGTTGAAGACTCTATCTGAGCTGCTGAAGGGGACGGTGCCAGCCCACATACATACCTCGAACATGCCCGATGAGATCTTCTCCGTAATCAGGATAGTTGACGAGTTTAAAATCAGGGCGACGATGGATCACGGTTTCGGCTCAGAGCTCGTCGCAGAGAGGGTAGCCGAGTCGAAGATACCAGTAATATACGGCCCCATGATGATGGCGAGAAAATCATCTGGGCTGAAGTATGTCTCTGATAAGGCCCCGGGCATCCTAGCCTCGAGAGGGGTCATGACTTCGATAATGACTGATCACCCCGTTATCCCCGAGAAATACCTTCGTCTCTCTGCAGTGGCTGCGGTCAAGAATGGTATGGAGCCTACTGAGGCCCTCAAAGCCATTACCGTCAATCCAGCCCAGGCTATAGGGATTGGCGAAAGACTTGGTAGCATAGAACTTGGCAAAGACGCTGATCTAGTTATCCTGTCAGATATGCCTTTGAAGGTAAGGTCCGCGGTTGAAATGGTTTTGGTAAACGGCGAGGTAGTTAACCAAAAACAATAAAATGAAGTTGCGGTCGGCCTTCAACGAAACCGCTAATGTGGTTTGCCACGCTGGAGGGGGCCTCAGGATGGGCCGTTAGCGCACGCTCTAACGAGCTCACATGCGGGGCCTTAACTGCCGAGCTCCAGCGATGTAGAACTTACCCCTGATGATCCCCTTCCTGAGGTTCGAGATTATCGCGTTCCTGACTGCCTCTGGTTTTGTACCGTAAAGATTTCCGGCTACCTTCATGATTCTCTCCTCGTCAAGCGCCTCCCCCTCCCCCCACAGCTCCACGATGAGGCGCACCCTCTCCTCTATGTCGATCTCCGGTGCACCAGAAACAACGTAGCTCTGCTCTTGCTCCATGGTATACAGTCTGGCGCAGACGACTAAAGGGACGCGATGAAACGATTAGGAACAGATGTTCCATATTCCTGTTCTAGTTTTTTGATCAATCTTATTCGAGATCGGTTAAAGGGTTATGACCTGATACTGATGCACGGCCCAAAAACAATACCCTCGGTCGATGAATGGCTCTCCCCTGGCTAGCCGATGTAAGGTTTCTTTTCTTGTAATTGTTTATCTCTGCAGCACCGGTATTCCTATATAGATTGCGAATGGTTTCACGTGGAGGCGTGAAAGTGCCATCCTCAAAAGGGAGCCTTCTAGATCGGGGGAGCCTCGTCAAGCTTAGGGCCTTAAAAAATCCACATGTGATCGAACTCGTCGAGAAGTTCACGGCCCTCTGTAAGCCAGCAAAGGTGACAGTAATTACAGACGATCCTAAGGAGATAGAGTACGTTCGACAGCTCTCCCTCGACAACGGCGAGGAGAGCAAGCTGCTGCTCAACGGCCACACAATCCACTTCGACGGGATCAACGACCTGGCGAGATCAAAGGGCGAGACCGCCGTTCTCCTGCCCGAGGGCCAGAGGCTCAGCAGGGGCATAAACTCGATCGAGCGCGAGGCCGGCCTCAAGGAGGTGCTCGGCCTCCTCGACGGGGCCATGAGGGGGAAAGAGTGCCTTGTGAGGTTCTTCAGCCTCGGCCCGACGAACTCCCGCTTCTCAATAAGCGCCCTCCAGGTCACCGACTCCGCATACGTTGCCCACAGCGAGGACCTCCTCTACAGGACGGGCTATGAGCAGTTCAAGAGGCTCGGGGGGTCACCGGGCTTCTTCACCTTCGTCCACTCCGCCGGGGAGCTCGACGAGAGGAAGTGCACCAAGAACATCGACAAGCGCAGGATATACATCGACATCGTGGACGGCAAGGTGTACTCGGTGAACAACCAGTACGCCGGGAACAGCCTCGGGCTGAAGAAGCTCGCCCTCCGCCTCGCCATCTACAGGGCGAACCACGAGGACTGGCTCTCCGAGCACATGCTAATCATGGGGATCCACCCCCCGTGGAAGGACAGGGTCTCGTACTTCACCGGCGCATACCCCAGCGCCTGCGGAAAGACGAGCACAGCCATGATCCCGGGGCAGACAATAGTCGGCGACGACATCTCCTACATCAAGATGGACGGAGAGGGGAACGCCAGGGCAGTGAACATCGAGTCGGGCATCTTCGGCATAATCAAGGATGTCAACCCCGTCGACGACCCCCTAATCTACGAGGCCCTGACAACGCCGAGGGAGCTCGTCTTCTCCAACGTGCTCATCGCCGACGGAGTCCCCTACTGGCAGGGCATGGGCGACATCGAGGTCCCGAAGAGGGGGTTCAACTTCTCCGGCGATTGGTGGGAGGGGAAAATGGACGACAAGGGCAACGAGATCCCCTTCGCCCACAGCAACGCAAGGTACACGATGCGGATAAGCGAGCTTGAGAACGCCGATCCCATGGTCAACGACCCTGAGGGGGTAATCGTTCAGGGCATCTTCTACGGGGGCAGAGACTCCGACACAAACACCCCCATCTGCGAGGCCCTCAGCTGGGGGCACGGGGTCTACCTGGGGGCAACAGTAGAGTCCGAGAGCACATCGGCGACCATCGGAAAGGAGGGAGTTAGGAACTCGGATCCCATGGCGAACATGGACTTCGTCGTGGTACCCCTGGGTACATACATCGCCAACCACTTCAAGTTCGGGGAAAGGCTCAAGAACTGCCCTAGGGTATTCGCAACCAACTACTTCCTCAAATATGAGGGCAAGTACACCAACGAGAAGGTGGACAAGAAGGTCTGGGTCATCTGGGCCGAGGGACGAGTTCATGGCGAATACGACGCCATCAAGACGCCCATCGGATTCATCCCCGAGCACGAGGACCTGAGGAGACTGTTCAGGCAGGTCTTTGACAAAGAATACAGCCTGGAGGATTACGACCTTCAGTTCTCGATCAGGGTCGACAAGTACCTGGAGAAGATCGCTAGGATGGAGGAGATCTACAGGCCCGAGCCGGGTATGCCCCCTAAGTTCTGGGAGATCCTAAACCAGCAGAAGAAGGAACTCAAGGCTCTTAAGGCCGAGAGCGGGAAATCCGTGCTGCCGCCGGGCTACTTCCTCTAAAGTCCATATCATCTCGATGATTCGATGAGCCCGTTCGTCTTACTCCTATACCTAGTCAGCTTCGGGAGAAGGAAGCCCGCCTTCTCGGCGCATAACATGTTCTACGGCACGGAGATGGTAGGGTACACCAACTCAGACACCGTGATGAATATGTACGCGAGCCGCCTCGCGGGGGCATGCACGGGCAGGGTGAAGATGGTGAAGGTCGAGAGTGGCCGGCACGACGGATGCGGCGGCCTCCTTGCAGAAGTCCTCGCGCCCTTCGACGTCAGGCGTGTATAGGGAGAATCAATCGTTCATCTAATGCATTGTAAGATGAACTAGATTGAAAATCATTTTTAACCAGTTAGCATAAATGTGGAAGTATCTGAAAATGTCCAAACCCCTAGTCAAATGTAAGGAGATCGTAGAAAGGGACCGGAGGGTCATATCGCAGGCTTGCCGGATGGCATACTACCCACTAGTTGTCTCGAAGGCTGAGGGCACTAGAATATGGGATGTCGACGGGAATGAGTATTTGGATTTTCTTTCGGGGGCTGCCGTGACCAACATCGGCCACTGCCATCCAGAGGTCGTCAAGGCCATCGAGGATCAGGCTCACCGGTTGATCCACAACACCCTTGGCTACTCATACTACGAGCTACCAGTCACCCTCGCCGAGAAACTGATATGTTTAACGCCTGGGAAATTTTCTAAGAGGGTTTCCTTCAGCCTTTCCGGCTCCGACGCGAATGACGGAGCGATGAAACTGGCGAGGGCGGCGACTGGAAGGCCCAAGATACTATCCTTCCTAGGTTCTTATCATGGGACCACGTATGGCGCCCTCACCCTCTCAGGTGTGGGTCTGAACATGAAGAGGCGTTTGGGCCCCCTCGTTCCAGATGTCTACCACGTTCCCTATGCCGACTGCTACAGATGCTACTTTGGGCTTGAGTATCCCTCTTGCAACATGAGATGCATCGAGTATATCAAGACCGTTCTCGAGATGCTGATACCCCCCGACGAGACCGCTGCATTTATCCTTGAACCCATCCAGGGGGATGCTGGAGTCGTCATCCCGCCGAGGGAGTTTTGGTCAAAGATCAAGAGGCTGTGCGAAGAGCATGGAATCTTGTTCATGGATGAGGAGGTGCAGACCGGATTCGCGCGCACGGGGAAGATGTTCGCCATAGAACACTGGGGGATCGAACCGGACGCTGTGATCTCCGCTAAACCCGTAGCCTCCGGGCTACCCCTAGGAATCATCGTCTCAAGGAGCGAGTTTATGGAAAGGTGGGCTGTACCCGCTCACCTCTTCACCACCCAAGCGAATCCCGTAGTCTGTGCCGCAGCGGTAGCAACGATCAACGTCATCGAACGGGACAATCTGGTGGATCGAGCCTGTCGCATGGGGGAGATTGCCATGAAGCGTTTCACAGAGATGAAGGACCGATTCGACTTGGTTGGCGATGTCAGGGGTAGGGGGCTTCTCATCGGGGTAGACCTCGTTAAGGACCGCGAGACGAAAGTACCAGCTCGCAAGGAGGCGATGAAAGTCGCCTGGAGGGCTTGGGAGAAAGGCCTCGTAATGATCTCTTTTGGGAGGCACGGAAACGTGCTTAGGGTAGCCCCACCACTCACAATTGGCGAGGACGAATTGGAGACTGCCTTGGGCATCGTTGAGGAGTCTATAGTGGATGTCACCAAGGGAAGGGTCCCAGACTCGGTTCTCAAAGGCATGAGCGCCTGGTGATCCCCTCATTTTTTATCACACTAATCAATTTCAGGCCTAATCATATTCTCAGGGGGGAGAAAAAAAGTCTGCTCAACCCACTGTTCGCCAATATCTCTAGATCAGCTCAAACTTGGTCATATGGCAATTCGTACCTACTTTCTTGTCCCGCCCTATCAACATCTCCGCCTTGAACAGGGGCGCGTGGTCCACTCCAACATCATAGACGTCGGTGATGACTTTAAGCCTGCCCAACCCAATCTGGCCTGTTCAATGCCAAAATTAGGAACTCTTGAATGCCTAACCTCTTCATTCACGCTATAGAAAAAAGATAAGTTGTTAAACTTCCTTCTCAACTTCTGAGATAGCGCCCTCGAGTATGTTCAGACAAGCATCAACCTGTTCCTTATTTATAATGAGAGGCGGTGCCACTCTCAATGCGCGGGTTCCGAAAGCCCCCATGTTTACGAGATACAGGCCCTTTTGAAATGCTCTCCTGCATATCTTCTCGGCTTCCTCTACTCCGGGTTCTTTCGTCTCTTTATTTTTAACGACCTCTACGCCTATTAGGAGGCCTACACCACGGACGTCGCCTATAATCGCGTGATCGTTCATCATATCTGATAACTGCTTCTTCACGTAGGCACCCATCTTGGCGGAGTTGTCGATGAGTTTCTCCTCCTTGATCACCTCGATATTCACCAAGCCTGCAACACAGCCCAGCGGATGGCCTCCAAAAGTATGCCCTGTCTGTAATACTTCGCCCGTGGACTTTTGTGTGCATAGTTCCTCCTTTAACACACTCGCTGCATTAGGGACACCACACGAGATTGCTTTACCCAATAATAGCATGTCAGGCACTACGCCCCAGTGTTCTACCGCAAACCATTTACCCGTCCGTCCGAACCCAGTCTGCACTTCTTCTGCGATCAGAAGTATTCCGTGATTATCACAGATTTTTTTTAAAGTTGGTAGCCAATCGTCAGGGGGTACGTGCCAACCAGCGTCGCCAGCCACCGGCTCGAATATGACTGCCGCCACTTCTTCTGGTGGCAAGAAGCTCTTGAAGGCATAGTCCTCAATATACCAGAGGCATGCAAGATCGCATTCGGGGTATTCCTTCTTGAAAGGACACCGATAGCAGTAGGGATAGGGCATATGATAGATGCCGGGTAGATTTGGATAGAACCCCTTTATCATGTATGGTCTATAAGAGGATATAGAGAGGGCGCCATACGTAACGCCGTGATAGGCGCCCGCAAATGCTACTATGTAGGGCCGCTTTGTCGCCCATCTCGCAGCCTTTATACCCAGATCGTTCATCGCAGATCCAGATTGGCCATAATACACCCTTTTAGAGAAATCTCCGGGAGTTATCTCAGATATTTTTTCACTCAGTCTCAAACGATGCTCTGTAAGCCCATGGATCCCCTTAGATGCTTGAGTCTGAAGAGCCTTCACAAGCTTGGGGTGGCTGTATCCTATATTGGTGACACACCGGCCAGAGATGAAATCAACGAAAATGTTACCATCTGGATCCTTTATGAAGATGCCTTGGGCATCCTCCAAGATGGGTTGAGCGTATTCGTAGGATCGAAGCCCTCCCAACTCGAAAATTTCCCTTACTCTTGGCCCGGGGGGCTCGACTACGATTTTTGGTTTTATTAAATTTCTGAAATCATTCAATAGAAGAACCCTCAGAAAACGATCAAATGAATCAAGTATTTAAGACAAACGCAAAGCAGGAAATAATTAACTCAAATTGCTTATTAAACAGATTTTACACGCGTGAGAATTATACTATACTCTTGAGAGAATAGTTAATAGAGTATTTTGGATAGTTAAAGAAGCAAGCCTCTTAATGAAATCTCGGCCGAGACAGATAAGAAAGTTGTTGACATGATGAAGGATCAAAAACTAATGGAATAATTTGTATGCCTTTTGGAGTTTTTGGACCCTTTCTATGTTCATTTCGACTGTAAGAGAGCCTGAAGTAATAAGGGGGGATACGACCCCTTATCTCTAACTTTTCAGGGTTCGCCCGTGCCTCTCGAATATCTCGGCGAACTGGTCATAGGGCAGCTCGTGCCTGATGTTCCCCTCCTTGCCCACCATGGTTTCAGCCTTGAAGAGGGCGTTGACGATCGCCTCCTCCGTGGCCTCGACGGTCGCTCTGTAGACGAGGCTCAGGAAGTTATCCCCGCTGAGTGAGCTCATCTGGGCTGGGACCTCCTCCCTAAGCTTGTCAACCGTCTTCTTGCCCGTCGTGAAAGCTATGGTGAAGTCCCCGCTGCTGTTACCACTGTAGGAGCCGGTGCGCGCTAAGCCGAGGGCAACCCTCTTAGCCACCTT
This sequence comes from uncultured Candidatus Bathyarchaeia archaeon, assembly GCA_964587735.1. GTDB lineage: Archaea > Thermoproteota > Bathyarchaeia > TCS64 > TCS64 > CAZPMB01. The sequence goes on along the minus strand of CAZPMB010000050.1, from coordinate 1,727 downwards.
CCAGAGCTGGCGGGACTCCAGATCGAGGTCCGTCGCCAGTATCATCATTATGGAGTTACCAGGTCCGGCCTCGGGGGGCTTAGGGAGCTCCACCTCCCTGCCTACCGGCACGCCGTCGATCCTGAGCTCGTCCTTAGCGCCGCAGTTGAGCTGCACCAGGATGCCGACGGTGAAGTTGGCGTAGACCCTCGACGCCGTGCCAATACCTCCCTTGAAGCCGTATCCGGTCATCGGCGTTCCTCCACCGACATTCCCCTCATTGACAGGCCCGCGCCCCTCGGGGCTCCTAGCCTTGTTCAGGGCCTCGAATACCTGCTTCCTCCCCACGTGCCTACTGAAGTTGTCGGTGAGGTATCCGCCGTTCGTCTCCCCTACCACGACGTTGAGGGAGCGGGGCGTGACGCTGTAGCCCTCCCTCATGTAGTCCAGGACGGAGTCCGCCACGCGCCAGGTGTTCAATGTCTCGGTGAGGAGGATGGGGGCCTCTATGACCCCCTCGAACATTATCTGGGGGAGCCCCGTCGACTTGCCGTAGGCGTTGAAGAGGTCGACGGCGGCGGTAACCTTCTCCTCGTAGGGGTTGCCCTGATGGGGCACTATCGCCGTGACCCCCGTCCTCACAGAGTCCCCCTGGATGAGGGTCGAGTGGCCCACCCCGACGCCTTCGACGTCGGTTATGGCGTTGTACCTTCCCGTCTCCAATAGGCCAATCTCGACGCCGAAATCCCTAGCTCTGACCCTTCCGACCATCTTATCTCGCTCCCAGCTATGAATCCTTCAGCCGGGAAAAGGTTTGGGTCTGAATTGATATTATCCGCCAAATGACACCGATATCGAAGCCATAATGAGAATGTAAATAGAACCGGGTGTTAAGAGGGCGGGGAGATCATCGTCGAATGATTCAAGAAGGTCTTTGGCTGATTCTCCATCCTTTCTCATTTCTATCCTTAGGCCACGAGATCCAACAAGGCTAATACAACAAGGTAATGGAACTCGGATAGGGGTCTACACCCTTCATTTTTAATGTACTTAATGCTCTTAATTAGCACATCCAAGGTGACAATTTTGAAAGAAAAGGCCTGGAACTGGATAGACGAGAACAAGGAACACGTTATCAATATAAGCGACACGGTTTGGTCTTACGCCGAGCTCGGCCTCGTGGAGCATAGATCGTCGAAGCTTCTTGCTGACGAGCTTGAGCGCCACGGCTTCAAGGTCGAGAGGGCCGTCACGGGGATGCCAACCGCATTCGTCGCCGCATGGGGAAGAGGCAGGCCAGTAATCGGCGTCATGGGCGAGTACGACGCCCTGCCCGGAATCTCCCAGAAGAAGGTCCCGCACAAGGACCCCCTGATAGAGGGGGCGCCCGGCCACGGATGCGGCCACAACATCCACGGCGTGTCAGGTATGGCCGGAGCCATCGCCGCGAGGTACGCCATGGAGGAGGAGGGGCTGCGTGGGACGGTGAAGTTCTTCGGAGCTCCTGCCGAAGAGAACTACGATGGTAAAGTCTTCATGGCGAGGGCTGGGCTGTTCGACGATGTCGAAGCCTGCCTCAGTCACCACCCCGGCTCTATGAATACAGCTAGTCTGGCTAGCAGCAACGCCGTGAACAACGTTAAGTTCCACTTCCATGGAAAGGCTTCCCACGCGGCAGGGTCCCCGGAGCAGGGCAGGAGCGCCCTCGACGCGGTCGAGCTGATGAACATCGGCGTCAACTACCTCAG
>CAZPMB010000049.1:0-15607 GCA_964587735.1 uncultured Candidatus Bathyarchaeia archaeon | reverse complement strand
ATGATCCGGAAGCCGATCGGGAAATATATCTTTTTCATCTCAAAGCCATAAATATATGATTTCAAGGAGCTGATTGTTTGACTCCAGTTTTTTAGAAACTAATATTGATACTAGTCTTTCTGGGGTGTATGCAAATTCCATTTTAACGCGAGGCCTCTGACGAATTTCCCGGATCTACGTATATCCCCCTCAATCCCGAATGATTGGAGTACGACTCTCGAGAAAGCGTCGCCCGCTCTATCGAATATTTCGAGGACGCAACTCGCCGAACTCCCCCCTGGACCTGTGTCGCCCTCCCTGTACCAGAAGGAGAGGGTTCTGATCGCTCTCCCCCTGTCGTGAGTCATCCCCTCATTGAGACAAAGAATGTTGGGATAGCTTGAACGATCTATATATTCCACGAGGCTCCGCTTCATAAAGGCTATGAAGTCACCTACATCGTCGGCCCTTACTTTTATAGGGATGGGGATAATCCAAGGCTCACTGTATCCCCGAGGTCTTCCTTCTAGGGCCCATTTCCTCTCCAGCGACGGCGTCGATACGACGGACCACTTTAAGGCGAGGATGACGCCGATGGCTGTCGCGGCCACGGCTATGCCCATGGCTCCAAAGCTCCAGACTAGGGATATCTTCTGTCGTACTAGTGGTGCGAAGCTGAGGGATGCCATGAGGGGGTAGAGGCCGATACCTGTCAGGTAGCCGAATCCTCCTCCGAAGATGCCGATGAAGGACGCCTCCGCAGCGAACATGCCCGCGATGTGCGATGGGTTGAGCCCAACGCTGGATAGGACCGCTATCTCTCTCCTCCTTTCGTACATGGCATTGAGCATGGTCACTATGACGTTGAGAATAACGATAATCAACGGAACTAGAATGTGGAACCCCGACGCCTCAACGTACCCTCCCAGGTGAGCCAAGTAGACTCCTCCCCCCGTCGACGCCCAGACCATGACTTCCCTCTCTAGGGCTAAGCTCTTGGCCAGCCTCTTTGGATCAACCCCGTCGCCGAGGTTCGCGGCGACCCTAGAGACGCGGACATCCTTGTGCATCTTCAGGGCCTGATTCAGGCTCGTTACGATCACGGCCTCGTGGTTGCAGGGTGTGACGACGATGGTCGGGGCTCCCCCACCCTCGGTCAAATCGACCTGCGTGTTAGGGATGAGGAGTTCTCCGTTCAGGTCTTTGATATCGATGAGGCGCCGGTCGAATGCACCGGTGATCCTCAGTCTGACCTCCCCGATCGTGATGATGTCGCCGATCGATCCGCTACTTTCTCTGAGGGCTTGATCGCTCACGAGGACGGCTTCTCCGTCTTCTGCGGGGAAATCTCCCTCGACAATGCAATCTTCTATCTCCGGTAGAAGGGGCTCTGCGGATGGCTCTATGCCCAAGATGCCATGTATGGGCTGATTCCCTACGAAGCCGTAGGGCTCGAGGCTGGGGTAGCTCTCGGCTAACCTAGCGACGGAGATAACCTCCTCCCTCCGTTTGACCCAGTCTGCGACATCGTCGATCACTTCGTAGAACCTCCCCTTGAGGAGGGGAAGGCTCGGCGTATACGGTGGCTCCTGCACGACCAACCCTCTCCGCTGGGTCCTCACCCATTCCACGAGTGAATAATTCAGCCCGTATCCCGTGGAAAAGGAAGTCAAGGCCACGAAGCTCATGGAGAGGGTGAGAATCGAGGTGATCGTGAGGGTGAACCTCAGCCTCCTCCTAAGGAGATTTCTCTTAGCCATTGAGAACAGGGAGCCGAGGACGCTCAGGAACGGGGCCTCCTCCAGGATCTTCGATTCGCCTGCAAGCTTCGGTAGAACCAGTACAACGAGGAATATGGCCATAACCGTAAAAAGCGATACTGCCACGAATGAACCTGGGGAGATGAAATTCCTACCAGGGTGAATAGCGTAAATATATAGCAGTAGAACGGCATAGATGAAGGTGGAGGATAGCATCCTACGGAACCAATGCTCGAAGAAGATATACGAGGCCGCAAATGATGCAAGTGCAATGTACGCCACGAGCCCCTTCAAGGAGGCGGAAGCCTCCGACTCCATCAAAAAAATCTTGGATCGTAGATCCCTAGCACAGAGATAGGCCTGCTTGGCGTCGATGTAGGCATCCTCTACCAAACCCTTGGAGAGTTTCTTCGAAGAGCTTTCAGCGAGTTCCTTGACCCTGGCAATATCGCCCTTCTCTGAGAGCATGTAGAAGCCTTGTTCCTCTCTAGTCCTCAGGGTCTGCGAAATGCTCTGGGTAAGGCTCTCGACGACCAAGAGATCTGAGGAGACGGTGAACTTCCTGAGATCCAATCTCAGGACCTCCCCCCTCTCCATGACGAATCCCCCTTCTCCCTTGATGCTTATATCACGCGCAACTACGGCCGTTGCACTCTGATACTGCCATGGCCAACCGACCATGGGCAAAGTCTCAGTCGAATATGAAGGGATGAGCCTCAGCTCGAATGGAGTCCCCGCGGGGACGATGATGATATTCGGCTCGATTCCAAGGTAGTGGTTCTGTGCGTTGGACTTTGTCCCGTAAATGAGTTCGAAGGCTCCCACACAAATGAGCTCCCCAGACATTGGATCCAAAACCTGACAACGATAATCATTTATCGTCGAGGAGGAGTCGATGAGACGGAGGGGACCTTCAAGAATGACTGTTGAAGCCGGATATAAAATAAGACTGAATTTTTGGATTCCCACCGATGAGTTCATCTTCTCTATAGCAGGAAGCGTGTCGAACCCCACCGTCGAGGGGTCGTCGTAGTAGACATAAGCTATGCAGGTTGGCTGCTGGGTCACCACGGTCAAATCGAACCTACCGTCCACATCGGTGACGTGTTCGGCCTCCAAAATTGGACCGAAGTATGTGTGAACACCCCAGATCAGGACCCTCGCGTTCGGTATTGGTTGGCCATCGGTCGCCCCGAAAACCTGCCCTTGGATTCGAAGCCTAAAGGCCGGATCCCCTCCAACAGCAGTGAATCCCAAGATGAAAAGTGCGAGCACAGGGAACAGAGAGAATCTCATAAGCTTCATGGCGAAACCTACAAGTTTGAGAGGGGTTCTACACGCTTTAATTTTTATCCCTCTTCATCACAATCCACGAAAATTTGATTTCAATTTGACTCCCTATCAGGGGCGGATGAGATTAACAAGAAAAGAAAAATTGTCCAAGGTGCATTTAATGGCTTCTTTCTGGTCGTTAATATTAACCCCACATTATGAATCTGGGGCAACGGTCTCCTGGTTGCTTTTTCATAATTTCTTGAATCTTAATACCGCTTCCCCTTCCATCAACCGTTTCCATCTTCTCGGCTGCGCCGATGTGATGGCCTTCTCGAAGCGGAGGCTGTTCTGTATGATCTCCGCCTCCGTCTGCCACATGGTTTCGTACCCGAGCTGGGATTCAACTGGTAGACCCTCGGCAAGGTTTTTATGGACGTTGTAGTAATCGATGAAGCTTCTCCACTTCAGCTTGATTCCGAATTTTTCTGGCTCAAGATATCTCAGGGACGCGGGCTCCAAGACGATTGGGCTGGAGATCATCACGACAACGGGATATTCGTCGATCATTGCTAACGCCAGATTCAACGTCTCCTCGAACTCCTTCGAGGTCTCCCCTGAGAGGCCCGAGGCATAATATATCTCAAGCTGTACCATCTCATTTTTCGCGTCTTCGAGCCACCGGAACAACTCCTTGTTATCGTAGTAGAACCCTTTGTTGATCTTCCGAACGGTTTCGGAGCCCGACTCGGGCGACAGAACGAGTGTGGAGTAAAGTGGGTTGAACGTTCTTGCGAAGTCGCGGATAAATTCCCTGTCCGACAGAGACCATAGCACGAACTCGGTGCTGATGTCGACTTTCTCCCTTCTTATCATATCGAAAAGCTCGCGGTAGTAACTCCGATCAGGGTAGGGGTCGAAGTCAATATAGGTGGAGTCAATGCCGACCTCTCTGAATCTTGCGAGCGACTCCACGACCTGCTCCTTCGGGTGGAAGATGGGGCTTGGGCGTCCCGTAAGGATGCAATGGGCGTTTATGCCGCCGCCGCAGTATGAGCAGTTTACTGAGCATCCGCGTCCGATAGGCGTCCAGGCATGCTTCCTCAACTTGATCTTCCAAGGATATAGATCCAAGTCCCCCGACTGTGTGATGACCCGGTGATATTTATCATAGTTTGATAAGAGCCGGAAGTTGCCGTAGTATAACTGTTTGAGGCTATCTTCATCAGCAATGTACCTCCCTGAACTAGACCTTATTACCTCTCCATCACGGTAGATCAGGTTGGGCACCTCGTCTAGCCTCCCGCTCGGTCTCTTGTTCATCAGTTCGAGGAGGGGAACCTCCGCGTCCCCTGTAATAATGGCGTCAACGCATTCGAATCTGGAGAGAATCTCCTCCGCGTAGAAGGAAGCCGTGAACCCCCCAAGCACGACAAACGCATTCGACTGCTCCTTGGCTAAACTCGCTATTCTGATGGCGTCGTAGGAGTGAACTAACCAATGGAGGTCTATCCCTATTACCGATGGATCATATCTCCTGAAAAGGTCCTCCACCTGGAAGCTCCGATTGGTTATCTGCTCGATCCCGGTGTGAAAAATCATGGTCGAGTATCCGTGCCTTTCCAAGAGGTCAGCAAGGGCTATCGTCCCAAGGGGCATGATGATGAATGTGACGAGGTCCGCTGCCCTGGGGGCCTTCACTCGGTAATGCGTAGAGGGATGAATGAATAAGCAATCGATTTCTTTCAATACCTAAACCGCCTCCTTGCAGAGAAGCCTCATTTTATGGACGATCTTGAATCCGTGCTCTTCCACGAAGCTATTGACAAACCTTTGATTCCCGTTGACGTTGGCGAACTGGCATTTCTTGATACCTCTCTGCCTCATGGACTCGACGGCACGGGTTATTAGAGAAGCCAATAGCCCCTCATCCTCCGCGCTCAGTCCCCAATCGATTATCTTCCCGTAGCCATAAGCGTGCTCTTCCAACGCATGATAGAACAGCAGTGGGAGGGGGGTTCTGCCATATACGAAGGGCTCGATGATGTTAGGGATCCATCGGAGGTAGCCTTCTCCAGAACCCTTGCCGAATATCAACTTGTGACGCGTCCTCACGGAATAAGCGGTGTCCTCGAAGAAGGGGAGGTTCGTAGGTTTGAATGCACCATCCGACTGGGTCAGCTCATAGGATCTGATCAAGAAGTTACGTGATTTCGCTTTCAGCGTTACAAACTCTATGGGAGATAATGACTTGGCGATAAATTTTTCCTGTTTCGTGCCGATTTCGTTGGCTATCCTTTCGAACTCGTCCACGTCCTGCTCGAAGCAGATGATCTGAGCCTCTTCTCGAAAGCCCCATCTCTTTAAATGAGCTTCCTCCGGCTTTGAGAGAGCATCGCTTTCAAGGTTGTAAGAAAGAAAGGAGAGTGAGCTCGGAAACGCTACTGAGCCTGAAACCCGGTCGTGCAACTCTATCTCGATGAGGTGGCTTTCCAGAAATTTTGCTAACCTCTCAGCTTCTGCGAATAGGGCCTCGAGGGCTCCAGTTTCTCCAGAGCCTACCAGTTGGATCGGGTTTGTGAGGTAAACGACTCGCTCGTCCAGATCGTTGATGTAGAAGAAGGTGAAGCAGAAAAGGACATCGGTCTGGCCCCCATCGTCCCCTGATTTCACCACCGTGAAGGGATTGAGGCGCTGGATCTTTCTCCCCCTATGCTCCACTATATCGGAGAGAATCCCCAATGGCAGAGACCTAAAATCGGGTCCGACGTATACGAAGGGTGCTTTTCTCAATGTTTCTATGGGGAGACGGAGTTCGACTTTGAATTTCGACATAGGAACTATACATATAATGATAGCAAAAACATTATTTAAAAATCATGCGCGGATTGAGAGCATAGATAGAGAGAGTGCATGAAAGGGAACCCATTTATTCAAATATGCCTCAAATTAATGGGGAATTCCACTATGAAAGAGTATATTTCTAATTGAATTAATTATTAAAAATTTTTTAGCAACATATTTTCTTATTAAGAATTGAATGTATTAATGTTCTTCCGTATGAGCATCACATGGTCGCTCAATATCGAGCATTTCGAATAATCCTGCCTATGCGATTATAATTATTTGAAGGGTTTATGAGCGGAAGGAGCTCCAGATGCCCCTATAGGAGGTTTTTCGAAATCTTATATTATCTATAGTGTCTATGGGAGGTTTGGTGCTTAATATCTAACTGTTAATTAATAACGTGAAATATTTTTTTATAGGAGGCTCTATCGGGGGACGAGGGATCGACTGTTTGCATACCAGAAGGGCATTGATTTGGATCCTGGCCATGGCCCTGCTGATTTCCGGAGAGTTTTTTGGGGATTCAAGGGCGGAGGGGAAACTTGTTATGGAGTACTTCTACCATCCCGAGTGCCCGCCGTGCATGGATGCCAAGAGGTTGATCGAGCTCCTTGAGCGTGACTATTCCCCCCACATTGAGGTCAAGTGGCGGAACATGGAGTTCTTGGATGAGATGGAGAGGTTCCTCTCTTACAACCTAAGTCAGCGGCCAGCCGTCGTCTTCAACCAACAGCCGAGCACGGCCCTCTACGACATGAGCGAGGAAGACTTGAGGGGGGGCATAGAACGCTACCTGGCATCGTCCGACGAGATGGGGAATGATGTAGGGCCGATATCAAGGAGGCTTGAGCTGACGTTCCCCCTCGTAGTCGTCTCGGGGTTCGTCGACGGGATCAACCCCTGCGCCTTCGCCCTCATGATGTTCTTCGTGTCCTTCCTCTATGGTTTGAAGAGAACGAGGCGAAACGTCGTCGGGATCGGTCTGATCTACGTCTTGGGCGTCTTTTTGGGTTACATGGGTCTCGGGCTTGGGTTACTCCATACGGTAAGGTTTCTAGGTGTGGAGCGCCCGTTCTCCATCGCGGGCATCATCCTGCTGATTCTAATGGGAGTGCTTCAGATCCGGGATGCGACGATCTCAGGCCCTTCCATCCTTAGGTTCCCGAGCCACGCCGTTCCGTCCCTCAAAAGGCTCAGCGAGGGGTCGGCTCTACCCTTCGCCTTCGCCATGGGATGCCTCGTCAGCCTCTTAGAGTTCCCCTGCTCCGGGGCTATCTACGTGGGCATCCTGGTCCTCCTCTCCTCGGCCGGAGGCCTCTATCAGGGGCTCCTATACCTTGTGCTGTACAACGTCATGTTCGTTGCACCCCTCCTCGCGCTGCTGTTGTTGGCTTCAAGCGCCGAAGACCTTGTCAAGATGAGGGGATGGAGCGCTGGGAGCAGGCGCAGAATGAAGCTTCTCTCCGGCGTGTTTTTATTCGCCTTAGCCGCCTTGATGACGTATTGGCTCTATCTCACCTAATATTTTGATGAAGGCCGATCTCTGGTCCAGCTGTGAGAAGCCCGTAGGAGTCTTCCGTGTCCCCTCACTTGAGGGCCTATGAATCCGACTCGCTTCTATCCTTCTTCCTTTTGCTCATCCCCTTGGCCATCGTCCTGATCCTCACCTCGGCCCCGATGTATCCGCCTATGACGAAGCCGAAGAGAATGGAGAGTATTGTGTTCATGGTCACCCCGGCCAACATGTAGAAGTACGCCGTGGTGGCGAGGAATGTGAAGAATCCTACCTTTATGCCGGTTGAGACCTGCGAATTTCCCGTCCTGTACAGGACAAGGTAAGAGGCCGATGTTCCCGCCAGAAAATACACCGTGTATGTAGCTAAGGCGACGACGAGAAGAGGGGCCGCCTCGAAGGATTCGGTGAAGAGGTTGGCCACCTGCCCCCAGAGCCACAGGAAAAGTATCGTGATCATCGAGGCCGCGATGTAGTCGTATATGGTTGGCCTTCCTTCCTCATCATGCGTCGCCAAAAGGGCTCATATTCACCAGCTGGTGAGCGGATTTAACTTTTACCAGATGAAGTGGAGCGAGTTCAACATGTTCCCTGTTGAGGCTGGTGTCGCTAAAATAAAAAAATGGGGGCTAACTCCATTTGGATATGCCCGTCTTGAACGATATGATCAGTATGATGGCGATCGCCGTGGCGAAGCCGAAGGTGTACGGGAGGATCTCGGGTGGTTGTAGCATATTCGAGATGAATGTCCCGGCCATCAGTTCGTATCTGTAGCTGACGGTGTTGCCGTAGGTCATCCCGAAGCCTCCGAGGAGGAATAGCCTTCCCAGCCTGTTGACGTAGCGCTCCGGACCCTTTAATTCCCTGCTGAACACGAAGAAGACTATGGCGCAGAGGGAGCCGACGATGATGATCAAGTTGTTTATGGCATTTCCGGCCGGCACCCCTACCAGCGGCGCCTTGGGCGGAAAGTTCCCAAGTATCTGGTCTATGACCTGTGAGAACACGGTCGTCCGTATGGTGACGCCTAGACTGGCTCCCATGATTATGGCCATCGGATACCTATACAACCAACGCGTCTTCCCATGGAGCCTTGCATATATGAGGATGCCTAGGATCACGGGGATTATGAAGTGGAAGGTTGCAGGATTCGCAGAGGCCAGAACCCCTTTCGTGTAGAAGTAGTTCAGGTTTACAATGACATCGTAGCCTGCCAAGACTCCCATATATATGTGCTCGGCGGTTTTTGATACAACGTTGTCGCCGTAAAGCATGGTGTAGAGCATGATACATATCCAAGACGCAACGATCATCCCCAGCGTTACTTCCGCCATCACTTCTTCACCCCTCTAGACCTCGATGCGAAGAAGAAGACGTTCCCTAGAACGATCAGTATCGTGAAATATAGTCCTGTGAAAGAGACGGCTAGGATTTGTCCAAAGGCCAATCCAACGTTCCCCGTCAGAAGCTCCATCTCGGCGGAGGCTAGAAGGCCGTTGGCTGTTCCCCTAATCTGTCCGGTTGCAAGGTAGAGGGTTATGGCGGGTAGGTCCATTGCACAGTTGATCGAGGCGACCTGGGTGCCGTATGGCATCTGCCACTGCCTCACGTACATCGGCTCGGTACAGTAGCATCCGACGTTGAAAAAGCCATATTTGAAAGCGCTACCACTGTTTACACCTTTCATGATCGGTATATCATCCAACTTTTTACCAGTTGTGTCGACCCCGCCGGTAACCAAGCGTATGTCCTTTAGGAAAGCTGCTTGACCCGTCTCCTCCCCCGCAATGTAACCTAAGTTGACGTAGTCCACACCGTACACTAACTCCCTCTTAACAAGTTTTTTTGCGTCCTCTAGATATACCGCGAGAATGGGAGGAGTGATCGCTCGGTCCATCCAGAACACGATCTTGCAGTCTTTCTTCCACAGCTCTGCAATCGTATTAACTGTAGATGGCTGTAACTGGGGCTTTGTACCCCACTCGTCCCCGACCATGAAACCCACAACGGAGCCGGATGGGATTTCTTGTAGAAATTTCCAGTAATCAGTGGTATGCTTGCTTACGGGGAACGGTATGGCGAAGGGACGGAGAATAATTATAGTGAGTATCAAAAATACTATGGATGCCAGTATCCTGTGGTCCAGGTCCAGAGCCTTCTCGAAGAAGGACTTCTCAGCCATCTCGATCACCCTACTGCCTCTCTATGCTTGTGGAGGAATACTCGCACCGATAGGCCGATGATGCCAAACGCGACGCCTATGACGAAGCCACGGTATGCGGCAACGGCGACGACGTCATTGAGCCAGGCCCCTATTGGGCTCAGCACTGGAAAGGTGCCCGTGAAGAGGGGCAGCACATACCATAATCCAAACATGCCCGCAATTAGGAGTACGGCTGCGTCGAGATTTCTGAACCTGAAGACCCTGTATCCGGCTGAGGTGACGTAGAAGGCCGTTGTGGAGTATAATGCTTGCCCACCCGGAGCCAGAATGGACAAGTTCAACCAGCTGAACGTCGCCCCTCCAGTCCCTTGTAAGAGGCCCGAACCGAACATGACGATGAACGTTACCAGATAAACAATGCTATATCCCCAAAAGGGTTCCCTCGTCCGTTTATATACTCTTCTCCCATGAGCTATGCCAAGTATTGCGGTCCCGAGGCCAAAGGAAGCGGCAGCGATTATTGTAGCATACGTTCTAATTGCGTCCGTTATAGGGACTAGAGGTCCAAGGAATGGCAGGAAATATTCAGCCACCATCCAGACTCCTAGTATCGATACTATGAAGAGCGGAATGCTCGTCCGATAGATTTCTGGATCCATTCAATGCCACCTCAAATCTTGAACCAAGAGGCAACTGACATGCCTGCGGCCCCAGCGATGACGCCGATTATCGTGAGGATGATCACCAGATACTTTCCGATGTCCTGCCCTGCCAGAGAGCCGACGAGCACGGGGTCCTTGCTCAGGTAGGCGTTCATCGCGTACATCTCCTCCCCTATCATGGAGTAGTTGTTGGCGGCCACCATGAACGGGATGTTGTGCGTGGTGTCGGTTCCGCCGAGCGTCATGGCCCCCGCCCTCTGCAAGGCCTCGGCGAAGATGATGGTGTAATGGTACCAGAAGCCTGTCAGGACTCCGCCTGCGGGCTTCCTCCTCCAGGTCTCCGTGACGACGTACGGCCTCGTGGCGCCCTCGGGGATGTAGATGATCGTCTCCAGCGGGTCGAACTCTTCGGGTTTACCTGCGGCCTCGAAGGCCTCCCTCATGATCTCGAACTGGATGTTGTAAGCCTCGGGTAGGCCTGTGGGGTGGTGTATCTTGCACCCTACGTCGGCGCACTTCCGGGTGACGTAGGCGAGAACGCCGAAGGTCGACAGAATTCCTGGAAGCTGGGTGGCGTTGGTCATCAGACCCTGACCGGACAGGAACCAAAGCTCCCTATTCATCTCGACGCATCTGGCTATGATCTCGTCTATGACGTCTATTTGGGGCAGCCTCCTTATCTTGACTTCCTTCCCGGCGGCGACTCTCCGCATATAGTACAGTATCATCGCGGTCACGATGACAACGATCGCAAATCCTACTGATCTGCCTGGTGTTATGAACGACATCGTTTTTCCGTCGATATGTATGATAAATATATTATTTATAATTTTTGACCTAATATTTAGAGACAAAAATCTTTTTATCGTTTATAGCTCTATACCCTTCCCAAACTACCCAATTTAAACTGGGAGGCTATGAATAATCCTTATTATGCAAGGAACCTTAAAAAAATGGCAATTTTCTCAAGAATGGCGAAGGGGACTCCGACGGACAAAACTGTTTTCGAAAAGATTAAAATTCGATAACGGAGGATTGATCAGCGACGGGTAAGATGGTCTTTTGGGACACGTCGAAGGAGAAGGAAGAGGAGCTAATTAGGAAGGCTTTCGGCCTGATAACGAAGTACGAGATGGAGATCCCGGCGGTCCTGTTCCTTCAGACCATTAAGCCTCTGTTATGGGTAGGCGGAGAGGTGAGCCGAATAGTCCTGACGCCCCTCATGATATTCTTCTGGGACGAGGGGCACGCGCTGATAGACACCTTCGAGTCTAGGAAGAACATCGAGAAGCTGATCAAGATGCTGGAGGAGAAGCACAAGAAAGAGGCGGACAAGGGCAAAGAAGAGACCGAAAAGACTGGAGAAACCCCAACGGACAAGACGACGGAAGATGAACAGAAGTCCAAAGGCGGTTGGAGGAGATACCTCCGCTTTTAACCGGATGGGCTCCCCCTTTCCCAGGACGGAATTATCAAATCCAGATGCGAAGACTAAAGCATTCCATCATTAATGATGGAAACCACCGTCTATTACTCGTGCCGTTCCCTCCTTTTTTCGGAGAGCCGTCTGAGATGTTGCACGATCAGGGCCGAGATCATGCCAGTGGCTATGACCAGCAGGGTATCATGTGTTATCAAAGCCACGGCTATCCCTAGAGAGCTGCTAATTAGTATCCCCAGGAGCAGCCATCGGCCTTCGGAGCCTCTACTGCTCATATCCGACGACCAATCCCCCATTCACGCGTCTTCGCATCTCAACGTAGCATTTAGAATTTAGAGCGCGCACCATCATTAAATCTATCGTATCATTTCCCACAGCGCCAGGACAACCCTGTCTCGGTTTCTAAAGGGATCGGCTCTCACCATCAATCGATGCCCCAAGTAACCGAAATGCGAGAACCGATTTGGAGGATGCCCGTCGAGGTCCTCTAGGGTTTCACTCCACGATGAGTTCGACGTTCGCCCTGGGTACGATCGCCCTCTCCCCGTCATCGAACTCCAGCTCCACCACCCTCGCGAGGGACTCCGTCTCCAGCTTCTCAAGGCCTGCCGGCAGGCTCACGACGACGCCGATCTTTCCGAAGTAAGGCGCCCTTATGACCCTGATCCTGGTCCCGGGTCTCATGCCCGCCTCCAACTCTGGTTCGGAGTCGGACTCGATCTCGACCTCGGGCTGGGGCACGATGATCTCGGGCCTCTGAACTCCCGCCCTTATCTGGGTGGCCCCGTTGATCGAAGCCTTCTTGCCCTCGACCTCCTTCAGTATGTTAAAGGAGTGGGCCGCCATGGGCATCTCGCCGAAGCTCTCAGTGGCGATGACGGTCAGCCCGCATTCCTCCTCGCCAGTGATGGCCACGCCGATGTCGTAGCCCAGGAAAACCTTCAGATCCGCGCTGCTTATGCCGCCCACGACGACGCCGGCCACGCCTTCCTTCACGCTCTTCTTCATGGCTCCGAGGGTTACTGTGGATCCTCCCACTAGGATTTTCCCTTTGTGCTCAGGGGATATCATGTCTTCGGTGATCGGCTGGTCCGGTGAGTCCACCAGAACGTGTATCTCTCCGAAGGCCTCACCTCCGATGCCGAAGATACCCTGGATGAAGCTGGCCGCGGCATCGATGACGACGCCCTGCCTCTCAATGACTTTGACGACCCTACCGGGGATGTAGGCGTTTATCTCCACGGGTATTGGCGCCCCCCTGACGATTATGCGGCCGGAGACGTCGGAGATCCTCTCGATCTTCCCGTCGAAGGGAGCATAGAGATGTCGCTTTATGAGGCCGAAGAGGAAGATGTTCTGGGCGATGATCTCCCCCTCCCGAATGCTGTTGCCCTCCTTCTTCAGCAGGTACAGGGGTAGACTGGAGGGGCTGACACCTAGCTTGGGCGCCGCGTTGATGATCTCCGGCTCGCCCGGCGCATAGGTTCTCGCAACGATCGTGTCGAAGTTGACTCGGTCGCCCTCCTTCACGAGAACCTCTCCCAGCAGCGGCAAGATGCGGGCCTTTCTTATGATCGTGCTCCTCTTGACCTTCAGACCCGGGGTGTAGGCGTATACCTCGAGGGATCCTTGTTCACCGTTCATGCGCCTTCTCCCATCGTAAAGGCTCTACGGGATACAGATCCAGTTCCTTCCACCACCCCAATAGGGTCCTCTTCCTGGTCCCGTCGTCCTCAGGAAGCCTGAGGGGTCGACCCCTTGCATCGAGCACAATGCCAACGACGCCTCCCGACAGGGTCGTGTTCAGCTCCTTTCCCTCTCCCACGCCAACATCGAAGCCGCCCCTCGGCTTGATGACTGCCTTGATGTCCTGTCTATCCGGTAGGGGTATCCTCTTGATCTCACCCGACGACAGGACATGTTTGACGGTGCTCCCGTCGGGCATCTCCATCTCCACGGACATGACCTCATGCCCCTCTTTCAAGACTCCCCTAGGGGCAACCACCGTACCGAGCCTGACGAGGCAGTCCTTGTCAAAGATCTGCCAGGCCGCCTCGGGGTATACGGTCGATAGGACGCCGAGATGGGGCATCATGAAGACGCTGTCCTGGAAGAGCCTGGTGACACCCTCGGGCTGGAAGCCGTCCGTGAGGATCAGCATGGACTGCACCCTCCTCGGAGCGTGGCTGAGGAGGCCTCCTGTTCCGGCGATGACGCCCACCTGAAGCATGTCGATGTAGGTCTCCTTCAGCGTCTCGGAGTCGAACGACTGGAAAACGACGAACTTTATCTCCGTCCTGGCCCCCTTTAGCCTCGTTGCCAGCGTCTTGTGGTGTTGCATCCCTAGCCTCAGGGCCTCCCTGGCGACGGCGTGCTCAACGATGAGCTCCTCAAGTGTCTGGGGGATGGTCGTCGGCCTGATCATCTTGTTCTTGAGCCTATCCTCGACCTCCTTGGGATTTATCTCGAGGGGGATCCATCTGCGAATGTTCTCAAGCCCCGCCTCCTTCAGCACATTGCATATGCTATAGCTCATGCCCAGGTTGGCGCTGACGCTCCTTACGAATCGGCCGTCGAAGACCGAGTAGACGTTGGTCGTGGCCCCGCCTAGGCCGACTCCTACAGTGTTTGTGTTGTAGACATTGGCTATAAGCTGTATCGCCATCCCCTCCCCCATCGGCGTGGGGAGTATGTCGATGTCCGTCCACTTCATCAGCTTCGTGTACCCCGGGGCGTGGCTCATCACGTGCTCCATGAAGAACTCGTGTATGACCCTCCTCGCGGGCTCGGTGACCTCCACCTCGAGGGTTGGCCTCAGGTTATCTACCATGGCAAGGGCGAAATCGTCCGCCATGTAATCCTTGACGATGTCCCTCGCGTCCCTGTTCCCCGCGTAGACGAGAGGGAGCTTGAAGCCCTCGCCCAGCCTAGGCTGTGGCTTCGCGGTTTTTATGAGTTCCAGCACCTCGGATACCTTGGTATCGGCCCCCCCGTCCGTCCCGCCGGCGACCAAGATCATGTCTGGCCTCAGCCTCCTGATCCGCTGGATCTTTACGTAGTCCTTCCTTCCGTCGTCGACGGCCAGAACGTCCATAACTATGGCGCCCGCTCCCAGGGCCGCCTTGTTGGCGCTGAGGGCCGTGATCTCTTTCATCAGCCCAGCCACGGTCATCTGTAGGCCGCCCCCGGCACTGCTGGTGGTGCAGTACAGGTCCACCCCGATATCACCATCGTAGGGGACAACAATTCGGCTCCCGTCTGGTGAAAGAATTCTATGGCCAGTGAGCTCTTCTACCTCCCTGACGGCGTTCCTGACGCCCAGGGTGACATCCTCGTACGGGGCCTCCACCGTCGTCGGGGCCTCACCCGCTACCAGGAACCTCCACTCGCCATCGCACCTTTTGAAGAATCTGGCCTTCGTCGTCGTGCTCCCAACATCTGTTGCCAGAATGAATCCCATCTCTTCCCTTGGCTTCCTGAGTTTCTTCAGAGCCTGCTCATCAGCGGTCCAAGGTTCTTTCGAAGATGGTATGCTTCCCCCCTCCGCGTATGTCTGATTTCAAATTCCTGTTAAAACCAAATCCGCATTTGGACGACTACAATCACTCTTATTGTGATATTTATTTTTTTTCCGTTTTTGATGTTAAGCAGTTCTCAATTATTAAAACTTTTTTAAAATTTGACATAACAAGGAATTTTTTGATGCGGTAATTATAAGAAGAACGATTCTCTAACTTTGAATGAATTCTCCAAAGAAGTTGCTTTGAGCTAGATCGGCGAGAACGAGAGGCACATCGACGAGATCAGCGACATTGCCTGGAGTATGCCGAGGTAGACCTGCTGGAGTACGGGACCTCGAAGCAGTTCTCCGACGAGCTGGAGAGGCTCTCCGAGGCTAGTACGAGATCGTGATCGTCGCCGTCTCCGTGTTCATGAGGCTGAGGACGAAGGCGCCGAGGGCGCCGAGCC
>CAZPMB010000048.1:0-15896 GCA_964587735.1 uncultured Candidatus Bathyarchaeia archaeon | reverse complement strand
ACGAATGACATGAGTAGCCCCGCCTGCGTATTGCTGATGCCGAACTCCCTCAGGATGTAGGGGATGAGAGGCGGGGCTATTTGGAAGCCGTAGGCGAAGGCCACGAAGGCCAGCAATGAGACGATGAGGACAACCCATTTGTATCTTGGTGCTTCCTCGTCCTCCCCTCGGTCTTTCACGGCTCGTAGTGATATAATACTCGAATTATAAGCTTCGCGTTCAAAAAATTAGTACATAAACATGATGAACATGCACGGATCGTGGAATGCACCTGTATGAAGTACCATTTCTTTTCTCTTCAGCTGAAATGCGTGCGCCTAATTGCTCGCCTTGGACGGCGATATGGCTTCGCATCCAGGCTTCTTCAATTTCGCTCGCAAACAACGGTGGGATAACGCATTGCGAGTATTCCCTTACTCTCTATTTCGATAGTCAAGCCTGTAAGTCACCACCTATCATCAGCTTACCTGGATACTTTTCATGTTTCTTACTATAGATGGCCATCCAGGGGCTCCCAAAGGCCTTCCTCTCCTCGTCGGTTGTCTTTCTATAGTCCTTGAACTTACCCTCCCTATACCTCGTGAACTTGATCAAAAGGGAGCGTGGTTTCTGCGAGTAAACGTCCAGCCTGTTCGAGAGATAGGTAGCAGCTGTGTACTTCCGCTTACCCCCGTAAGACCCGAACCTCTCTATGAGGAGGCCCCCCGTCTTGTGGGAAGAGTTCTCTGAAAATTTCCTTGAAGTCGAGAACAGTGAACTGGTCCGTTGAGATCTTCCTGATGGTCCCCTCGATCTTCTCTTACTCGATCAACGACCTCACTCTCAATTCCCCTACATCCTCCTTTTAGCCTCACACACCTTTTTGAGGGGCACTCTTTATCACTTTCCTCTTGCGCTCTTACAGAACTCTCATTAACTCCATAGAAGATGCAGCTTATCTTTTTATGCACAGTGCGCGAGCAGGGAGGAAATCGTTAATTCTCGGATAGGGTTTTCACGGCTTTCGAAGCCCATTCCGGGTCGGATAGGATCGCTCTTCCTATTGCTACCAGATCCACCTTTCCTGATCTGATTATCTCATCCGCCTCCTCAGGCGTCTTTATCCCTCCTACACCTATGACCGGCACGTCGACTGCCCTCTTCACCGCTGATGCCTGGGGGATGAAGAAACCTGGGCCCCTATTTGTTGGATGTAAATGCCCGACGAGGCCGCCTGAAACGTCCATCACGTCTGCGCCCGCCTTTTCAATCAGCTTGGCAGCCTTGACACCCTCATCGATGGTCAGCCCCCCAGGGAGCATGTCCTCGGCTCCAAGCCTGTAGAGAACCGGATAGCTTCGCCCCAGCTCATTTTTAATGCATCGAATCACTCTTGTGGGCAGCCGGACCCTGTTCTCAAGGGGTCCGCCGTACTCGTCGATTCTACTGTTTGTCAGGGGGGAGAGGAACTGGGGGAAGAGCACATAGTGAGCCCCATGAATCTCTATTGCGTCGAACCCGGCCGCACAGGCTCTTTTGGCAGCCTGAACGAACTCCTCTATGGTCTGCTCTATCTCGTCGGTCGTCATCGCTCGAGGTAGTTCTTTGCTATGTTTCGGGATCATGATACTTGAAGGCGCCTTAGGCTGACAACCGCTAGCAGCGGTATCGGCCACTCCTCCAAGGTGAGCCAATTGCAGCGCTATCGGTGTGCCAACCTTATGAACCCTTTTCGTCAGCTTCTTTAGGCCCGGTATGCTTTTATCAGAGTCGACTCTCAGGAGATTGAACCAACGACTGGTCTTCGATACGCCTGCAGCCTCCACGATTTGAAGGCCCAGATCGTTCGCTCTCTCGGCGTAGTGCTCGATATACTCCTCAGTTACCAAACCTTCTCTCGTAGCTTTATCAACGAGCATTGGAGCCATGACGATCCTGTTCCTGAGCTCGAGGCTGGCAACTTTCAACGGGTCGAGCAGAGAAGGCATCACAATCTCTCTGTAAGTCTCCAAGTGAATTTATAATGTTAACTAGAATTTTTCAATGATAAGCTCTGTATCTATTGTACTATGATTTTTCTTTATACGAATACTCTGACTAATTATACACTCAAAGAATCCATCTACATCCAAGCGCACACGCTCAAACTGAACAGGTCAGCTGATAAATCTAATCTATTGATGGCATTAACGATTTAACCGGGTCTGATGTTCTCAGCGGCCCTCTTTACGACTTCGACGATTCGTCTCGCCCTCGTCTCTTTTCTCTTGGAGCTCTCGACACAGTGCACGTACATCAGCTTAGCCGAGTTCGAGAAGCCCTCGAAGTTCCTCAGGGCCCCCCTATCCTGCCTTAGGGCCTCCATCAGGTCCTTAGGGACCTCGGGCTCCACCCTCGAGGTGTAGGCCGCGTCCCACATTCCGCTCGCCTTGGCATCCTCCACGGCCCTCAGCCCGGCCTCCGCCATCAGCCCGGCCTCCATCAGCCTCTCCGCCCTCTCCCTGTTCGACAGCGACCAGATGCTACCCCCCCTTCGAGGCGAGAACCACAGGCGGAACCTCCCCCCTTCAAGGCTCCTCATCCCGCCGTCGATCCACCCGAAGCAGACGGCCTCGTCGACGGCCTCCTCATACCTCAGCCCCTCCCTCCTCGACACCTTCTTGTGTACGATGACCCAGGCCCCGTGCTCAACTGGGTGGTTCTGCTCTAGCCACCTCCGCCACTCGGCCCTGTCCTTGAAATCGAGCCACTCAGACACCGACATGCCGGCAGGGATTCAATAGAGAAATCTCATAATAAGGTTGTCAGCTTCGAGGATTGAGGACAAGAATATTGGAAAAGATGTCATCGAATTAGTCCGTCAAGGATCTGCTTCACAAACTCGGCGTAGATCGTTGAGGCGATCATCCTGTTTCCCTCGGCGTTGAGGTGGACCCCGTCGCTCGAGTACGCCTCCTTCAACAACCCCGACTCATCCGACATCGCCTTGAACAGATCGACCAGCAGTATCCGGTTTTCAGCGCAGTACGCCCTGATGAGCTCGTTTAACTCCCAGATCCTTGGAACGATAGGGCTGTGTTGGACAATCGAGGTGAGCGTGCATGCGACTGGCTCGGTTCCCATCTTCCTCGCCCTCGCATAGATCTTCCCGAGGTTCTCAATGACCTCGGAAGGAGACCTCGCACCGAACAGGTCGTTTATCCCTCCCCAGACGAAGACGTAGCCTGGATTCGTGGGAGCGACATCCGAGTCGAACCTACTGAGCATTCCCCCCGTCGTGTCGCCGTTAACGCCCATGTTCACAAACGAACACTCGACATTCTCCAGCCCTTTCTTTGAGAGTTCGGCTATGACGATTTTGTCGAGGTACGAGGTATAAGGGAGGCCACGCCCCCAGGGCCGAGAGGCGTTGAACGGCGTGAATCCAGCGGTTAGGCTGTCACCTATGGCCACAAATCTCAGCTTCATCCTATCTCTCATTCAATCGCTTCCTGAAAGTTAAGCCAGCCTATACGAAGTTAAATAGACACGCCATAAGTTAGATAAGGTGTCTCATTATGTCCAATCGCTCTCTCGTAGAGGAGTTCGGAGCCGACCTTGTTCTAATAAACGGGAAAGTCGTCACAGCAAACGAGTCCAGTTCAATAGCCGAAGCGGTCGCAGTGAGGGCGGGGAGGATACTTAAGGCCGGATCGACCGCCGAGGTGAAGCGTCTGGCTAGGAGCGGAGCGAGGGTCATCGACCTGAAGGGCAAGGTCGTTCTCCCCGGCTTCATAGACAGCCATGAACACTGCATCAGGAAGGGCATGCAGGGAGACTACGTCAGGTGCTCGTCGCCGCCGATGAGAACGATTGACGACATTATCGGGGCGCTCGCCATGAAGGCCCGGGAGAAGCCAGAGGGAGAGTGGGTCATCGGTAATTGGTTCGACGACACCAAGCTAAAGGAGAGGAGGTTCCCGACCCGACACGACTTGGATGTGGCTTCGCCCAGGCATCCGATCTATCTGAGCCGGGCCGGCGGCCACAATGCGGTTGCCAACAGCCTAGCCCTCAAGATAGCGGGAATCACGAAGGACACCCCCCAGCCCCCCGGGGGCAACATCGAGAGGGACTACAGGGGAGAGCCGACTGGAAGGCTTGACGAGATCGCCGCCATGGACCTGGTGAGGAACAAAATCCCTTCACCGGGCTCCGAGGAGGCGGCGAAGATAATGGAGGAGAACTGGCCCGAGGTCGAGAGGGAGCTGCTGAGCTGGGGCCTGACCACAATCCACGAAGCGCACATCAAGGCCCCGGAGGCCCTCGCCTACCAGAGGCTCCTCTCCAAGGGAAAGCTGCGCCTCAGAGTAGGCCTAATGCTCGACGGGATGGCCCCCTACGGCGGTTACGCCACGAGTGACCTTTCAAGGCAGGGCCTCATGACGGGCTTCGGCTGGAGCGACAAGCTATACGTCATAGGCGTCAAGCTCGGGGTCGACGGCGCGATGGGGTCGCTGACGGCTGCCCTGACCGAGCCCTACGCCAACGACCCTGGGAACAGAGGCATCGTCAGAGTGATCGAGGAGGAGTTGACAGACGAGGTCGTTCGGTGCCACATCGCCAACCTCAGAACCTGTATCCACGCGATCGGCGACCGCGCGATCGACATAGCCCTAGACGCCTTGGAGGCCGCAATAAAAAAGAAACCGTGGAGGGACCACAGGCACAGGATAGAGCACGCCGGATACGTGAGGCCCGATCAGCTGGAGAGGATGAGGGGGCTCAGGGTCGCCGTCTCGGCCTCCATCGGGTTCTGCCACCCAATCGGCGACAGCCACATCGACGCCCTCGGCCGGGAGAGGTTGAAGGGCTACTACCCCATGCGTAGCTTCAAGGAGCACGGGATCGTCGCCGGCGGTAACAGCGACGGGTTCGGCGAGAGCTGGGCGCTGACGGGTATCTACGGCTGCGTCGCGAGGAGATCTTCCAGTGGGCGGTATCTCGCGAAAGAAGAGGCCATTCCACTGATGGACGCTATTAAGGCCTACACAATTAACGGAGCATACCTAGAGGGGAAGGAGGAGGAGAAGGGCTCGGTCGAGCCCGGGAAGCTGGCTGACATGGTCGTCCTGGACAGGGACATCACGGCCGACGATCACGAGGAGATACTGAAGGCGAAGGTCGTCATGACAATCGTAGGTGGCGAGGTCGTCTACGAGGCATGACCTACTTCAGGGAGAGGAGCAGGTCTCTCAGCCTCCGAACGTATTCCGGGTCGAGCCCATGCTCCTCGCCACCCTCCACCATCAGCTCGACGTAGCTCCTAGCCGGCAGGAACGGCCCATCAGGCCTAACTACCCTGTAGAGGTCAGCCTCGTGGAGACCCTTGTCTTCTCCCAGCACCAGGTACCTCTCCCTCGCGTAAAGCCCCTGAGGGACGCTTTCCACAACGTCCAGCGCCAACATCTCCTCCTCTGGGACGTCGTAGATCACACCCCTCGTCAGGCTCCCCGGGTGGAACACTATGCTGCTGATGCCGCCCTGCCTCCTCTGGGAGTAGAAGCGGAACTCGACCCTGTAGTTCGGCAGGCAGGCCCTCATCAAGAACCTTACACTCGGGCAGTGGCTCATCAGGAACCTCGATGAGAGATTCGAGCCGTAGGCGAAGTGGAGCATAGATACTAATGGCATCGGGTAGGCTATGGGCGTTTTCTCTAATGAACCGGAGGTCGGCCTCAAAGATAGGTAAAATAAGCACCATCTAATCAATACATGAATTGAATTCGGCGGTTGACATGGCTAAGAAAAAGATACTTTACGTGCAGACGAGCGGCACGGACACGCCCGAGAGGCTCTACGCCCCGTTCATCCTCGCCACGACGGCGGCTGCCATGGACATCGATGCCACGATATACTTCGTCATCAAAGGCGTCACGGTGGTGAAGAAGGGTGAGGCAGAGAAGATACAGCTTGGTTCCTTCCCACCGCTCAACGAGGTAATAGATCAGGCCGTGAGGGCAGGCGTCAGGCTGATGGTCTGCGAGCAGAGCTGCCAGCTGCTCGGGATCGAAAGGGGGGGATTCTTAGAGGGGGCTACGATAGTCGGGGCTGTCACCCTGAACGACCTCCTCCTGGAGTCCGACGCCGTGCTCACATTCTAGAAGAATTCTGGCGCCTTTCCCCTTTTCAGCTCGAACCCGGGGACATCTACAGTTAGGTTTAAAGAAGCGTCTAGGTGGATGGAGATATAATCGGTTGCAGGGCTGACCTCTGGTGAAAGGGATCTTCGGATTCATGAGGGGTAACATCCTGGTGATGACCGTCTGCGAGTCCATGTGGAGGATCTCGACGGACGTCGTCTGGCCCTTCCTTAGCCTCTACGTCCTCTACCTCGGCGGCAGCTATGAGACGGTTGGGCTGGTGATGGCCTTTGGAAACCTGGCCAGTATGATCCTCTACCCCCTCGGTGGGTACATCGCCGACTACCAGGGGCGCATCAAGATCATCGGGTACATGACGATCGGATACGCCGCCTCCTTCCTTATCCCGGCAATCACCAACAGCTGGCAGTGGCTGGCTGTGGGGATGTTCGCCCAGAGCTTCGTCTCATTCTACTTCCCAGCCATGCAGGCGCTGAGGGCAGACTCGATTCCCCCGGGTCAGAGAGGGATAGGGTTCGCCACGACCATGGCAATACCCAGCGCCATAGGCATCGCCTCCCCGATGATCGGGGGCTGGATGATAGAGACCTTCGGTATGAGCAGGGCTGTTCACGGCCTCTACCTTCTGGGCTTCTTGGTCGGGCTGCTGGTCGCCTTCATACGACTCAGGTTCCTGAAGGAGACCGTAGAGAAGCCGGGCCAGATTAGGATCGATCTGAGAAGCATGCCCAGGACGATTGTGGATTCGTATAGGAGCGTTTTCGAGACCCTGAAGGACATACCCAAGAGCTTATTTACGCTCTCCATCCTCGTCTCGACAAGCGTCTTCTTCGTCTCTCTCGTTAATCCGTTCTGGATCGTCAGGGCGAAGGAGGTCATGGGGGTGACAACACAGCAGTGGGGGACTATGATGCTTATAACAGGCTTGATAAACGTAGCCTTGTCCATACCTGCCGGTAGGCTAATCGACCGCGTGAGCCGCAGGTGGGTTCTTGGCCTCTGCTTTATAACAGGCTCAGCTCCAACGATCCTTTTCCTGAGGTGCACGACCTTCAATCAGCTTCTCGTCCTGAGCGTTGCCACGACCGTTACAAACGTGTTCATGAATCCAGCCTTCCAGGCGATCTTTGCGGACATGGTGCCGAGGGAGAAGAGGGGGAGGATTATGGCCTCCCTGGGGGCTGGTGGGATCTGGCTGATGGGCGGGGTATGGGGCAACGGAGTGCTTGGGATGCTCACCGTGACAGCGGGCACATTCCTGAGCGGGTACGTGTACAACTACGACAGCTCCTTGCCCTGGTACATCCTCTCGGGCGTGCTTGCCTTGATGGGGGTTCTGTTCATAACGCTGATCAGAGAGCCCGAGAGGGCCGAGCTCTGAAGACCTACCCCTCAATCATTTCATCGAGCAGCTTCAGGGCCGCCGCCTTGGCCCCCATCTCAGCGTCGAAGATGTCCTTGGCCGACCCAATAATGATAACGTCCCCATTTTTGGGCCTCAGGTTATCGACGATGTAACCTTCGGTGGATGAACCTACAACCATGTTCATTCCGGGCACCAGAAATCTCTCGCCATTGTAAACAACGGTCGTCGCGCCGTCGGCTCCAGCCATTATCGCCGCGTCTCTCTGCTCGATGCCTTTCCTTATGCCCTCTCCTGCCCCCCTCACTACGATGGCGTAGTTCTCAGAGCCGACCGTGATCTCTGTTTCAGGAAAGTGGGCGGATGAGATCAGCTCGTTGATGTCTTTCAGTAATTTTTTGCCCCTGGGCGTGAGAGTCATGCCGCCCCGAGACGTGCTCAACAGCCCCAGCCCCTTCATCCGGTTCACGAGCGTCCTGATCATCCCCTCCCCCAGCCTAAGCTCCCTTGAGAGCTGCTGCCTGCCGATGTTGGCGCCGATTCCGATGAGTTCAAGGGCTTTCAGGGCGTGGGCCTCTGTGAAGGATGGGGCCTTGCCGGGGCTTAATTCCATTACCTTCTTGAGCGCAACAACGGGGTTCAAGGCGTCCTCATGTTCTATTCTCGGGCTTTGAGGTCTTAAGAATTTAGTAACTGATTTATACTTGGTTGGATAATCCATCCAATATGCCTATCCTATCGACGCGCCAGGTAGCCCTAATCTCGATGATGTCGGCCGCAACCATCGTCGTCGCTTACTCCAAGGGCCTTTATCTCGCCTCAATGCCCGGAGTTTTTGAGTTCATGACAGTCCTCATCTTCGTCACGGGATTCAGCTTCGGGAGCTTGGTCGGATCGACAGTCGGCTTCATCGCCCTCGTCGTGTACATGCTCATACCCTTCCCCTTCGCCCACCCCGCCGCCTGGCTCTTCAGCATCTCACCAGTGCTCCTCGTTGTAATGGCCCTTCTTGGGGGAATGTTCGGGCTCGGCGGGGCGCTAACATCAAGATTCATCAAACCCCAGCGAACAATGAGGTTCTCCCTCTCCGTGGGGCTCATCGGGCTGGGGCTCACATTCATCTACGATGTGACATCCAGCATCGGTTTCGCCCTGGCCTACCCGGCCTTCACCTCCGTGTGGCAGTCCATCATCCTCACGTTTGTGCCCCTCTATTACCCCTGGCCGCCGATCGTCCACACCTTCACCAACGCCATCATCTTTGCGATGGCGGTGCCGGTGTTGGTAATCGCCATTAAAGCCCTCCCGGAAATCGGGTTTCGACGCGCTCAAGCGTGAAGGCATCCTTTTTCCTCGTTGATTGTTCGTCGTCACTTGGTCTGAACGGCGCGTGTGTAGGTTACTGATTTATACAGGTTGCACCTTAGGGCGTCCATAATAAGACTCGCAATAAATTTGGGGTGCCGCAAAACATGATCGAGTATTTCCCGGCGCCTGACATGAAGAGGCGTGTAGACGAGATCATCGACCTGCTGCGGTTCGATCACATAGATGCCGGCTCAGTCTACTGCGTGAGGAGCAGGGGGTCTAAGGCGTCGAGAACCATTGCTAGAATCCACGGTCTCGGCAGGATCTGGCAGGACGCAACCGGGATGCAGCCCTCCTACATCATCGAGGTGATCGCGGAGAAGTTCGACGGCCTATCCAAGAACGATCAGGACAGAACCCTGATCCACGAGCTCCTCCACATACCCCACGGCTTCAGGGGAGGATTCAGGCATCACAGGAGTTATGTGAACGCGGAGACTGTAGAGGCCTGGTACAGGAGATATCTGCAGAAAAAGGTGGGGTCCTGAGCTCAGCCCGCTTATCCACTTTTTCGCTCGAGGAACTCGCTTATCCTCCTCCTTGCGAGACCGACGTACTCCCCGTTGTTGTCGAAGCCGACATAGTGCCTCTTCGTCTTAATCGCGGCGATGCAGGTCGTCCCGCTGCCGCAGAACGGGTCCAGCACCACGTCGCCCTCGAACGTGTAGAGTTGTATCAGCCTGTACGGGAGCTCGACCGGGAATGGGGCCGGGTGGCCGATCCTGGTCGCAGACTCCGTTGGGAAGCTCCAGACGCTCTTCGTGTACTCGAGGAACTCGTCGCGTGAGATCGTGCTCCTCCCGCCCTCTCTGAGCATCGACCCTTTGGAGAACACGAGGACGTACTCGTGGACGTCCCTCAGCGAGGGGTTTGCGGCTGACATCCAGCTGCCCCAGGCCGTTGAGGCGCCTGCGCTCGCCGCCTTGTCCCATATGACCTCCCCCCTCATCAGATATCCGATCTGGAGCATATCCGATATGATGTAGCTGTGCAGCGGCACGTATGGTCGCCTTCCAAGGTTTGCGATGTTTATGCATGCCCTCCCACCGACAACGAGCTTCGCATACACCTCCTCGCACACGTCCCTGAGCAGCCCCCGGTACTCATCTAGCCCTAGGTCCTCGTCATACTCCTTGCCCACGTTATAGGGTGGCGACGTGACCATGAGGTGGACGCTTTTGTCAGGGAGCAGCGACATGTCCCGGCTGTCGATGCATTGAACAGTGTCGAGTAGGTCGCCCTTAATCTCCATCTCCTCGAGGGCATCAGCGTCCATAACCTCTTTAGCATAGAGTTTTCTGGCGTAGAAGCCTGAAGAGTCATGGCTCTCCCTTCTGGAGACGCCAAATGAGCTTGTCTTGGTGCCTCTGTGCTTTTTCTCCTTCAAGCCACAATCCGACCCGAAGGCCAACATGCTCCCATTGTTGATTAAAGATAATGAAATTTTTCCATGGGTTCAACTAGTTACTACTATGTTCAGGTCCTCTCCCCTCGAATTGAACGCTCCTATGTTCGTCTCCCGATATGGGTACGCGAGGATGATCATAATCCTGGAGTAGAAGTGGTTCAGGTCCATCGTCGAGGGCCTATATGCACCCGAGGGGTGGGAGTGTGCCGTGCCGACAATTGATAAGTCTATAGGTAGCAAGTGCAGGGGGAACTCGGCGAAACTAACGCCGGCTGAGGCAAAAGGGGGCAGAAGGAAGTCTTCGATCAGGATGTCTCCGTGATTCACCGTCCCCCGGAGCAGGAAGATGACCTCCTGCGGGTGCCGCTCTCTGGCTATCTCGAGCATGGGCTCAATGACGTCCCTTTGAATGGACACCTTCATCTCCAGAGTTCAAGCAAGGCTGTGTTTCGTCAGGTAAATAAAGCCGCTGCCTCAAACGATAAGGGATGATCACCACAGTTCTCATCGACTACGACGGCACCCTCCACGACTGGGACTCCGTCCTAACCCGTAGCTTGGACGGCATCCTTGGGCTTAAAGGCAGTGAACTCCTCCGCATCTGGATATTCGATATCCACCGAGCTATCGTCCACGCACGACATATGGATAAGCACGACGACATGATGTTCCACTGCGAGCTCCTGTTCCAGCACCTGGGCCGCCCCTTCGAGAAGAGAAACGCGGATCTCATCTGCCGTAGGTTCGAGGAGGCTGGGGTGAAGGCGATGGACGACCCAATATACTTCCCAGACGCCATCCCCGCGCTGGACGAATTGAAGAAGATGGGCCTGAAGCTCTGCCTCTCCACCGGCATGAACGCCGAACGAAAGGCCGAGACCCTTGCCCGAACAACAGGCAACGACTACTTCGACCACGTATTCAGCGAGCACACCATAGGGTACTTCAAGACCGAGCCGAAGTACTACCGTATTGCTTTAGAGTGGTCTGACTCCAAACCAGAACACACCGTCAGCGTCGGGGACACCCCCTTGAGTGATATCCGACCCGCAAAGCTGACTGGGATACGCACCATCTGGTTGAACCGCAGGGGAGAGCCCAAACCAGCCGTCGAGGATCAGCGGCCCGACAGGGAGGCAGCAGACCTCCTCCAAGCTGTGGAAATCATCCAAAATTGGATGTAATCGTTTAAACCCAGAACCTAGATAAAGGAGACGGCTTCCCTGACGGTCTACGAATTCGAAAACTGGTGAAAGCATTTGTCTGAGGGTAGCTAGACGATACGCATCGATCTGTTGAGCGTCTTCGTCTCCCACGAGTTCTGCCTTATCCTTGGGGACTCACCATACCCGCAGGCCGCGCAGACCTTGTGCCTGATGTGATAGGCCCTGTGCCCGCACCTCCTGCAGCGGATGTGAACCCTCTTTCCCCCATGCAGCACATTCTTTGTGGGCATCTGTCAGAAACCCTCTATGCTTGGAGGTGGGGATATCATGATCACGTTGTCCCCTCGGAGGACAATGGTGCCGATCAGCTCAACATTGTCGGGGTCGCTGATGTTCTCAGCGTCCTTGAGCACGAGGTTCACGTGCTGGTCGAATCCCTCGAGCAGACCCCGAAGGGTCCTTCCCCCCCTCAGCTTGATGAGAACTGTCTTCCCAATGCTCTGCTCGAGAACCCTTTCGATCATCTCAGCCATTCCAAGTCTCTCCAGCCAAATTAGGCGTATTTTTCTACATGCGAGCAGTAATCGAATAAAGATGTTTCCCTATTAAAGGTTTGTATTCAACAACACGTCCCCATACAAGAAAAAAAGAGATATTTGTAAAACAGATTAAAAGAGACGATTTTAGAATTAATTTGTTGTATGATCGGTATAACTCAAAAGATTTATTAACAGGTGCTCAACTTTCACTCTAGCCTCTTGAAGGTTTAGACGGCTTCTAAGTCGGATGAAGACCTTTAGAGAGGGGGAATTAAGTTAGCGAGGATAACTGCAGACCCCAAGCCGTCTTTTTCATGTTCATCGAGTTTTGAGTGATGGTGGTAATTGTGATTCTCACGGATCAGGATTATTGGGAGGTAATGAAGGCATTTTTCGCGGAGGAGGGCCTCGTCAAGCAACACCTGGACAGCTACAACGACTTCGTCCAGAACACCCTCCAGCAGATAATCGATGAGATCCAGGGAATAGAGATCGAGGTCCCGTCCCATCTCTACGATATAAAGTTCGGCACCATCGAGGTGGACGAGCCAAGGGTCGTGGAGGTGGACGGAACCGTCCGCGAGGTGTACCCCAGGGAGGCCCGCATCAGGAACCTCACGTACGCGGCGCCCCTCTACCTGGACATAATCCTCAACGACGAGGGGAGGGAGTCCCTGGAGTGCGTGAACATAGGCGATCTCCCCATCATGGTCAAGTCGGACCTCTGCCTCCTGTCTAAGCACACCCCTGAGGAGCTGATCCGCATAGGCGAGGATCCGGAGGAGGTCGGCGGCTACTTCATAGTCAACGGCTCGGAGAGGGTCATCGTCTCCCTCGAGGACCTCGCGCCGAACAGGGTCCTCATTGAGGTCGACAACAGGGGTTCAAACCCCGTTTTCAGGGGAAAGGTCTTCTCGACAACGGTCGGGTTCAGGGCACGCATCGAGATGGCCCTCAAGTCAAAGGGGGAGATGGTCATCTCCATCCCCGGCGTACCCGTTCCCGTTCCCTTCGTCGTCCTCATGAGGGCGCTCGGCGTCATGACGGACAGAGAGGTCGCCGAGATGGTCTCCCTCGACCCCAACATACTGAACGAGCTTGAGGTCTCCTTCAGGGACGCTGCTAGTGTTCAGACGGTCGAAGACGCGGTCCTTTACATAGGCAACAGGGTCGCCTTCGGGCAGGTCAAGGAGTTCAGGATGAAGAGGGCCGAGACAATCATCGACCGAAACCTGCTTCCCCACATCGGGAGGGACGGGGCAAACAGGCTCGACAAGGCCATATTCCTCGGGGAGATGGCCTCCCGCATCATAGAGCTGAAGCTTGGCAGGCGGGAGGAGGACGACAAGGACCACCTCAAGAACAAGAGGATCAAGCTCGCCGGCCCACTTCTCGCAGAGCTGTTCAGGAGCGCCTTCTGGAGCCTCTACAGGGACATGCGGTACCAGTTCCGCAGGATGGGCACGAGGAGGAAGGGCGTTCTTATCTCGGCGGCGGTCAGGCCGGGCATAATCAGCAGCCGAATACAGCACGCCCTGGCGACCGGCAACTGGAGGCGCGGCCGCGTCGGCATGACCCAGCTCCTGGACAGGACGAACACGGTCTCGACAATCAGCCACCTGAGGCGGCTCCAATCCCCCCTGAGCAGGAGCCAGCCCAACTTCGAGGCGAGGGACCTCCACTCGACCCACTGGGGGAGGCTCTGCCCCAACGAGACCCCTGAGGGGGCAAACTGCGGCCTTGTCAAGAACCTCGCTCTGATGGCCAGCATCTCCGTGGGCACCGATCCAGAGAAGATGAAGCGGACCCTCTTCTACATGGGCGCCACCGAGGCGAAGATGGCCGACGAGCGCATGAGGCACGAGGGCGCGAAGATCTTCGTCGAGGGCCACCTCCTCGGCTACGCGTCGGCCCCCTCCGATCTCGTCGAGAAGATCAGGGAGATGAGGCGACGGGGCGAGATCAGCAACGAGGTCAACATCGCATACTACGTAGATCACAATGAGATCTACGTCAATTGCGACGAGGGGCGGATTAGGCGGCCACTCATAATCGTGAAGGAGGGTCAGCCTCTCCTGAAGGCGAGGCACATCAGGAACCTTCAGGCCGGAAAGTGGAAGTGGAGCGACCTCATGAGGGAGGGAATCATAGAGTACCTCGACGCCGAGGAGGAGGAGAACGCGTATGTCGCCGTGGACCAGACGAAGGTCACCGACGAGCACACCCACATGGAGATCTGCAACTACGCTATCATCGGAGTCACCGCCTCGATCATCCCCTTCCCCGAGCACAACCAGTCGCCGAGGAACACATACCAGGCGGCGATGGCCAAGCAGGCGCCGGGCATGTACGCCTTGAACTACTGGGACAGGACGGATACGAGGGCTCACCTCCTAAATTATCCGCAGAAGCCGTTGGCCCAGACGAAGCCGATGGAGGTCATGGGGTACAACACGCGACCGGCGGGCCAGAACTACATCGTCGCTGTGCTAAGCTCAAACGGCTACAACATGGAGGATGCCATCATCTTCAACAAGTCGAGCATCGAGAGGGGCCTCGGCCACTCCAGCTTCTTCAGGATCTACAAGGCGGAGTGTAAGCAGTACCTCGGGGGCGCCAAGGACAGGCTCACTATACCGGAGGCAGGGATAAGGGGCTACCATGGAGCCGAGGCGTACCGTATGCTCGAGGAGGATGGCCTGATCTCTACGGAGTCCGAGGTAAAGGGAGGGGACATCCTCGTTGGTCGGACCAGCCCACCTCGATTCCTGGAGGAGTACAGGGGGCTAGAGGTCAGGGGGCCCCAACTCAGGGACACCTCCATCGGCGTTAGGCCTACTGAGGAAGGTGTCGTCGACTCCATATTCGTCACGAAGGACATAGAGGGTTCCCACCTCATCAAGGTCAAGGTGCGCAGCCACAGGGTGCCGGAGCTCGGCGACAAGTTCGTCTCACGCCATGGCCAGAAGGGGGTGATCGGCATGGTCATCCCGCAGGAGGACATGCCATTCAGCGTCAACGGCATCGTCCCCGATATCATCATCAACCCACACGCCTTCCCGTCGAGGATGACCGTCGGCCAGTTCCTCGAATCCATCTCGGGCAAGGCCTCGGCCCTGAGGGGCGAGACCGCCGATGGCACTCCTTTCATCAGCGAGTCCCTGGAGTCCCTTCAGGATAATCTCAGGAGGCTTGGGTTCCAGCCCAGCGGAAGGGAGCTCATGTACGATGGTCTGACAGGCCGCATGTTCGATGTTCAGATCTTCGTGGGCATCACCTACTACCAGAAGCTCCACCACATGGTGATGGACAAGATCCACGCCAGGGCCCGCGGTCAGGTCCAGATGCTCACAAGGC
This sequence comes from uncultured Candidatus Bathyarchaeia archaeon, assembly GCA_964587735.1. GTDB lineage: Archaea > Thermoproteota > Bathyarchaeia > TCS64 > TCS64 > CAZPMB01. The sequence goes on along the minus strand of CAZPMB010000048.1, from coordinate 573 downwards.
AACCCACCGAGGGCAGGGCGAGGGGCGGAGGCCTCAGGTTCGGCGAGATGGAGAGGGACTGCCTCGTCGGCCACGGCGCCGCCATGCTTCTCAAGGACAGGCTTCTCGAGGAGTCGGACGCCTACACAATATACGTTTGTGAGCGGTGTGGCAAACTCGCATTCTACGATATACGCCAGCGCAAGTACGTCTGCCCGATCTGCGAGGGCAAGGGGGAGGTCGAGCCTGTTACGGTCTCCTACGCCTTCAAGCTCCTTCTTCAGGAGCTCCAGAGCCTATGCCTTTCCCCGACCCTCAAGCTGGTCAAGGAGGCGCAGTGATGTCGAAGGTAATAGACTCGATCAAGTTTGGCGTCCTGCCGCCTGAGGAGATAAGGAGGCTCTCAGTCGTCGAGATCCAGACATCGGACACATACGACGAGGACGGCGCCCCGATCTCTGGCGGCCTCATGGATCAGAGGCTGGGGACCCTCGAGCCGAGGCAGAGATGCAGGACCTGCGGCAACATCTCCATTAACTGCCCCGGACACTACGGCCACATCGAGCTCGCCGTCCCCGTCATCCACGTCGAGTT
>CAZPMB010000047.1:9307-16536 GCA_964587735.1 uncultured Candidatus Bathyarchaeia archaeon | reverse complement strand
CTGAGGTTGCAGCCCCAGCTCCCGGCGGAGAGGGCCCTGGATCCGGGCCAGTAGTGGAAGAGGGGCTTCTTCTCTATGGGGTTCACGGTCAAGGACGTGAGGTCCCCGTACGTCAGGGTATACAGGCGGCCGCCGATGTTCTTCCTTGAGCCGCAGAACCCCCTGCCGCCTACGGATATCCTGCACCTGCGCTCACAGACCCCGCATGAAGCCGAGCCATCAGGCTCGGATTGGTAGAGGAGGGCCTCCTTGACACACAGGTACTCCATCCTGCATCTTATACCTGAGGTGTTTTATGAAGCTCTCCCTCGTCCCTGTCGGGTGGGCGATTGACTCTTTCAGTTAATTGCGAGCGCCTCCGCATCGCAAGAGTGTAATATGCCTTGATCATCCTCATAACCAGGGGTTTTCGGGAGGGGTGTGGGACGAGGTACGCCAACATCAGGGCCTTCGACATCCCGGACGCGTGGTATAGGACCCTTGAGGCGATCTGGAGGAACGGGGACGGGTTCAGGGTGGGCTATGGGTCTGAGGTCACCATGACGAGGAAGCTGAATCTGAGCATCGAGATCACGAACCCGGAGAGCAGGCCCCTCGTGGCGGAGAACGCCCCGTGCGACATGAAGTACGTCAACTGGTACGCCCTCCAGTACCTCTGGGCGGGGGTCAAGGAGGAGGGGGAGACATACACGTACGGCAGCAGGCTGAGGGAGCCGGTGGACCAGGTGGAGCAGCTCATCGGCAGGTACGTGGAGGAGCCCAACGACAGGCAGCTGACGCTGGTCATCAGGCAGCCGCACGACATACTGAAGACCATGGACGGCATGAAGCACGAGCCGCCGTGCCTGACCCTGATAGACACCGAGCTGCTCGACGGAAAGATGCACCTGACCTGCTACTTCAGGTCGTGGGACGCCTACGCCGGCCTCCCCGCCAACGTCGCGGGCATCCAGATATTCAACGAGGCCCTGGTCAACGAGATAAACGCCCGCGCCGGCACGGGCTATGCCACCGGGAAGCTCGTCTTCCACTCGAAGAACTGCCACATCTACAGCAGGCTCTACGACCTTGTGGAGGAGCTCATCAAGCCGGGTGAGGACTCGAGGCGGCAGTTGAGCCAGAAAAAGGGAAGCACGACATAAAGCTCAGCAAACAAGCATTTTAACCCCTGTTTTATCGCGCGTAAAAAATTTGATTTTTTTTTCAAGCGAATTTAGAAGTGTTTATCCTCTTTTTCTAGGGGCTAATGGGAATCCCGTAGCGTCCCAGGCTCAGGCCTCCGTCCACGCTGACGACCGCGCCGGTCATGTACTCTGCCCTCTCGCTGCACAGCATCAGGATGACGTTGGCTATATCCTCCGGAGCGCCGATCCGGCCCCACGGCGTTGCCTGAACGGTTGCTCGGTCGTAGGCCAATTTCGCCGTCGTCTGCGCTTCACCAACCTCGATCAAGCCCGGGGCAACGGTGTTGACGTTGATCTTGTAGGGCCCCAGCTCCTGGGCCAGGCATGCGGCGAACATGACCAGGCCGGCCTTGGAGGCGCAGTAGGCCGAGGCGCCGAGCCTGGCGATTTTATAGCTTCCCGAAGAGACGTTCACGATCTTTCCACCGCCTCCCTGCGAGATCATCTGGCGGGCCGCCAGCTGCGAGCACAGGAAGGACCCTTTGAGTATGCTGTCTACGTTGCGGTCCCATTGCTCCTCTGTCATGTCGACCACCTGGGCGATCGGACGATCCGCAGCATTATTGACCAGAATGTCTATTCGCCCCCAACGCTTGACGAGGGCATCGAACATGGATTCTACCTCGGCCCTGCTCCTAACGTCTGCTCGGAAGGACGCGGCCCTCTCTCTAAGGGGGCCAAGCCTCTCCAGCGCCGAGTTCAGCCGCCCCTGATTGACATCGTTCAACATCACCCTTGCCCCCGACTCCAGCAGCATCCTGACGGTCGCAAAGCCGATGCCCCTGCCGGACCCTGTGACGAGGGCAACCTTGTCCCTGAAATCGAAGGTAGTCATATCTTGAACCCGAATAAAACAACATACCTGCGAATATGAGGCTATTCCCGGTAAGATTCAGAATTTTCAACTTCGAGGCCACAATAACTGGTAGCAGGTGCGGGGGGAGGGATTCGAACCCTCGGAAGCCTGAGCTACGGGATCTTGAGTCCCGCCCCTTTGGCCACTCGGGTACCCCCGCCCAACCCGAATAGAAACCCCGACCCCTTAAAACCTATTCGTCGCTGAAGCACGGCACCATCGTCTTAAATAGCCTCGGGCCTAATTCCAAGCGAGCCCATGAAGGTGTCCATCAGCCTCGGGGGGAGCCTCCTCACCAGGGACATGAGCCCGGAGAACTACCGCAGGTACGCCAGAGCCCTGATGGATCTGAGGGGGAGGGGGCATCAGATCGTCGTCGTCTGCGGCGGTGGCCGCCCGGCGCGAGAATACATCAAGCTCGCCAAGGAACTGGGGGCGAGCCCGGAGACCCAGGACCTCCTCGGCATCCTCGCCACCCACGTCAACGCCCTGCTCCTCATCGCAGCCCTCGGACGAGCCACCCACCCGAACGTCCACCGGAGGACCTCGGAGGTCAGGAGAAACCTCGGCGATAATATTCTGGTCGGCGGAGGCCACCAACCGGGCTCAAGCACGGACTACAGGGCCGTTCTGTTCGCCGAGGCCATGGGCGCAGATCTCATCGTCAACGCCACGGATTGCGGCGGCGTCTTCGACAAGGATCCGAGAAAACACCCCGATGCGAGGCAGTACGATCACATGTCATACGGGCAGCTGGAGGAGCTGATAAAGGGGCGTTTCACACAGGTTCCAGGCGACTACGGGCTATTCGATCTTAAAGCCGTCAGGCGAGCCCGCCGATGCGGGATACCCATCATCATCATCGATGGGACGGACCCTGAGGAGATAATCCGGGCGGTTGAAGGTGGCCACTCCGGCACGGAGATTCGCAGCTAAACCTCTTTATCGGCTTTTACATGTCACCATTCCCTTCATCTTCACTCAGAAGCCGGACTCGCTCTCCTTTACCCGATGCCTTGATTATCCTGACCTCCTCCTAAACAACCGGTATTAGGTCGATACAACGCCACGAAAATCTCTTCTCTATTTGCTAATTCCCTTGAGCCCTCTATGAGGCGCGCTTCTTAGTAATGTATATAACCAATCAGATGATTTAATGACCATCCGCGGAGGCTTTGACATGTCGGAAAGCCCGTCGCTCGCCAGGTTCAGGATCCAGCGGATGCTGGAGACGCTGGAGAAGAAGGAGGGGCGGGGCACCGAGCTTATCACGGTCTACATACCGCCGGGGAAGCAGATCAGCGAGGTGATGAACGACCTCCGCAACGAGTGGGGCACCGCAGGGAACATCAAGTCGAAGACGACGAGGAAGAACGTCCAGGACGCCCTGACGAAGGTCATGGAGCAGCTTAAGCTCTTCAACAGGATACCGGAGACCGGCCTCGTCATACTGGCCGGCACCATAGCGAGCCAGCAGCTCGGCGTCGGGAACATGGAGACCTACGTCCTCATCCCGCCGGAGCCGATAGGCATCTACTACTACAGGTGCGAGCACAAGTTCACGCTCGAGCCCCTGTACGAGCTTCTCCGGACGGAGGACGCGTACGGCATACTCGTCCTAGACTCGAAGGGCGCCACGTTCGCCATGCTCAAGGGGAAGAGGGCGGACATCATCAAGGACATCACGTCCGGTGTGGCTGGGAAGACCAGGGCCGGCGGCCAGAGCGCCCGCAGGTACGAGCGCATCAGGGAGATGGAGCTGAACGAGTTCTACACCCGCGTGGGCGGCTACATGACTGAGTTCTACAAGGACGCGCCCAACCTTAGGGGCATCATCGTCGGAGGGCCGGGCCCTACAAAGGAGGAGTTCCTCAAGGGTAACTACCTCCACTACGAGCTGAGGGACAAGATTCTCACAACTGTCGATACCGGGTACACCGGACACGAGGGTGTTAAGGAGGTCGTGGAGAGGTCCAAGGACTTCCTGAAAAACGTCCGCTTCTACGAGGAACGCCAGATCGTCCAGGGACTCCTCTACAACATCGGCCAGGACACAGGCCTCTCAACCTACGGCGAGAAGGAGGTCATCCAGGCCCTGAGGAGCAACAACGTCAACACCCTCATCCTCTCCGAAGGAGTCCGACGCGTCATCGTCAGGTTGCAGTGCAGGGACTGTGGGGACGCCGTGACCCGAATCGTCGACGTCGACCAGCTTGATGAGTTCGAGGCCTCCCTCGGCGGGCTGAGCTGCTCCAAATGCGGAAACCCGAGCTACTCGGTGGTAGAGAAGGAGGACCTGATAGAGGCGCTCGTGAAGATCGCGGAGAACACGGACGCCAAGATCGAGATGATCTCAACGGAGACCGAGGAGGGGGAGATGCTCCTGAAGTCCTTCGGCGGCCTAGGGGCCATCCTCAAGTACCGTCAGTTCCAGTAGGGATCGAGAAACACACCCCGGGATAACCCTCAACCTCGTAGGCGCCGCCTCTACCCTCGAAGACCTCGACGTCGTCAGCCTTTACTGTTGCAGAGATGTCCTCTATACCCCAAGTTAGGATCTCGGCGTCCTCCGCGTCCATGGCATAGATGGATAGACCCTTCAGTGGCGTGTTCAGCGGTATCCCAAGCCTGTTCTTCTCCCTTCTGACGTCCCTGATGACGGCGACGATGAGGTCGCCCCTCTTCTCCGCCTCCCCGCTGATGAGGGACTCGTCCGCCTCGGGCCACCTGCTCAGGTGGATGCTTTCGGATTCACCCTCGGCGTACATTGCGCTGTAGATCTCCTCTGTGATGTGGGGCATTACGGGAGCCAGGAGCTGGAGGATCCGCCTAGTAACGTATAATAGAGTGCCCTGGGTCGAGGCCTTCTCCTCGCCCTCGGAGTATAGCCTGTGCTTCGCCGCCTCCAGATAGTGGTCGCAGAACACGTGCCAGACGAAGTTGCGGACGGCCTCGGTTGCGTTCATGTAGCGGCAGCCCTCGAACTCCTCGGTCGCTATCTTCACCACCCTCTCCAGCCTGCTCAGTATCCACCTGTCCAGCAGCTCCGGTTCGGCCTCGGTCTCCGGGTCAAAGCCGCCCAGCTGGGCGCTCGCGAAGACGCAGGCGTTCCAGAGCTTCCGCATGAACCTCCACCCATACTCAACGTCTACCCAGCGGAATGGGATGTCGGTGCCTGTGCTGCCACCCGTTGCCGCCCACTGTCTTGAAGCATCTGCGCCGTACTTCCCGAACACCTCGGGGGAGGCGACGAAGTTGCCGAGGGATTTGCTCATCTTCCTGCCGTCGCTGCCCAGAACCATCCCGTTGATCAAGACAGAGCTGTATGGGGTCTCGCCGAAAAGGGCGAGGTGCCTCACCATCAGGTAGTAGGCCCACGTCCTTATGATGTCTTGGCCCGATGGGTGTATCGAGGCCGGGAACAGGTTCCTCCAGTCCTCCCTCACCGGCCAACCGGCGTGTATTGCGCACGTGAGCGAGGAGTCGAACCACGTGTCCAGCACGTCCCTCTCAGGCTCCCAACCGTCGTGTCCGCATATGGGGCAAAGGGCTTTAGGCTTTGTCATCTTCGGGTCTACGGGCAACTCTTCTGAGGTCGCCATCCGCATACCGCCGCATTTCCTGCAGTACCAGGCCGGTATAGGCGTTGCGAAGACCCGCTGCCTGCTAATCACCCAGTCCCAGTCCAGGGATCTCGCCCAGTCAACGAGCCTGTAACGCATCCAGTCTGGGAACCACTCGATCTTCATAGCCGTCTTCATTACGGCGTCGGTCAGGCTCATCGTCCTCATGAACCACTGATCCGTCGTGAGAATCTCTATGGGCGTGTCACACCTCCAGCAGATCCCGATGTCCTGGGACAGGCGCTCGGTCTTCCTCAGCAGCCCTGCCTCTTCTAGGTCAGCGACTATGGCTTTCCTCGCCTCCTCCACACCCATTCCCTCATATTTGCCAGCAGCCCCTGTCAGTCTGCCCTTCCCGTCCATCAGCTTGATGACAGGCAGCCTGTATTTCGCCACGGCCACTACGTCGGCCTTGTCGCCGTACGTGCAGATCATCATGGTGCCAGTTCCGAAGGCGGGGTCGACGGCGTCGTCGGCTATGATGGGTACCTTTCGATCGGACAGGGGGACTTTGGCCTTCCTCCCGATGAGATGGTTGAACCGGTTGTCCTCTGGGTGAACCCCGATGGCGACGCACGCAGGGATGTACTCTGGACGGGTCGTTGCGATTAGGAGCTCCCCGTCGTCTAAGCCGAAGGCGACCGTGTAGAAGCGCCCAGTCCTCTTCTCCCTCTCCACCTCTGCGTCGGCTATCGCGGTCTCGCATCGGGGGCACCAGTTGATCGGGTGCTCCCCCCTGTAGATCATGTCTTCGTCGTAGAGTATGAGGAAGCTGAGCTGGACCTTCCGCATGTATTCGGGCTGCATGGTCCTGTACTCCAGGCTCCAGTCGACGCTGCAGCCGAGGCGGGTGACGGCCCTCTTCATGATGGCGATGTACTGCTCTATCCACCTCTCGCAGAGCCTGCGGAACTCGTCCGGTGGCAGGTCAGACCGCCTTATCTTGTAGGCTTTCTCCACGGCGACCTCGGTCGGGAGGCCGTGGCAGTCCCACCCCTGCGGAAAGTGGACGTTGTAGCCCCTCATCCGTTTGTAGCGGGCCCTCATGTCGAAGTACGTCCAGTTCAGGACGTTCCCCATGTGGAACTCGCCGCTCGGGTAGGGTGGAGGAGTGTCGATCGAGTACCTCGGCCTCTCGTCGTCATCCCAGTCGTAACGGTAGGTTCCCCGCTCCTCCCAGAGCCTCTCCCACTTCTCCTCGATCTCGAGGAAGTCGATCTTTTTAGGAAGTCTTCTCATCGTACTCGCTCCTTCTCTCTTAGTCGCGGACGGTCTTGGGGGTGGTGAGTAAAACCTATTGCACTTTGTCTGATTATGATGGTGTCCGCGCCCGCCTGAGGATGGCTATCCGAGAATTCTCCGAGGTCTCCCTCAGCTCTCCCCCGCTTGGGGGAGGACAAAGCGATACCCCATTTTCATCTCCTCAAACGGTACAGGTTAGGAGAAGCAGGGTCATCATAAAAGCTTTACGTATCCGTATTCGGCTCAGGCTTCGATGACCCTTGGCGCCTCCTTCTTCCTGGGCCCGATCGCCTCGATCTTCTCGTCGATGACCAGCCGCATCCC
>CAZPMB010000047.1:0-9207 GCA_964587735.1 uncultured Candidatus Bathyarchaeia archaeon | reverse complement strand
TCATTGCCGTATAAGACACTCCTGGAGGCGGCGAGGATGCCCCGCTTCTCCTTTGTCCCGTGGGTCATCGCCTCGACGAGGACCTCCGCATCGGTGTAGTGGTCGGGGTGGCAGTGGGTGACGACGACGGCGTCGAGGCTCTGGGGGCTGAGGCGGGCCCAGTTTGAGAAGACGACCGCCCCTGGCCCTGGGTCCACGTGAACTTGGGTCTCGCCGTGTATCAGGCGGATTCCGGCGGTGCGGCGGCGCTGGGTTATCATGGTGAAGCGCCCGCCTCCTGTGCCTAGGAAGTGGATGACTAGGGGGTTCAAGGCCTCAGTCCATCTAGGGGAGTTAAATATTTAATAGGGATTTGGTATCAGGATTGTGCGGCGGGCCCGTGGCTTAGCTTGGTCAAAGCGTCTGACTGATAATCAGAAGATCGTGAGTTCAAATCTCACCGGGCCCATCAAAAGCAATGATAATTCTACACGGGATTTCCGGTTAGCCGCATGTTTTTTTTACATGTATCAACCAGAGGATGCTGAGGCATTGAGATGGAAAGGCCCGACAAGACGATGTACTTCCTCAAAATTGCTCTCGCGGTCGCCAACCGCTCCACGTGCATGAGGAGGAAGTTCGGCGCCGTCATAGTCAACGACAACACGATAGTGGGCACGGGGTACAACGGGACCGCCAAGGGCGTGGTCAACTGCTACGAGGTCGGCTGCATAAAGAACGAGATGGACCTACCCCAGGACAGGGCCTACGACTACTGCCCCGGGGTCCACGCTGAGGAGAACGCCATCATCAACTCGAACAGGGCGGACAGGATCGGGGCGAAGCTGTACATCGCGGGGCTGGACGCCGACGGGAAATACACCAAGGCCATCCCATGCCAGAGGTGCAAGAGGAAGATCATCAACTCCGAGATCGATGAGGTCATCATCCTCGACAACGATGGGAAGCCGGTTACATACAGGGTCAAGGACTGGATCCAAGAAGATTCGGAATGGTACAAGAAGGAATTAGCGAAGGCGAAAAAAGGGAGAAAGTCAGTAAACTAGTTTAACACACGGGCTATTGCAGATCAGGTTCCAAAAAACGTCTTTGCAGATCCCAAAAACATCAAATCGAAATATGACAATCCGTATGCGTCTTTAATCCATGATGAGGAAACCCTTATAGAGCAAATAAAAAACCACAAACTATACAGCGTATGAGGTTCAGGGACAGGGACGCTCCGGTCACCTCAGAGGGGCTCATCTTCAGGACATATGGATACGACCATCCACCAGACTCCTGCTTCTGCGACCTCGAGTACGCGCCTGAGAGCCTCTACACGACAGATGATCCGAAAGCCCTGAGGGACGGCCTTACGACCAGATACTACAAGTTCTACAAAGACGGTGGGTTGAACTTCGCTCTGGATTTCAATCCCCCCTACCGGCTTTATCACGGGCCCCTAAACAGGATGATGGTTGGCGTGAGTGCCGAGCAGTTATCACATGTCATGCGACCCGATGAGAGGCTGCGAGACCTACTTGACTCTGAGGGCGACCCCCTGATAGAGGCCTCAAGAGAGGTGCTCGACATGGTCCTCGACAATTCCAGCCTGAGGCTGCGGGACTTCGGGGTCTTCGGGTCCCTGGCCCACGGCTTCCACAACCCGAATTACAGCGACATAGACCTAATAGTATACGGGGTCAGGGGGCTCAAGGAGCTTAGAGCCACCCTCGAGAGCCTCTACGAAGGTGATTTGCTGAGAAACGAGTTTGACAATTGGACAATCGATGATCCGCCAAGGCACTGGAACTTCACCCACTACTCTAAGGAGGAGTATGGCGAGGCCCAGAGAGGCAAGCTGGTCTACGCGAAATACGCATCTGAGGGCCTCGACCGCACTGTGAAAATCGAGTTTGAGCCGGTCAGGAGATGGGATGAGATCAGGAACGAGTACGAGACCACGAAGAAGATAACGAGCCTTGGCAGGGTCGAGGCCGCCGGGGAGATCGAGTCCGACGAAGAGGGTGGCTTCACGCCCTCAGTCTTCCCCATTAGGCTGGAGAAGATCAGCGCCGACATCGACCCCAGGGAGGTCGTCAGGGTAGTCTCATACGTCAACGAATTCGTACTCCAAGTCGAGACAGGCGAGATGGCCATGATAAGGGGCAACCTGGAGAGGGTAGAGGCCAAGAGAGGCATATTCCACCAGATCACGCTGAGCTACGGCCCCGACTACTTCGACCAGGTGTTAAAGGTTTTCAGGGCATCGAGGTAAAGTTATAAAAGGAATGCCAATCAGAGAAATTGAAGGGGTGTTAGGGTTGAGCGTTGAGAAGAGGATTAGCGACATTGAGCAGGAGTTGAAGTTATTGCTTGAGAAGATCGATGAGTTCGAAGAACGCATCGAGGAGTTGGAAGATAGGCTCAACGAGCTCGACGAGAAGCTCAACGCCCTGGCCTAGAACCCAGCACTGAACACCGCGTTTAATCGAGAAAGCTTTTATAAATTTAGGACAGCCCTAGGCATAGCTGATCCAGATGTCCTTTGGCGAGCACACGTCGAAGCAGATCATTGGCTCAAAGGGAGACGCGTTACGGGGCCGGAAGATCGTTCTGTGCGTCACAGGCAGCGTCGCGGCCATCAAGAGCCCCGAGATAGCGAGGGAGCTGATGCGCCTTGGAGCCGACGTCCACACGGTTATGACGCCGATGGCCCAGAAGATAGTTCACCCCTACATGATGGAGTGGTCGACCGGCAACCCCGTCGTGACCGAGCTCACCGGTCAGATCGAGCACGTTACGATGGGGGGCGAGCACGCTAACCGTGCGGACCTAGTGCTTGTGGCCCCCAGCACCGCTAATACCATAGGCAAGGCTGCGACAGCCATCGACGACACGCCGGTGACGACGCTCCTCACGACGGCGATCGGCGCAGGCATACCCATCATCATAGCCCCGGCGATGCACGCCTCGATGTACAAGCACCCCATCGTCTTAGAGAACATCAAAAAGCTCCGGTCGATAGGCGTCGAGATCCTCATGCCCAGGTTCGAGGAGGAGAAGGCGAAGATTCCGGGGACAGATGAAATCGTCGCCGCCGTCGTCGAAAGACTGACAAAGAATAGGGACCTGGAGGGGCTCAGATTCCTGATAACGGCGGGCCCCACAAGGGAGTACCTCGATGGCTTCAGATACATTTCAAACCCCAGCTCGGGTAAGACGGGGGTGGCCATAGCCGAAGCCGCTTTGGAGAGGGGGGCCGAGGTAACCATCGTCTACGGCAAGGGAACTGCCACGCCTCCAGCCAGGGCCAAGGTCGTCCATGTTGAGACCTCGGAAGAGATGCTGGAGGCCGTCTTGAAAACACTGAAGGAAGGCAAACAGGACGTGACAATCCACTCCGCCGCGGTCAGCGACTACGGGCCTTCGGAAAGGAAGATGATCAAGACGCCATCCAGCATGGAGAAGTGGCGCATCGAACTCAAGCCCATACCAAAGATAATAGAGAGGGTCAAGAAGGCGTATCCGGAAGTCTACCTAGTCGGATTCAAGGCGGAATATGGCATCTCAGACGAGGAGCTCGTGAAAAGGGCCATATCCCGTTTGAAGGAAGTCGACATGGATCTGATTGTGGCCAACGACGTTGCCCGCGAGAACGTTGGATTCGGCACCGACACCAATGAGGTCTTCATAATCGATGGAGAGGACAACGTCATCCATCTACCCGTTATGGGCAAGAATGAGATAGCCCAGCGACTGCTGACCGTTGTGAAGGAGAGGATCGAGAAAAAGCGAGCCAGTTGAGCTTAATACGACACATATACGATCTCCGTATCTCCAAAATAAATTGGATATCATATATAGTGATTAATTTCCTTTTCACATTATTTCTTGGATAATGAGTAAGAATTTTATAATCCAGCAACTCTCAAATTCCCAATAAAAAGGGTGTCTTTCATACGGCTACATTAGAAGTTCTCACAATTTGATAATGTACCTATGGTACGGAATCCTTTTGTCTTTAATCGTATCAAACGTAATCGTGATCACATGGCTGTCGATGAGGAGACGAAGAAGCTCTTAAGGCTGAGGCGCGTCACGCAGGAATACGACTCCAAGAGACAGACGATGCAGAACATTTGGGTCAAGATGCAGAACTTCACCCAGGGGCTGAGGAACGAGCTGGACGGCCAGTACTGGTCCGAGAGCAGGATCGCTTTCGACGACCTTGAGAGGGTCGCCGATTTCAACCAATACAGGTTTACATTTTCGGAGCTGAGGCAACTGTTTGATATCGTCTTCATAAAAGACGTCTTGGACAGCTTCAGGAAACTATCTGAGGAAAAGACGAAGCTTGAACAGGAGCTCGGTGTCTCCATGGATCGTCGTACTCGATGAAAGGATCCGCCGGTCGACCATGCCGATTTGAAAAAAGAGCTTTGATAATCTATGCATGCCTAGGCTCCACATAAATGGGAGATTAATTCTATTCTAGGCTATTCGAATTGGACCACGAGTAAGATTGATGCTCTAGATTTTAGCTGGATGGGTGTGCCGGGCTTCAATTGCACCTTGACAGGCTCTCTTGGGAGCGCCCTCTGCTTTCTAAGGATCTCAACCTTACTGGAGGCGACTGCCTGATCTATCTCCTTTAAAGTGACCATTCCCCCCGTAGTCTCCTTCTCCCTAGAAAGCCCTGATTTTATGGGTGGGGTTCTGGCCTCTTGAGCAACCAACCAGTCCTCACGCCTTGGTGGTTCGCCCCTTGAACGGGCCTTAACAAGGGCTTCCTCGGCCTCCCTAACACGCCTTAGCTGCTCGATGCTCCTGATGATCTTCTCGTCGGCCTGGCTCAGCGACCTTAGGTATTCATTGGCTGTATCCAAATTGGGCCAGATTTGTAGGGCAGGTAGGCGGGGGTGTAGCCTGAAAACCCCCCTCCTACCAAATCCATCGGTGTCGATGTATTCAGCTCTAACCATCACACCCTGCAACCTAATCTCTAGGACGCTGAGGGGATGGACCCGATCACCGTATCTACCCCGAAGGGATACCATCGTCGTTTTTTCCGAGGACAATTGACACACCCTAAGCTCGGGTCGTGGTCTCTCATCAAGTTTTTCAGTATTTATTATTATTAAAACAATGGATGGCGTTTGAACTTATTGACAAAAAGATATAGGCAATTGATTCTTGGGCCATTTCATTTTGCCCGTTGCCTCTGTCGATAAATGGCTCATAATATCTATTCATGATTGATGGGTTTCAAGCTATTTTTCGAGCACGTGATCCGTCAATAGTTCCTTTTCATGAAGTAATCGACCAACCCTAGGAGATCGTTTTTCGCCTGCGACTCTGGAAAGAGTGTAAGTGTTGCCTTGGCCTTATCCGCGTACTCCCGTGCCTTCGCCCTCGCGTAGTCGATTCCACCTGTGCTCCTCAAAGCCTCGTTGGCGGCTTCTATTTCGGAGGTCTTTGCATCCTTGACCCCAAGGACCCTCGTAATTGCCTTCCTCTCGATGGGAGATGCGCGTTTCAAGGCGTGTATCACGATGAGCGTCTTCTTACCTTCCCTTAGGTCACTCCCCACGGGCTTCCCAAGGGTCTTCTCGTCCCCAACGACGCCCAGGATGTCGTCGATGATCTGGAACGCTATACCCGCGTCCCATGCGAAAGAGCCAAGTTTTACGACTTCGGCCAGCCCCCCGCCGCCGGCTATGGCCCCGATCTCGGCGCATGCTTTGAACAGGGCCGAGGTCTTCTCACCCACCATTGTTAGGTAATCGTCCTCGGATACATCTGTGACGCTTGGGAAGGAGAGGTCCAGCACCTGTCCCTCGCAGATCGCGATGTTGGCGTCGGTCACCTTCTCGATGCAGGCGATGACCCTTTCGCAGGGAAGACCCCCCTCGGTAGCTTGCTCAACCATCGCCTGGTAGACCTTTGTGAGGAGAAGGTCTCCGCTGGCGATGCCTATGGGGACCCCCCACAATTTGTGCACCGTCGGGACCCCCCTTCTCAGGTCGTCACCATCCATTATGTCGTCGTGTATCAGTGTGAAGTTGTGGAGCACCTCCATCGCCGCCGCGAACGGAACGGCCGAGTCGGGATTCCCGCCCACGAGCTCGCAGGACTTCAGAACCAGAAAAGGCCTGAGGCGTTTGCCGCCCGAGGCGACGATGTGCTTCGCAGCCTCGTAGAGAACCTCCGGCCTCCTGGGCTCAAGAAGGTTGTTGATGTATCGGTTCACCTTTGCGGAGTTCGCCTTCAGCTTCCTCTCTATAGTGGCGTCGGCACCCATTTCAGCGTCATCGATCAGGGGTAGACTGCCATAATCTAGATAAAATTTCCCCTCAAGTTATGGAATCCCTTGAGGAATAGTCCTCCGGGTCGAACCCACGAAGCCTGAGCCATTCGGCGGTCTCGCCCATTACCAGGGCAGGCACCATCCTTAGCTCGTCGATATTCTTCGCGCCTACAAGGAACATCGCCGTCCTGAACTCTGTCAATATGCCCTCTATGTGCTCCTTCAGGGGCTCCTTCCCCTCAACGGCCTTCTCCAGGAAGGGCCTTGCGATGCCAGCCGCGTCGGCTCCGAGCGCGATCGCCTTCGCCATCTCGATACCAGTCCTTAATCCGCCCGAGGCGATGATCTTGAGCTTCGTGGACTGCCTGACCTCAACGAGGCTGACTGCCGTCGGTATGCCCCAGTTCCAGAGGGCCCGCCCCAGCGCCTCCTTGCCCCTCTTCCCCTCTTCCCTGGCGATGTGGTGCTCGACCGCGGCCCAGCTCGTGCCGCCGACGCCGCTCAGCTCCACCCCCGCCACGCCCGCCCTCTCCAGCTTCAAGGCTTCTTCGTGGGCCACGCCGCATCCCGTCTCCTTCATGATGACAGGGACGCTTAGGCCTTTCACGACCTCACCGATCTTCTTCAGGACCCCGCCGTATCTGGCCTCTCCACCCACCTGAACCGCCTCTTGTAGGGGGTTCATGTGTATGGCGAGGGCATCGGCCTCTATCATGTCGACGCAGCTCCGGGCCTCCTCGACCCCCCACCCCATGGAGAGCTGGGGGCAGCCGATGTTCCCGAGGACCAGAGAGGAGGGCGCCCTCTCCCTTACGATGCTGAAGGTGTGCTTCATTGACGGGTTTTCGATGGCGATGCGCTGGCTCCCGACCCCGATGCCTATGCCGAAATCCTCCGCCGCGGAGGCGAGGGTGGCGTTGATCTCCTTGGCGTACTCGGTTCCCCCCGTTATGGCGGATATGATCAGGGGTGAAGCGAGGCGTTTTCCGAAGAGCTCTGTCTCGGTGCTGACGTCCTCGAGGTCGATCTCCGGAAGGGCCCTGTGGACGAGCCTCACGTCCTCGAAGCCCGTGCCGATGTCGGACTCGACATCCTCATCCAGCGAAAGCCTGATGTGCCTCTGCTTTCTCTTCTCGATGCCCGTCAATGCATCACCTACTGAGAATCGTCCCTGTAACGGGCTCTCCCCTGAGGGCTTTAAGGATTACATCCGGCTTGGTCGCGTTCACGATCAGGACCTCAACGCCTGCCTTCACCGCATCCCTTGCCTCCGAGACCTTTCCAAGCATCCCGCCTGTGACGTCGGTGGTCAGCGCCTTGCCTATCTTGATGAAGCCTTCCAGCTTCTCAAGAGGTAGGTTGTCGATGAGCCGGGCCCCCGGGGCCAGTTTCGGGTTTGAGGTGTAGACGCCGTCCACATCGACGCCGAAGACCAATCTGGATGCGCCCATGTCCACCGCAAGGCGTGACGCCAGCTGGTCTCCCGAGAGGATGCTGAAGCCCCTGGTCCTGTCGAGAACGGCGTCCCCGTAGAGAACGGGCAGTACGCCCCTTACGACCAATCGCCCCACGATGTCGAAGTCCACGGCATCGATTCGCCCATCCTTAGTCAATATGAACGACGATGGGGTCACCGAGATGGCAGGGACACCGAGGTCAACCAGCGTGTCTACGATGATGCTGTTTAGCCTGACCATCGCCTGATGGGTTCTTGCGAGCCCCGGGATCTGCCGCTCCGAGGTGAAGCCCTCTGCTATGCGGTATCTGCTTGCGACGGTGTGTCCGAAGGAGCCTCCCCCGTGAACGACGATGAACGGCCGAGGCCATGCGACCTTGATCTCCTCGCAGAGCCTCCCTATGTTGTCTTGGTCGGCGGTCAACGGCTTGTCCTTCACCGTGATGACGGAGCCTCCGAGCTTGAGGACCAGCAACTCACTCGATCCTCCTTGTCCTCACACCCTCGTAGGATATGTTGACGATGTGGGACTCCCCCTTGCACCTCCTGATCGCCCTCACGATGTTGTCGAGGTTTGAGACATCTGGCAGGGCGATCATGCAGCCCCCGCCGCCCGCGCCCGTCAGCTTGGCCCCATATGCCCCCGCCACCCGGGAGGCGTGGACCATCAGGTCCAGCCTCGAGATGGAGACGCCGAGGGAGGCGAGGAGGCCGTGGTTGATGTTCATGAGGTCTCCCAGCCTCGGCTTGTCGGCCTCCCTTAGGGCGACGAGGCCATCTTCTGAGACCCGTACAATGGCGTCTATGACAGACTCCACGATCTCCGGCTGCCTTTCGCGCAGTCTGCGCACCCTGTCGACGAGCCTTCCCGTGGAGCGTTTTCGCATGGTGTTCCCTATGACGAAGGGGAGGCCGTCCTCGAGCTCAAACCTCTCGAACCCGGCCTTTCTCTCGTATCTCAGGATTCCGCCGTAGGTGGAGACATTGTTGTCCACCCCGCTGGGGGTCCCGTGAACCACCCTCTCTCCCTCGTACGCCAGCTCGCAGATCTCCTCCTTTGATAAGCGCCTCCCCAAGAGCTCCCCCACGGAGGCCGCTGTGGCCACGCAGATGGCGGCTGAGGATCCAAGCCCTGCAGCTATGGGGATCTCGGAGCGAACGATGAGGTTCAAGCCCGACTCGACGCCTATGTGCTCCATCGTCTTGCGCGCGCTGACCAAGAGGGGCTGAAGCCTCTTCCCCCTCCAGGGCTCCCCGTGCTCCGGCACGTACTTGTCGCCCTCGAAGCGGCCGGAGAACCCGAGATCCAGGGCGTCGAAGTATATCCTGTTGTCCCTTCTCTCCTCCGCCACAACCCTGGCCTTCCTGTCTATGGCAATGACTACGGCGGGTCCTCGGTAGACAACGCTGTGCTCTCCGAACAGGATCGCTTTCCCCGGGGCAGTGGCCTCGACAGGCA
>CAZPMB010000046.1:4775-16629 GCA_964587735.1 uncultured Candidatus Bathyarchaeia archaeon | reverse complement strand
CACTACGGCCACATCGAGCTCGCCGTCCCCGTCATCCACGTCGAGTTTGCGAAGCATATATACAAACTGCTCTCCGTGACGTGCAGGAGCTGCGGCAGGATACTCCTCACGAACGAGGAGATAGAGCTGCTGAAGAAGATGAGGTATGAGGAGATCAGGCTCTTCGGCAAAGTGAGCGACGAGACGAACAAGGAGATCGTGAAGCAGGCGAAGAAGTACAAGAAGTTCAAGGATTGCCCCCAGTGTGGGATGGTCCAGTCCAGCATCAAGTTCGCAAAGCCTACCAGCTTTCTCGAGATCGAGCGGGAGGAGGTAGACACCGAGGACGAGGCCGTGATGGAGGATGTGAGCCGAAGGCTGACCGCGAACATGATCAGGGAGTGGTTTGAGAGGATACCGGAGGAGGATCTCCAGCTCCTCGACTTCGAGCCCGCCGTCGCACGCCCAGAGTGGATGATCCTTCAGGTTCTCCCCGTTCCGCCCGTTGACGTCCGACCGAGCATAATACTAGAATCCGGGATCCGGGCCGAGGACGACCTCACGCACAAGCTGGTGGACATCATCAGGATCAACCAGAGGCTGAAGGAGAACATCGACGCCGGTGCGCCGACCCTCATAATTGAGGACCTCTCCGAGCTCCTCCAGTATCATGTAACAACATACTTCAACAACGAGGTCTCGGGCATACCCCCGGCCCGCCACAGGTCTGGGCGCACCCTCAAGAGCCTAGCCCAGAGGCTTAAGGGGAAGGAGGGGCGTTTCAGAGGGAACCTTTCTGGCAAGAGGGTCGACTACTCGGCCCGAACCGTCATCTCTCCAGACCCGAACCTGGACATCAACGAGGTGGGGGTACCTGTACACATCGCGATACGACTGACAGTTCCGGACGTGGTAACCGAAAGGAACATGGAGGAGATGAAACGGCTCATCGTCAACGGCCCTTACAAGCACCCCGGGGCCCTCTACATCGTAAGGCCTGACAACAAGAGGATAAGGCTTGAGTTCGTTGCGGACAGGGCCGCCGTGGCCGACGCGATTGAGTCAGGGTTCGTCGTGGAGCGCCACCTGAAGGACGGTGACATCGCCCTCTTCAACAGGCAGCCGAGCCTTCACAGGATGAGCATAATGGCCCACAGGGTGAAGGTCCTCCCCTACAGGACCTTCAGGATGCACCTGGCCGTCTGCCCCCCCTACAACGCAGACTTCGACGGAGATGAGATGAACCTTCACATCCCCCAGAGCAAGGAGGCTCAGACCGAGGCGCGGCTCTTGATGCAGGTGCAGGATCAGATCCTTTCTCCGAGGTACGGCGCCCCCATTATCGGCGCTGCGAAGGACTTCATCACCGGAGCTTATCTCCTCACCCGAAAGGAGATGACTCTTAAGGCAGACGAGGTCGGGAAGCTCCTCGCGGCAACTGGCTATTCGGGGCCAGAGCCGCAGCCGATTGCGAAGAAGCCAGAGGCTCTCTGGTCCGGGAAGGACATCTTCAGTCTCTACCTCCCCGAGGACTTCAACTTCGTAACGAGGGCCAACATCTGCCGCCACTGCCCTATGTGCGAGAAGGAGGCCTGCCAGTACGACGCCTACGTCATAATCAAGGACGGAAAGCTCAGGGCGGGCGTCATCGACAAGAACAGCATCGGGGCGGAGAGGGCGGAGACCATCTTCCACCGCATAATCAAGGACTACGGAACGGATGCCGGGCACGACTTCCTCAACTCGGTCACGAAGCTCATAAACGAGTTCCTCTCTCTCAAGGGCTTCACGTTCTCCCTCGACGAGCTCACCATCGGCGAGAGGGAGCAGTCAAACCTGAGCAGGGTAATGAAGCGGATGGAGAAGAACATCGACAAGCTGATCGAAGACCTCAACACCGGGAGGCTCGAGAGGCTGCCCGGCCAGAGCCTCCAGGAGACCTTCGAGATCCAGGTGATGAATGAGCTGGCCAAGGCGAGGGACAAGGCAGGGGAGGAGGTGGAAGCCGGACTGGGGATGGACAACGCAGGCATCATCATGACCCGGAGCGGTGCGAGGGGGTCGAGCCTGAACATCGGCCAGATGATGGGCTCCGTGGGGCAGCAGGCCATCCGTGGCAAGCGAATAATGCGCGGGTACATGAACAGGACCCTCCCCCACTTCAAGGAGAGGGACCCGGCACCGGAGGCGAGGGGCTTCGTCTACAACTGCTACAGGGACGGCCTGAATCCGATCGAATTCTATTTCCACGCGATGGGCGGGAGGGAGGGCCTCGTGGACACGGCAGTACGCACGCAACAGAGCGGATATATGCAGCGCCGCCTAATCAACGCCCTCGAACACCTGAGGGTCGAGTACGACGGCACGGTCAGGGACTCGACCAGCGACATCATACAGTTCAGATACGGCGAGGACGGCGTCGACCCCGCGAAGAGCGACCACGGGAAGGCTGTAAATGTGGGGCTCCTCGCGGAGCGGATGAAGATCGCCATGAAGCCCGGGCTGGCGGCATCTGAGAGGTTCATAAAGGAGTGTCTAGCGAAGTCCGCCGACCTCTTGACTCCCAGCCTCGCCGAAGAGCTCCTTAAGACTCTCCCGGGCTCCGGAATGACCGAGGAGGGCGTAGAAAGGGTCATCCAGACCGTGGCAAGGAACTACGACTTCAGCCTCGTTGAGCCCGGCGAGGCAGTCGGCACAATCGCCGCCCAGTCCATCGGAGAGCCGGGAACCCAGATGACCCTCAGGACCTTCCACTACGCCGGCGTCGCGGAGCTGAACGTCACCCTCGGGCTTCCCCGCCTGATAGAGCTCGTGGACGCTCGCAGGCAGCCTTCCACGCCGGTCATGAGCATCTACTTGGACTCCAGCCACAAGCGGAGCCAGACGAAGGCCAGGGAGGTCGCCGAGAAGCTGACATACACCGTCATCGACGACATCATCGAGAAGATCAACGTCGACCTGAGGGAGGACGCCATCAAAGTAATCCTTTCCCCCGAGCGCATGGAGGCACTCAACATCTCGACGGCCGATGTAGAAAAAGCTCTGCCGATGAAGTTTAACAGGGTTGACGATCTGACATTTCTCATCGGTCTTTCAGAGGCTAGAAAAGGCGAGCCTGAGAGGCTGATCGACCAGATAACGGTGGCCAGGATCAGGGGGATACCTGAGATCAAGAGGGTGCTGACCAACTTCGAGAACGGGGAGTGGGTCATACGCACCGACGGTTCGAATCTCGAGGGAGTTCTCTCCATCGAGGGGGTGGACCCCGCTAGGACGACGACCAACGACATCCACGAGATCGCGAAGATACTCGGCATCGAGGCCGCTAGAAACGCCCTCATCATGGAGGCCCACGCCGTCTTGGACGAGCAGGGCCTCGATGTCGACGTGAGGCACGTGATGCTGGTCGCAGACATCATGACGAACCTAGGCGAGGTCCAGCAGATCGGCCGGCACGGCATCAGCGGCGAGAAGAGCAGTGTCCTAGCAAGGGCGGCCTTTGAGTTGACCATCCAGCACCTTGTGAACGCCGCCATCAAGGGGGAGACCGATCCTCTTAAAGGCGTGATCGAGAACATCATTGTCGGCCAGTCCATGCCCCTCGGCACAGGTAGCGTGGAACTGTTCATGACGATGGGAGGAAGGCGAAACGAGTAGCCTCGACCAGGAGCTCAGGATGGCGATCAGCACAGGCAAGGTCTACCTCGGATCAAAGGTGGCGGTGAGGGAGATGCGGAGGGGCAGGGCGAAGATGGCGATATTATCCTCGAACTGCCCCAAGGAGATCAGCGAAAGCGTGGAGACCCACGGAAAGCTCTCGGGCATCCCCGTGCTGAGGCACAAGAAGGACAGCCTGGACCTCGGCGTCCTCTGCGGGAAGCCCTTCCCAGTCTCGACAATCGTCATAAACGACCCCGGCGACTCAAAAATACTCGGCTTTATGGTGGCCTGAATTGCTCAGCAACATAAAGATCACCGAGAACGAGATGAAGTACATGGCCCTGCTGGAGAACATGACAGGCGCGACCATCGTGGACTGCATCATCGACGACGAGGAGGACGCAATCATCTTCGCGGTGAAGAAGGGAGATGTCGGCCTTGCAGTCGGCCGCGGAGGAGAGAAGATAAAGCGCTTCCGGAAGATGACGAACAAGCAGGTGGAGATCTTCGAGTACATCGAAGACCCCGAGAAGTTCATCAGGAACGCCCTAAAGCCGGCGAAGGTGAAGGAGATAAGGCTGGTGGACAGGGTCGGAGGAGGCCGCATCGCGATGGTCACCGTGGAGACGAAGGACAAGGGGATCGCCATCGGAAGGAACGGCCAGAACATAAAGAAGATCAGGTTCCTAGCCAAGCGCTATTTTAGCCTCGACACGATAGTCATCAACTGAGATTTGCAGCCTGGATGGCTTCACATTTGACTGAGGAAATATTGATCTGAAGAGTCCCCATCATAAGCCCGTTGTTGGGATGCATTAATAATAATCCAGCAAAAGGCGGTGGTTTTTAGGGTTTATCACTTATAAATCTCGGTTCTGTGTCTTTTAAAACGGCATGTATAATGAGACTGTGCTCAAGCACTATCGAAACCCCAGGAACATGGGCAGGATCGACGACGCCGATGGCGTTGGCATCTACATGAGCGACTACTGCGGTGACATCACAAAGTTCTGGATCGCGGTAGATGGAGGCAGAATCGTGGATGCAATGTACTTAACACAGGGGTGTGCGGCTTCCATAGCGTGCGGCAGCATGCTCACAGAGCTTGTCAAGGGGATAACGTCGAAGAGGCGTTACGGATCACGAAGGACGATATAGTATCTGCCTTAAGCGGGCTACCAGAGCAGAAAATCCACTGCTCCGTCTTGGCGGACGACTCGCTGAAGGACGCAGTCCGAGACTATCTACAGAGAAATGACTTACCTGTCCCCAAAGAGCTCGCAGAGAAACATGAACGGATAAGGCCATTATTAGAAGAGATGAAACGCAGAGGGCACATCTTGATTTAACAAGAAACGAGGATAAATCGGATTATAAGTGATTCCGAACGTCAAATGACCCTGGTTTAAAGTCCATAAATTATTAAAATATCAAGTTAAAATTTAATATCACGGAAAAAGGAAAAACAATCCCTTCCTTTCTCCCTTTTTTATGCAGTATTATGAATTGCTCAACGATTCCCTTGAATCTGAATTGAAAAAGGTTTAACTGTTACACCTAAGGCGTGTTCGGTTTCGCGATTATCTCACTAATGTAGGTATCGAAGAGGTCTTGGAGATGGGCGGGCTTAAGAACGACGGCCGTGTCCGCGCCCTTCCCCGAGCCGGCTATTGAGATTATGTCCCTGTCCACCGGTATCAGCCCGGCATCGGCCGCCATGGCGACGCACTCCACAACGACCTTCATCCCCTGCCCAAACATCCTCAGGGTCTGGGCAACGATGTCCGCCGGGCCGACTGTATCGAACTTCTTGCGGATGGCCCTGCTAACCCCTGTGAAGGCATGGCCCGTCGTGAGGATCTTACCACCTCCTGCCTCGATCTTCGCTCTGTTCTCCTCCAGGAGCTCCTGCTTCCCAGGCTCCCTCAGGCCAGTGGAGTGGGTGACGACCACGACGTTACAGCCATTAAAGGCCTCAACGGCTTTGACGCCCGTTCCACCGCGCGTCGAGGCGACGACGATGTCCCTTATTCCCAGTTCCTCCGCCCTCTTCTTTGCGGCCCTGAGGGTCTCATCCGTATTCTCCTCCCCGACTTTATCGAAGTACAGTATTGACTTCTCTCTAACCATACTATGTCGAGAGAACCTGATGCACTGAGGTCTAAATTAATATTCCGAGTCCGGCATTATCTTGAAGGGCTGGGCGCTTGAGGGTCTCAGATCTCGACATCCCCGACCAGGTGAAGGATGTCCTTAGGAAGAGGGGCTACGATGAGCTCTACCCGCCACAGGAGGACGCCATTAGGGCCGGGGTACTGGACGGTAAGAACCTTGTCCTTGCTAGCCCCACGGCCAGTGGGAAGACCCTCGTCGCAGAGCTCTGTGCCATGAAGCACGTTGTCGAGAGGGGTGGAAAGGTCCTCTACATGACCCCCCTCAGGGCCCTCGCCTGGGAGAAGTATGAAGAGTTCCAGGCCTATTCTGTGGTAGAGAAGAGGGACGGGCGCAGGGTTAGAGTTGGAGTCAGCACCGGAGACCTTGACAGCCGAACGGCTTGGCTGGCGGACTACGACATCGTCATAACGACAAACGAGAAGTGTGACTCCCTCCTGCGCCACAGGTCCCCGTGGATGGAGAACGTAACCATCGTCATCGCGGACGAGATCCACCTCATCGGGGGAGACAGGGGCCCAACCCTAGAGGTCGCCATCGCCAGGCTGAGGCAGATGAAGCCAGACCTCCAGATCCTTGCCCTCAGCGCGACCATCAGGAACACCGACGAGGTCGCGGAGTGGCTCAAGGCGGACTGGATCAAGACCGAGTGGAGGCCAGTCCCCCTAAGGGAGGGCGTGGTTTTCAACGACAAGGTCATGTTCAACGACGGGAGCGCAAAGGGCCTCGAGTCCCTTCACGGAACAGACGTCATCAACATAGCCCTCAACTCAGTCTTCGAGGGTGGCCAATCCCTAATATTCGTGGAGAGCAGGAGGCGATCCCAGAGCGTGGCGAGGGAGGCAGCCAATGCCCTCGCCGGGGCCCTCAAGAAGAGGGAGCAGACCGTGCTTGACGAGGTCTCGTCGGAGATAATCCTCAGGGGAGAGAAGACGAGCCTGACGGACGAGCTAGCCTACGCCGTTTCGAGGGGGGCTGCCTTCCACCACGCGGGCCTCAGTGCCGACCACAGGCGAATAATCGAGTCCGCGTTCAGGGCTAGGAAGATCAAGATCCTTTCGGCGACCCCTACGCTGGCCGCTGGCGTGAACCTCCCAGCCAGGACCGCTGTCATCGGGAGCTACAGGAGGTTCACTCCTGGGTACGGCATGTACCCGATCTCGGTGCTCGAGTTCAAGCAGATGAGCGGCCGAGCCGGGAGGCCTCAGTACGATGAGTATGGCGAGGCGGTGCTGATCGCCTCTTCCTCGGACGAGCGGGACGCCCTAATGGAGAACTACATCGCCGCCCAGCCTGAGAGGCTATACAGCAGGCTCGCCCAGGAGTCGGCGCTCAGGGGCCACGCCCTCGCGGCGATCGCATCGGACTACGCCCACACAGAGCAAGGCCTCATCGACTTCTTCGGCCAGACCTTCTACGGATACCACTACCCCATGGGCAACATCAGGCTCATCCTGGCTGGCATCCTCGGTTACCTGAGGAGGGAGGACATGATTGAGTTCAAGGGCGACTATGTGTACGCAACCGACTTCGGGCGAAGGATCTCAGAGCTCTACGTCGACCCCTTCTCAGCCGTCGTGCTGAGGGATGGACTCAGGCGAGGCGCCACTGAGGTGACAAACTTCACGTGGCTCCACCTCGTATGCCGCACCCCGGACATGCGTCCCATCCTGAGGCCCAGGCGGAGCGACATGGAAGCGGTGGAGTCCTTCGCCGAGGAGCACAGCGACGAGTTCGCCTGCAAGGCAGCTGAGGAAGACGACTACGTCGAGTACGAGCAGTTCCTGGGGGAGGTGAAGACGGCGATGGTGCTGGGCGCTTGGATCGAAGAGATGTCGGAGGGCGACATACTCGAGAGGTACTCAGTCGCCCCCGGCGACAGGTATAGCGCGGTGCAGAACGCAGACTGGCTCCTGTACTCGGTGAACGAGCTGGCCGAGGTGCTAGGGGTCACGGACCACAGGGCGCAGCTCAGGCGCCTCAGGGAGCGGGTGAACCACGGCGTCACGGAGAAGCTGCTGCCCCTCGTAAGGCTCAAAGGCATCGGACGGGTCAGGGCGAGGGTTCTCTACAACTCTGGATTCACCACTATAGCCAGCCTCAAGAGGGCGCCCATCGAGAAGCTCGTTGGGATCCCGCTGATAGGGCCTAGGATCGCGAAGTCCATAAAGGAGCAGGTGGGCGGGATCGTCGACGAGGACGAGTGGAAGCGGCTCGAGACCGAGACATCGGAGCAGAGGGCGCTGACGGACTTCATCGAGGAGGAGCCCGAGGAGTCCAAGAACCCCGATAAGCTCGATGAGTCCGAGGGGAACGAATAGTTTTATATGTCGATGAACATAAATCCATTCGCTATGTCTGAGGGGGAGAGCTATGGGTACATCCTCAGGATCAGCACGGACAGCTGGCTCAGCCAGGTCTACGAGCTGAAAAAGTACTACTCGGGCGTCGTGAGGGGATGGAAGCGAGACACGCCCATTCTTCTGGCCAAGAAGACTGAAGCCGGCGACTCCTTCATAGGCTACGGCGTAGTCGGCAAGGTCGAGATGCTCTGGGAGCTCCCGCCGGAGGAGGAGGCCTACTGCAGGGAGAACAACTGGAAGTGCGCGCTCACTTTCAAGGCGCTCAACAGGTTTGAGAAGCCGTATCCCATTAAAGAGTCCATTCTCGCGGAAGATACGAGAAAGGGCAGCTACCTCCATGGCGCACGCCTTAAAGGAGAAGAGGTGGATCAGATCCTAGACGCCGCCGAAACGTACCAAGGCTGAATCTAGATCCGTATCTCTAACATATTCGTCGATAACCCCAAATTCAACCTAGGTTGAACCTTTATCCGATGGGGTACATCGCCGCCCTCCTGAGCAAGACAGGAGGAGAAGTATCGTCGACCTTGACGGAGATGCTTGAGATCGCTTCATCAAGTCAGGGGGAGACATATGGCATAGCATGTGACAGCGGCCTAATAGTGAAAGACACCCTGATCGGTCTTGGCAATCTTGGATCCGGAATAGGTCTCGGACACAAACTCATCAAAATCACCTCTAACGACCCGTCACAACCACTATTACAATACGGCTATGCCATGGCTTTTGAAGGCAGGATTTGGCGTTGGGCCGAGATGGACACCCTCTCGAACGCCGCTGACGTCATGGGGGCAAATCCCATGAAAGGCATCCGGGAGCTGATAACCGAATGCGAAGGCTCCTACGCAGTGGCGGCCATCGACCGTGAGAGGCTCATCTTTGGAAGAGACCCCGTTGGTGTCGTCCCCATATATTACGGCGAGAACGAGCATCTCATTGGCGTGGCTTCAAACAGGAAGATGCTCTGGTCCGCAGGCCTCAACGCGGCGACGGTTCCCACGGGCAATGTCGGGATGGCAACGAGGCATGGCGTCGTCCTCGAAGCAGCCGGAGAACTGCCTCAGCCACAAACCAGAGCCATACCCATGAAAGATGCGGTTGAGGAACTAGACAAGCTACTGGCGAACGCCTCAGATTTCAGGTGCATGGGGGTTTTCAGGGTTGCCCTAGGCTTCTCAGGAGGAATAGACAGCAGCTTGATCGCTCATTACTTGGACACGTCCGGGTGTGACGTTTATCCAATCTGCGTTGGCTTGGAGGGCTCAGAGGACTTCGCAGCGGCTGAGGAGACGGCTGAAAGCCTCGGACTGCCCTTGAGGATCGAATCGCACACCCTCGAGGATGTGGACGAAGATCTGGACGACGTGCTCTGGAGCGTTGAAGAGCCAGACGCCATGAAGGCGGGGGTCGCCCTCCCCCACCTTTGGGCTGCTCGCAGCGCCGCCGAATCAGGCTGCAGGGTGTTCTTCTCGGGCATGGGGAGCGATGAGGTCTTCGGAGGCTACAGGAAATATGTGACAGAATATGTCGAGTCGGGTGAAGCAGTGCGCCTGTCGATGTACAGGGATGCGACCAGATCCCACGAGGTGAACTTCGAGAGGGATTACAAGGTATGTGCAGATCTTGGTGTTGAGCTCAGGCTGCCATTCGCAGATGAGAGGGTCATCGATTTCGGCCTCTCCCTGCCGACGGAATTGAAGCTTCTGAGGGTGCCCGAATCACCCCGGAAACTGGCGCTCAGAGCCCTCGCAGAGAAGCTCGGCTTCCCAAGGCGAATCGCCCACTCACGTAAAAGGGCGGCACAGTACTCGACAGGCGTGCAAAAGGCGCTCAAGGCGCTCGCCAAAAAAAGGGGAAAGACCCTTGCAGGCTACATCTCTGAGAGATTTGAGAAGGTGAGGCAGGAAAGGCTTGGGGGTCGGTGAAGAATTGGTCTCTAAAAAGGAGAGGATGCGGCTGATCCTTGGGCTAATGAAAGAGCATTACGGTTCTATGGAGGAGCAAAAGGGGGCAAACGATCCCTTCAGGACACTTATCGCGACCATCCTATCCCAGAGGACGAGGGACCAAAACTCGAACAGGGCCGCCACGAACCTCCTCAAGGACGCCAAAGGCCCGGTCGATGTTCTAAGGATTCCCCGGGATGAGATATGCAATAGGATCCGGTGCTCTAGATTCTACAACCAGAAAGCTAGAAGCATAATAGCTGTCTGTGAAACCCTCCTCGATCGCTTCGGCGGCGAAGTTCCGGGCGAACGGTCCCTTCTGATGAACCTGCCAGGCGTAGGCCCAAAGACCGCTGACATCGTCCTCAGCCATGCCTTTGGGAGGCCAGCCATAGCCGTAGATACGCATGTACTCACTGTGGCCAAGAGGCTCGGCCTCGTTGGAGGGCAGGCGCCGCCATCCGAGGCGAAGAAGACCCTTGAAGGGCTAGTCGATCCCGAGTTGTACAGATACGTCGACGAGGCGTTTGTAACGCATGGAAAGGAGTACTGCAGGTCTAGAAACCCGAGGTGCGTAGAATGTTTTCTGAGGAGCATTTGCATACGCGATTAAAATTTGGGCAATAAACCGGTTTCGAAGCCGAGAAGCAGGCGGTTTTTGTTTTCTAGATAACTCCTGTCATCGGCATTATGGGTTTTCTTTGTTGAAGATTTCAACTGTATCCGCGACCCGTCTAAGGCACTCCATTGCAGACTCATAGGTCGGCCAGCCGCCCACGCCGCATTCCGGGCCGGCGTACGAAACCCACTCGGCCCCGAATCGTTTAACGATGTTCTTGAGCCGCTTCTTCAGTGTGGCAGAGTCGTCCATGAATGTAAGCGGATCGACCAGCCCATGTCTTATATCTGTCCATGTCTCTCCGACCTCTTGTTGGATATCGCCATTAAAACCGATTTTTTTTAGATGAGATACGATGAGGTTATCGAACAGGGTGACTGCTATGCTCGCCTTGAGTCGCTTATCTCTTTCCTCAAGCCTTTTTTTAGTGATCTCCTGGGCGTAAAGGGGGTCGTCCGCATGGGACTCGACTATGTTTAGGTGCTCAACCTCCCAGAATAGGTCGTCGGAGGTGTTGTGAAGGTGCATGGCCGTCTCGACGCCCCTTGAAGCCGCGGTGACGCAGATCTCCTCCCACGCCTTCTTGATGGACTCTCTCCCCTCAGAGCCGTAGTCGATGAGGGGGTCGTTCAGAAACCCGAGCACGGGCTCGTCGATGCAGAGAAGGGACAGTTCCCCGTGCCTCGTTTTGAAAAGCGTGTTGGAGACGATCTCGGAGATGGAGTGGCCCAGGTCGGCGAACAGCTTCGGGCTTCTAACCTGGAATAAGGAAGCCAGAGTGTAGGGCCCGGTGACGCAAGCCTTCACCCTCACCCTGTCGATGCCGGTGAGATCCCTGACCTTGGATGCATTGCGCTTCAGCACGTCGACTTCCGCTATTTTTGAGCCCGGCCTCGCACTTGGAGTACGGAGGGTGACATAACCGGACTCCCCCTTCTCTATCCCCCTGATCAGCTCGAGGAACATACCATTCATGTCGCGGAACTGTGGGTAGTTCGGTATGGTTAATCCCGCATTCAGTTTATCAGAGAAGGCGCTCACCACCTCTCCCTCGAAGGTGTTGACCGCCTCGTCGGAGACTCCTAGAAATGGCAGGAGGGTCAAGGACCTCCTCG
>CAZPMB010000046.1:0-4675 GCA_964587735.1 uncultured Candidatus Bathyarchaeia archaeon | reverse complement strand
TTGACCGCCTCGTCGGAGACTCCTAGAAATGGCAGGAGGGTCAAGGACCTCCTCGCCCCCTCTGATATGGTGGACTCCTTCACCCTAAGCGGTACGCTGCCGACATCGTAAGAGAGTATCATCTCTCCCTCAACGTATGGTTATCTTCCCCTGGGCGAGGTCCATGCAGAACTTGTCGAGGTGCTCGAACTCGTGGGCGATGACTTCTTCAATCTGGGGTTGTATGTCCTTGATTCTCACGCCATCGTCTAATACAACCTGGGCTGAGCAGACGGCCGGCTCGTTTATGGGCTTTCCGATGCGGCTGAGGAGCCAGATGTACGTCTCCTTGATTCCATTGACCTGTTCGCACACCTGATTCGCTATCCTATAGGTCAGTAGGTTGTAGATCTTCCCGACGTGGCTGATGGAGTTCTTCCCTGCAGCCGCCTCGGACGACATGGGCCTCATCAACGGGATGACGCCGATTACGTTGTTCCCCCTCCCAACCTGGCCCGAGTCGCCGGTATCGGCTGATGTCCCGAGGACCGTTAGGTATAGGCCATCGATCCCCCTCCCCTTCACGTCCAGGGCATTGAGGCCGACCTTCACGTCCTCGAAGTCCGAGTTCGAGGCGATGAATTTGTCGATCGCATCCTGAATCTCGGACTTTTTCTTGAAGTAATCAGCCTCGCTCGAGATGAACCGGTCCACAAAGGCCATCGCCACAGTGAGGTTCAGTTTTCGGCCGTTCCTGAATCCCATGATCTTGATGTCCTCGCCGGACTCCGGAAACTGCTTCTTGAACCCAGGGGAGTTCAGATGGCTCTCGAGGTCGAGTATGAGCCTCTCCGTTTTACTCAGCGGTGCGTAGCCCACCGCAGCGGAGGTGTCGTTCGCCCCCAAGTAGGTGCCCTTCCTCTTGAAGATGTCTTGGAGCGAGGCCGCACCAGGTTTGATCTCGATCTGGTGCCTGACATGCTTGTCGGGGTCAACGAAACGCAGGTTCTTCTTTAGCCAATTGTTCGTGCTATTTATCGCTATCTCGTCCACTGGGACAACCTCATTTTCGATCTCAAAGGTCGCCCTGTCCCCGTAGACTATGAGCATCGGCTTCAGTATCTCCCCCCCGCCGAACTTCACCTTCGAGCTTCCGGCGGCTATAAGTCCCTTGTCGAGGTTGTGGTGGAGGATCGCGTCGAACCTGCGAAGGTACTCCTTGGAGAGCTCGATGGAGAACTGGTTCATTATGGCGTCGCAGATCGAGTCGGGGTGGCCGAGCCCCTTCCTCTCGCAGATCTCCATGGGCTGCTCCTCGAGCGCCACCTGCCTCAGGGCCTTCACAAGGACGTTGTTCATTTTGCTCAACCTTATTACGAATTTATTCCTATTAGGAATCTTGTATAAAAATGCTCAGGGCTTTAAAA
This sequence comes from uncultured Candidatus Bathyarchaeia archaeon, assembly GCA_964587735.1. Taxonomy (GTDB): domain Archaea; phylum Thermoproteota; class Bathyarchaeia; order TCS64; family TCS64; genus CAZPMB01. The sequence goes on along the minus strand of CAZPMB010000046.1, from coordinate 3,269 downwards.
CTATTTCCTCTATTTTTAGGGGATATATACGGGATAATTTGCATAATATATTCCTATTGGAATAATTCTAATGATCAGTCGTTTTCGAGAAAATATCGACGTTGCATGACCATGATCAAAGGTTAGTGCGAGATTGTAGTAGTGATGAACCAATGCCTTCATATTCAATTCCTGATCCTATATATATTGGTAATTCGGGGAAAGTTCTATTAGCATTTCATTGAGCACTACTACATGGGTGTAGGATATGGAGGACAAGAGCCTTGGTTCAATCATTGTCGTCCTCAGCGTGGTCATCATGGTGGGATACTTTATCTGGGCCTTCGCCCCGCTCCTAGGTCCTATAGCGTCTTGGATATCGCCTGAGCTGAGCGAGTGGGCTTATAAACTGCCCATCATCCTCGCCGTTTACGTGATGCTCCTGATAATCCTTTGGATTGGATACACGATGGCGACAACGCCGCCACCAATTCCGCTGGAGAGCCCGCTCGAGATCGAACGCGAGGAAGTGAGCGGCTCCGAAAAGGATGAAAAGAAAGGGGAGCCCGATAGGAGCTAAGGAGGCACAAACGCGCTTTATAAATTTATCCAGGCATGATATAAAAATTACACATTTTTATAAATTAAATTTTATTTTATTTATCTTATTAATTATCAAATGAAATTTTTCACTTTATGGCTATTGTTAAAGGCGTATTTTTCCTTGGTATATAAGTCTCTTTTTTAAATGAAGATACAAAATTCATTCAGAAACGATAACACGCTTGCATTGCGTTTCCATTCAGCGCGCGTCGGGACGTTGGCTTAATGGCGAGGATGGTCAAGAACGCCAGTGAACCGCCCATATTATGGTCTATACCATTCACGCTCTTCGTGATCACCCTGATCTTGGCAGCAGTCGATACGCTCATCCCCTTTGTACCGATCGCCATAAGCCCTCAAACATGGATGTGGGCAGCCTCAACATTAATAACGTGCATAACCGCCACATTCGTCGCCGAGATAATCTCGCTTGACAACAGAAGGTCGATCTTCGCCATGGCATTGTCTGCAGTCATATTCACGCTGATTTACGAGGACCTCTACAGCGTCGTGCAGGGATCGATCGTGGATGCCGTTCAAGGGGCGATACCCAATCCAATCCTCGGGGCCGCCGTGTACACACTTGCCCTAGCCATCGTCCCCAGCGCCCTCACGGGAGTTATTTTGGGCGGTATATTCGGAAGCATCCCTAACGTCCCACCATGGAAGCCGGAGAGCCAAATATCCATGGCCCCAACAGCTATGGAGGAGCACACGTTGACTGGGTTTGAGAAGTTTTGCGGTCGATGCGGTCACCATGCTCCTTTCGAGTCAAGGTTCTGCCCGTACTGTGGCGTAGAGCTCACTAGGAGGCGGGCCCCCCTGGTTCAGTACTGCAGGTTCTGCGGAGCAAGAATCACCTACCTTGGCCAGTTCTGCCCCGACTGCGGGAGGGAGATAGACATCGTGTCAAAGCCCCAGATCTACATCTCCCCATAGTGGACTTGGCCGGCTTGGATCCTAACATCCAGTCTTATCTTCCAAGTGCGGGGACTGTACTGGGAGACCTTCACCCTGTTTATGAACTCAGTCCTTCTTCCGAAGCCCTCCGCCGCCTTGTTTACTAGATCCTCGGCCTTTGTGTACAGGTCATCTTGAGCGGCCCAGTGATAGAAATGGAGGATGCCCCCAACCTCTATAAGCGGCACAGCTACGTTTAGGAACTGGTATGCGCCTTTGGGCAATGGCATGATGACCCTGTCGAAAGTCTCATCGAGGTCTCTGCACACCTCTCGGACGTCGCCCTCGATCGCCCTCACCCTATCCCCCACCCGGTTGAGATTGATGTTCTCCATGCAGTAACGGTGGGCTTGGGGATTGAGTTCAATGGCGGTTACGAGGACGTCTCTGTGCTTCTTCGCTATGCAGATCGGCAAGGGGCCGATTCCACTGAACATGATGAGAACGCGTTCCCCCTCCCTCACGGCGGCGGTGATCCTCTCCCGCTCGGCGCACTCTCTGGGAGAGAAGTAGACCAGCCTAGGGTCTAGCCTGAATAGGCATCCGGACTCCTTGTGCACAACCTCCGTGTTTGGGTCGCCGGCTATGATCCTTAGCTCTCTCGTTCTGTATTCTCCGGTTCTCTCGGATCCCTTTGCGAGGACGCTTGTGACGTTTCTGTGGGATCTCATGATCGCCTTAGCGATCGTAATCTCGAAATCCCCCAGTCCCTCCGGAAGCTCGATGATGGCAACCGCCTGCTGTTTCGATCCGATGATGTCGAAGGAGCGAGAGACTAGGGCTAACTTGTCCTCCTGCATCAGGCCCTTTAGCTCCGCCCTCACGCTTGGAGTCATCTGTGGGGAGAGTGGTGAGACGCCCTATTTATCGAGTTTTCCATCCGCCTTAACTAGAAAATTTTCTTCTCGCCCGTCTTGCGCATCAGCTTGCCCCTGACCGTAATTTCCTCATCCTCGAAATCCTCGGGCCCGCGGTCCTCCCGGGTCTTCCTCTTCACAGTCTGACCACAGACCCCGTTGTCGAGGAGTTGCCTCTTATAACATGTTGCATAGGTGCAGTTCTTCGGCTCGCAGGGCTCGCTGGTCCACTCGCACCAAGCCTGACTGCCCCTGAACCTGAGCGATCTTTTGGTGCAGTTAAAATCGCGGCATTTTGGGAAGCAGTGCTTGACTCCCGCCAAAATGATTTACCTCTGTTCCCTATAGGAATTCAGTCTAATCGGTAATGGTGATATAGAAATAAGATTTAAACTTTATTCATGTGGAAAACGCAAGCCATGTACAGGGTCTCGTTCGAAGAAAAAAGACCGTTAAACGGTTTCAACCTATTGTAAATTCTTGAGAGCATTGGCAACTAAGGCTAAATCCTTCGCCCAATCGCGGATCTAAAATATTCGGATTACCCCATAAGTTTGTGGTTGATTTGTCCGGAGTCCGTGTCGAAGACGCAATGAGCGCCCAGGCATCTGCCAAACGGTACCTAGTCGCCCAGTTTGGGCAGGGCAAGGTCAAGGACATATCTTTCACGAGGGCGTGGTACTCGACCGGAGCTCGGAGGGACATCTGGGAAGTGGAGGGGGACGTCTTGGTCAAAAAGGGGTGGTTCGGCAAGGAGAGCGTTCACTTCAAGTTCCAAATCGACCCAGAGTCCGGGCGCGTCATAGCATACGAGATATAAGTCGGCTGAATACATCGCAAATAGGCCATTCTATCAAGAAGAGAAGCTCA
>CAZPMB010000045.1:4654-16689 GCA_964587735.1 uncultured Candidatus Bathyarchaeia archaeon | reverse complement strand
GCCATGGTCTTCAAATTTCTGACCTTGGACGATGTTGACCTCGCAGGGAAGACCGTCTTCCTCCGAGTCGACATCAACTCGCCCATCGACCCTGTCTCCAAGAGGATCCTGGACGCGAGCAGGATAACGGAGACCCTGGACACCATAAGGGAGCTGGATGAGGCGAAGGTCGTCCTGGGGGCCCACCAGAGCCGGCCGGGGAAGTACGACTTCACGTCCCTCGAGCTCCACGCAAGGGTCCTCCAGATGTACCTGAGCAACAGGGTCAGGTTCGTCGACGACGTGCTAGGGGAGAAGGCCAGGTCCGCCATCAAGTCCCTGAAGAGGGGGGATGTCCTCGTCCTCAACAACCTCCGCGCGATCGACTCGGAGAACAAGGAGGCGCCGCCGGAGGAGCTGGCGAAGACGGATCTCGTCAGGACGCTGGCGCCCTATTTCGACATCGTCGTGAACGACGCCTTCGCCGCCGGCCACAGGAGCCAGCCAAGCCTCGTCGGCTTCGGAGAGGTCCTGCCGATGGTCGCGGGGAGGCTGATGGAGAGGGAGCTCGTCGCCCTCAACAGGGTCCTCGAGGACCCCCAGCGCCCCTGCATCTTCGTCCTCGGCGGGGCGAAGGTTGAGGACCGCCTGCCGGTCATGCGCCGTGTCCTCAAGGACGGGATCGCGGACAGGATACTCATCGGGGGGCTGATCAGGGAGACGTTCCACATGGCCCAGGGGCACGACCCGGAGAGGGTCAAGGCCCTCAGCAGCGGCGACAGGGAGCTCGTTGAGCAGTCGAGGGAGCTGATGGAGAGGTACGGGAGGTCGATCGAGATGCCGGTCGACGTCGCCCTAGACATCAACGGCGAGAGGCTCGAGCTCTACGTCGACAAGCTGACCGACGAGACCAACATCTACGACATCGGCCTGAACACCCTAGCCAGGTACTGCGACCAGGTGAAGAAGGCGGGGACCGTCGTCGCCGAGGGCCCGCTCGGGATGTTCGAGAGGAGGAGGTTCGACACTGGGACCAAGGAGATCCTGAGGGCGATAGCGGAGAGCAGCGGGTTCACCGTCGTCGGCGGGGGCCACCTCGGCGGGATGGCCTCCATGATGGACCTGACGAGCAGGATCGGCCACGTGAGCACGGGAGGGGGAGCGATGCTGACCCTCCTCGCGGGGGAGGAGATGCCGGTGATCACGGCCCTCGAGAGGGCGAGGGCGAAGCACAAGTAGGCCCGCGACCGGCCCTCAATAAAATTAAAAGCCCGCGCAGCCTCTCTGAGTCTCGAGGGGTCGTAGTCCAGCTTGGCCTAAGATACGTGGCTTGGGCCCACGTGATCCCCGGTTCAAATCCGGGCGACCCCACCAGCACGGAGGACTTCTTGAGGAACGAGTCACTCAAGTGGGGATTCTAGATCCCTTAGCTGCGGAGACGATCCTCGCCCACCTTGTGAAAATCGCTATTCCATCCTAGATGGAACAAGGCCCCTCGAGAAGACGCTCTCAGGAACCTAGGGGAAGGACAGTCAAGAAGGCCCACGGAGACCTTTAGGCCGGTGAAATCCGTTGTTCCTTGTAGACGGAATAACGGGCAGCCTGTTATTCTCGTTTTCAGGCCGTTCCCGGAGCCAAGCACACCCACCGCAGTACATGTGGCTTGGGGCTAAGACTTACCTGTTCCCTCAGGTTCGCAGATAAATAGGAACACGTGGATGCGACGGCCATTTTTGAAAAGGGTCTCGGTTAAAAATCAAGATAGGGGGTTTTCTAGGATCCTACACTTTTAGGTGTTTGCCTGGTCGCCCAGCGTCTTCATCAGGCCCCTGAGCCTGTTCCTCAGGGTAACCTCTGTCGTCCCAGCAGCTGTTGCCACTTCCTTCTGGATCCTCCTCTCGCCGTTTTCGACGCATGCCCAGTAAAGGGCGGCAGCCACGACCCCCCTCGGGTCCTTGCCCGAGAGGCCGTACCTCTCCTGCGCCCGCCTCAGTATCTTGACGGCCTGGTTTTCGGTCGACTGCTCTAGGTTGAGCTTTGAGGCTATCCCCGGGACGAACTTGAACGGCTCATCCAGCGGCATCTTGAGCTGAAGCCTCTGAAGGAGCAGCCTGTACGTCTTAGAAACCTCAGGAAGCTCCCTCTTGCTCTCCTTGCTTATGCCCTTCAGCGGCCTGGGTATGTTTTGGAGGCGACAGGCTGCGTACACGCTGGCGGCCACGAAGGCGTCGATGGAGCGCCCCCTGATGAGATCGCGTTTCAAAGCCTGCCTGTATATGAGGGCCGCGTGCTCCTTCGCCCTCTGGGGTATTCTGAGGGCCGTCGAGAGCCTGTCCAGCTCCGTCACGGCGATGCTGAGGTTTCTGGTCCAGGTGTCGTCGCGTTTGGTGCGGCTGTCGTATTTCTTCAGCCTTATCATGTTGGCCCTCGTCTCGAGGCTCAGGTGCCTACCATTCGCGTCTCGGTTCCGGTTGAACCCGGTGAACAACCCCTTATCGTAGAGGGCGTAGGACGCGACTGTCCCCATCCTGGACCTCGATCGCGTCTCGAAGTCCGTGAAAGCCCTCCATTCGGGCTCGGCGCTTAGTATGTTGTCGGAGATGACTAGCCCACAGTCGCCGCAGACCTCCTCGCCCGCCTCGGCATCCATTATGAGGTGGGTGCCCCCGCATCTGGAGCATTCAGCAGGGCTTATTCCATGAGCCATAATTCCTTTCACCCCTTCCATACCTTTTCCAGAGATCTAGTCCAGCGGGTAATTTTTCTGAGGAGTTAATTTTCTCCCAATCAAGCTTCCGCATTGATCCAATGCGGATTCTTCGCAATCAAGAGTTCCGTTCGCCGGCTTGGTTGTGACGAATATGGAGCCCCCGCAGTCCAGGTGAAAGAGGAACTCGTTGAAGTCGATCCCCCTAGTCTCCTTGATGACCAGCTCTTCGTCGTCCTCGCCAAGATAGTAGACAACCAGCTGCGTGTCCTGCCACGTGACGGTGGGCCACATCTGATCCTTTGACTTTATGACCAGTTTCTTCAAGACCCCTCGTCGAAGGCATAGTGCCATGTGACAGATATATTTGAATATTTAACAAGCGGTCGTACACCATGTTTGTAACATTTGTTCGAACATCTTTTATGAGATGAGAAACATCTCTTCGTCGATGAAAGGTTGTCGGAGGAGAGGCTTGAGAAGAGGCTTCTGGAGTTCGGCTTCGAAAGGGACGAGGCCAGAATCTACCTGTTCCTCCTGAAGATCGGGCCCTGCCCAGCCGGGATCATAGCGCGTAAGTTTGACACTAGTAGGATGAAGGCCTACAGGTCTCTCAGGGCCCTGGAGGAAAAGGGCTTGGTGCAGAGCATAATGGGGAGGCCAGTGAAGTTTGTCGCCTCCCCAGTGGAGACGACTCTTAGCCGCTACATCGAAGAGTTCAAAGGCAGGCTGTCGGAGTTAGAGAAGAGCGAGAAGGAGATCCTCAGGGAGTGGGAGGCATTTTCCCGTCGCATCATACCCACTTCGGAGGAGCCGAGGTTCCGGATCTTTCAGGGGAGGCGGCAGATCTACGACCTGCTCATCCAGATGTGTGCCAGAGCCGAGAGGGAGGTCTGCATCGTGACCACCGGAAACGACCTGACTCGCCTGTCCCTTCTCAACATCGATGACAACCTGAAGAGACTGGCTCGAGATGGAATCCAAGTCTGTCTTCTCACCCAGGTAAACGAGCAGAACTATGATGACGTTGGAAACTTCCCGGATCCCATTCAGGTGCGCCACATCGCCCTGCCTGCCCCGATGCGCTTCGTCGTGATCGACGAGAAGGAGGCGATCACCACGGTCGCGATGGACGACTCCACCAGCATGACGACTCAGGACGACACGGGGATATGGACCAATGCCCCAGGCTACGTTACGGCCATGAAGGTCTTTTTCAACGCCCTGTGGGGCCTTTCTCCGGAAGCAGGCACCATAATGGAATCCATCATGACCGGGAGGTCGCCACAGGAGATCAGGCTAGTCACAACCCATGAAAACTACGTGGAAACATTTTTGAAAATGATACAGGGCAGCAAGAAAAGCGTCGATTTACTGGTTAAGCGACTTAGAGACCTTCCAATACCTGTCCTAAATCTTCGGGAAATGTTGGAGGAAAACATCAAGATGAGACTCTTGACCCAGTTAGAATACGAAGACCTCAACGACGTTAACGTAATTTCAGAGGCTGCTTCGGTCATGCACAGGTCTGGCACGACGGATCTCTTGGTATTAATTGCCGACGAGAGCGAAGTGCTCTTATTCCTTCCGGGCCTTGGTGCTAAAGGCCAGGCCGTCTGGTCCAATTTGAAGACCTATGTTGAGACGCTGATTCAGGTGTTCGAGGAATATTGGAAAGCCGCCTCCCCTGCTCAGGAGATCGTTCCGAGGCTCAGGGCTCAAAATTTGCATTTGGAGACTTTGAAACTCGTTCAGCAGGCCTTGGTGCAATCTGGCTTTGTCATAGAAGTCCCAGGAACTCTGACAGGCACATCGGGGGCACTGCACTCTTTCGATATGGTGGTCAGAAGCTCGGAAAAGCCAGACAAACCCATCGCCGTTGAGCTGCTCGTTGAGGGTAGGGCGTTTAGCTCGCTGATCGAGCTCATCGTCAGAACCGCCGAATTGAAACCAGCGACATTAATTCTGGCGTCAAAGAACCCACTGGGAAGAGCGGATGCGGATCTCGCTGAACTATACGGCATTAAAGTAATTTACGAAGAGGAGCCCGAACTGTTAGCAAAAAAGGTGGGCGATGAAGTAATAGAGATCTTCAAGGGTTAGGCTTCAAATATTTTTCTTTAATTTGCAGTTACCCAAAATGGATATATAACTTATGCAAATCTAATATATTGAAGAAATATTGCTAACAGAAGAGGTACACCGTTTCATCGAAAACATCGAGCCCACGAATCACGTGGTTCTATTCTACGATACGCCCGAGGCCAAGAACAACATCATGTTCAATTTCGTGTCGGACGGTTTGCAAAAGAAAAAGGGCGTTTTATGCATCTGCTCCGATGAGAAGCCCGAGCAGGTCCGCAGGGGCATGATGTCCTTCGGTATAGATGTTGAGAGGGCAGAAAAAAGGGGAAGCCTGACGATCCGCAGCTACGATGGATGGTACATCGAGAACGGGCGAGCCGAGGCTCTGAGGATATTATCCCGCTGGAACAAGACCCACGAGCAGTTCAAAATGAAGGGGCTGGGGATGCGGGCAACTGGTGAAACCTCATGCTTCTTCGAACACGGCCTGGTGAGGGAGCTGATGAGGTACGAATACGCCATGCACAGGATCCTCACGACCCCGATGGACGCCATCTGCATGTACAATCTGCAGACGATAGTCAACACCGGGTACACTGACGTGATAATGCCCATTCTCAGGGCCCATGGAAAGGCCATCTTCGCGACCCGAGATGGCAGCATGGTTATCGAACCCGAGAATGTCGAGGACACGGACGTCGAGAAATTGCTGGAAATAACGATTTAGTATCACCGCACGAGACATAATTTTCCCTTTTTTCAACTTACATGCGCGTCAACCGTTCTGCCTGTAAGATAGCACAGAGTATTACGCTCGATCAATCAGATATGAAAGCGATATGAATTTTCGAAGGGGCGCAGGAAGAAAAAAAACGTATAGAGGTTCTCAGAAAGACTTCTTGTACCTGATGTATATGTCGATGAAGGCGAGGCCTATGATCACGTTGAGGGCTGTGCTTAGGAGGCCGCCTATGAGGGGCACGAACCCGAGGATGGCTGAGCCCACTATGGCGACTATGATGACCAGTATGACATCCCCGAGATCCCTGCCGATCGCGCTAAAGGCTCGGGAGATCGCGCTCCCTATGCCAGTGTCGTCGACGACTATGATGACGAACATGAAGATGACGACGGGGATGAGGATGATCGTTATCGCCATGATGGCGCCGACTATGGAGGCGATTATGAATGTTCCCAGCCTCCCGAGGACGTAGCTGACGCTCCTCATCATGTCGAGGGGCTCGTCAACGTAGGCGTCCCTGGACATGTCTATCGAGGCGAAGCCGAGGACGTACGAGATCGCGGCGCCAACTATGCCGAAGAGGACGCCCGTAGCCAGAAGACCCGGGCGAGCCGGGCCCATGAATGTCCCTCCGCTCCACCAGGGCCAGCCGGAGGCCCCGACGAAGGCCGACGAGGCCAGCCCTATAAGGGAGGAGATGATGCTTCCGAGGATGGCGGGGACGAAGACCATCGGCTTCGCCATCGCCAGGTTGAAGGCGATCGACAGGTGTTCCACAGCCCCAACGTCCGATGGGTAGCCTCTGGGCACCTCCCCAGGGACGCCCTCCCTCAGGCTGGCTCCGCAGCTGGGGCAGTAGGCAGCGCCCTCCTCAACCCCCTTCCCACATTTAGGACAGTAAGGCATGAAATGTCACCCGAGATTTATGTGGAGTCGTGTAAAATTAAACTTTGTCAAATCGAATGATGAATGAGGCGAAACACACTGAAATCGTTGGAAGTCCGATTAAATAGGATCGCAAAGGAAGGTACGACGCCGAGACCACGGGTTGCCCAACACGATAAGTAAACTGCTTGAGAACGACCGCCTAGCTTTCTCCGAGCATGTAGAGATGAATCTGTCTTTGCCGGATCATAATCTGGTTCGCCCACGGAGATTATATTGCCAAGAGAAAACGCGGGCTGCGGAAAGGCACCGTCTAAAGCTCGACAAGGATTGTAGGGACACGATACGTTAAAATCCACGTGCCGCTCATAACCTCATGCGCGCCGGGTTGGCTGAGCGGTTAGGCGGCTGCCTGCAGAGCAGCTCTACGGGGGTTCGAATCCCTCGCCCGGCTCCATTAATAAAGAATGTTATGACATCTCGCAAACGTTGAAAATAATTTTTTATTAAACATCAAAGGATATCCGATTCGTACGGCATGTCATCCAGCGAAGTTGAAATCGAACCTTGTCGGGGCGAGTTCATTGCGCAGCTTGCGGAGCTCTGGAAAGAATACATCGTAGACCAGGGAGATGACCCGCTGCATCAATACTTCGATCTCAAGGCCAGCACGGAGGGCTTTCGCAGGATCCTGGAAGGCTACATGAAGAAGGAGCCAGGGGGATTTCTGGTAGCCACGGCTGGCGACGAGGTCGTCGGCTTCGCCGTTTCGTTCAGGGACGCCTTCAGCCCGAACTACGTGACGAAGGGGAGGATCGGACAAATACAGATCGTGCACACCAAGCGAGGGTTCAGGCGAAGGGGAATAGCCACGAAACTCGTCAAAGCGGCGCTCGGGTACCTTGAGGAGAACGGCTGCTCCATCATCTTGGCCGAGACCGGGGAGAAGAACACCGGCTCTTTAAGGATGCTGGAGAAGTTAGACTTCTATGAACGTGGAAAGTTAGTAACCCTCATAAAAAAGGTATAGCCAAACATAAACACGCGTATACGTTACGCGATTGGTAGTTGAAATTCAGGCGGCTGCCTGCATAACAGCTTTATAGGCTTTCGAACCCCTTACCGTGCTTCTTCCGCTTGAGAAGTGTGATTTGGGATTCGCCACCGCTTTTATTATCATTGACAAACGAACCAGGGCTACAAATTAGAGAGATTCATTAGAAGGAAAAACAACTATAAGGATTAACGGAAATACAGGAATATAGGATAATTTGGTCAAGACGACCATCGAAGTGGATGCCGACCTCTGGAGGAGGTTCAGCCTCCTCGTCCTCCGCGAGAGAGGCAAGAGGAAAAAGAACGAGGTAATAGCAGAGATTCTCCGGGACTACATAGATGGAAGGGGATTCACAGGCGAACCGGTTCAGCTGGAACACATCCTTCGGCTCGAGGAGGAGCGGGAGGCATTCCTGAAGATCCGTGACAAACTCGTTCAAGACCCGCGATACAACGGCAAATTCGTCGCCATCTTTCGGGGCTCCGTCGTGGATTTTAGCAACGACAAGAGCAAGCTGGCTAAGAGGGCCTACGAGAAGCATGGCTACGTCCCCATCTACATCGAATTGGTTGCACCCCATGAGAGGCGTGTGGAGATTCCTTCGCCGGAGTCGATCAGCCGTGAAGTATGATTCAGACTACCATCCTCCAACTCCAGCTTTGAAGATCAGGATCTCCAACCCGTAGTGGCCAACTCTGGAAATCCGAGCCAAACTGGACAGCGGCGCAAACATGACAGTCATTCCCCAGATGGTCATAGGGGAGCTCAGGCTTATCCCAGCGGGTCGCGTATCCATCTCGTCTTTTGACGGAAGAGAGGGCTTGAGATACACTTACTATGTAGACGTCTCCCTCGACGACCTCACCTTCCCGATGGTAGAGGTGATCGAGGCGAAGCGCATGGACGCCCTCCTGGGCCGAGACGTCCTAAATCTGATGAAGACCACCCTAGATGGGAAAACCCTCAGCTTCGAAATTCTCGACCCCTAGGGCATTCTGCCAGAATCATTGACTTGTTTGAAGGGCCCAAGCAGTCGCCCACAGACCGGCTTCACTGGGGTTTAAATCCCCTGTCAGGCTCCAACTAAATCATAAAGAGTTGAAGATTTTTGTTATTGTCTACCCAATTAAAATAATAGTCCATATTTCCTAAGCTTTACTTAACTTGTGGGCGATTCGGCGATGGAAATCATAGAAGTCGAGGGCGCAGCTGAGGGGTACGTCGAGCTCTTCAGCAGGCACGGGGTCGAATACGTCATCAGCTCCCCGGGCACGGAGTTCATCCCATTATGGGAGTACATGGTCAAATACAGATCTTTGGGGAGAAAGCCGTCCTACATCAATGCGAGGCACGAGGGCACCGCCCTGTCGGTGGCGAAGGGGTACGCCATGGCCACCGGGAGGCCCCAGGTCGTCCTCACCCACGTCCTCGTCGGCCTCCTCCACGGCGCTATGGAGCTGAGGGCCCTATACACCGACAACGTGCCGGTCATTTTGGTCGTCGGCCAGACCTGGACCCACGACGGCGAGATCCACGGGGGGACCCCGGGGCCCCACTACCTCTCCTTCACCCAGGTCGGGGGGCAGCAGAGGCTCGTCCAGCCCTACGTGAAATGGAGCGAGACCCCCTCCTCCAACGAGAACGTGCTCGAGATTATTGCGAGGGCCCTGGACATCGCCTCAACGGACGTGAAAGGACCGGTGCTCCTAGCTCTATCCAGGGAGCTCCTCTACGAAAAGGCCAAAAAGATGAGGATGCCCACTAGAAAGCCCCGACCAACACGGATTCAGGCAGACCCTACCGAACTTACGACCCTGGCGGAACTCCTGAAGAAGGCGGAGAATCCCATAATTTATACCCGATACCTGGGGAGAAACCCCGAGTCTGTATCCCATTTAGTGGAGCTCGCACAGACGCTGTCCGCTCCCGTGTTCGAGACCCCGGGATACATGAACTTCCCCACGGACAACCCGCTGCACATGGGCTACGACGTCGCCCCGTACCTCGCCGAGGCCGACGTGGTGTTGGTCATCGACGGCAGCAGCTGGCCCCCCTGGTACCCGCCCGGAAGCATCAGGGAGAGAAGCAGGGCCAAGATAGCATTCATGGACCTGGACCCCCTACAGCTGAAGTACCCATCCTACGGGTACCCGGCGGACATGCTGATAACCGCAGACTCCGGGCTGGCCCTACCTTCTCTGAACAAACTACTGTTGCCCCTTTTGGAGAAATCGCCCGGCCCGCTCCTGGGGAGATTCGAGAAATGGGAAGCGGAGCACAAAAAGATCAGGGAGGCCTGGAGGGTGGATGCCCTCGGCGCAAGGGATGAGACCCCGATCGACCCCCGCTGGCTCTGCTTCAATGTAAACGAGGTCCTGGACGAGGACACGCTGACGGTTCACGAGACCATAACCCACGGTGGTATCGTGTATCGTTACCTCGAGAGGAACAGGACTCGCCCTGGGACCCAATTTGAGGCGGCAGGCCCCCTGGCGCACTCGGGGCTTGGGCAGGGGCTCGGCGTCGCCCTCGGCGTCAAGCTCGCGAACCCCGAAAAGACCGTTATCGCCCTGGAGGGGGACGGGAGCTTCAACTACAACCCGGTACCGGCCTGCCTCGGGCTTGCGCAGGAGTACGATCTGCCTTTCCTGACCGTGTTATTCGACAACCAGGGATACGCCGCCATGAAGCTACACTCCAGGTTCTATCCCGGTGGCTGGTCCGTTAGAACCGGTGACTACTACGGCGTCTACACGAGGCCCAGGCCCGACTACGTGAAGCTGGCTGAAGCCTTCGGAGGCTATGGAGAGACCGTCGAGGACCCGTCGGATGTGAAGCCAGCCCTTCTGAGGGCACTCAAAGAGGTGAGCAGCGGTAGAACGGTGATTCTAGACACGATACTCAAGCCGCCTTGAACATAATGATGGTTGATCCTTCGCTAGATATTGAAAGGTCAAAGCAGAGGACCCGAAGAGCAGCCCCAGCGGTTGTTCAAACCCTTTTAAGGAGTGAGTTTGAAGTTGAATCGGTGAGAGGGAATGGTCAAGTTGCTCGGCATCGTCGGAAGCCCGAGAAGGGGCGGCAACACAGAGTACGCTGTCAGGGAGGCTCTGAGAGCCGGCGAACGAGAGGGCTTTGAAACCGAGCTGCTGCACCTGGCGGATTTCGACATCAGGCCCTGCGACGGCTGTGAGACCTGCTTCGAAACGAAGAAATGCGTCATCAAGGACGACGTTGAGAGGATAATCGAAAAGATGGCCGAGGCGGACGGAATCATCATCGGGAGTCCCGTCTACTTCTACAACACCACCTCTCATGTGAAGGCGTTCATCGACCGGGTCGGGTTCCTCGACCTCGCCAGAGGAAGAACGCGCTTCGCAAACAAAGTCGGAGGGGCGATAGCCGTCGCCGCGAGAGAGGGCCTGACCAGCACGCTCTCCCAGATCGTAATGCTGCTGACGGATTCAAGGATGATCACGGTTTCTCCCCTCGGAAAGGTGCTAGCCTCCGAAAAGGGAGGTGCAGCCAAGGACAAGCGCGGGATGGAGGGCGTTATCGAACTGGGCGAGAGAATGGTTGAAGTCGTCAAAGCCACGGCCTCGCTGAGAACCCCGTCTAATAAATAGAGTATATCGCTTTAGATGACCTAATCCCTAACAGATCAAGGAAGTAAAGACTCGTTTTCCCGTCTGAATCAACTCATCACGTGTAAACGACGTATCTGCACGCGTCGTCCCCGAAGCCGATCGCCTTCTCAAGCTCCACGCGGACGGGCTTCTTCAGAAGAGTCTCGAAGATCCTCCTAACCCACCCCCTCGAGCAGTAGCAGAACATCCCGGTGTTCCTCACAACCTCGTTTCTCACGAGGGGGCAGCCGCATTTCGTGCACGTGCACTGGATGGTTTCGCCCTTCCTGGCCCACTTGCCGCACCAGAGGATCTCCTCGTTCGCCCTCTCGATGATCCTACCCTCATCGACCTCCTCCTTTGCGATCTTCGCCGCGATCTCGATCGCGGGTCCGTAGACTTCCTGCCGCGCGCAGGTCTCACCGCAGAGCTCCATGATCTTTATTGCGGTCTCAAGGTCCACCTGGCTCAGGCCCTCTAGGATGGAGTTGAGCATGTCGCCTGTGATCTTCAGCAGCACGGATTTCTTCTCCAGTTCCTTTTCCATGTCACCCATGATCATTCATCGCTACCGATCAGATTAGAGCGTTTCCACTCGAGCCGAGCCCCCCCCTTCGCGTAAAAGGTTTATCAATCCTGAGACAGACCGTGGTCTGAGTGGAAAAGGGTTTGAGCGAGATCCTGAACGCCGAGGGTTCGATAGTCCTCCTCATGGGAAACGAGGCCATCGCCAGGGGCGCGGTAGAGTCTGGGGCCAACGTCGTCATCGGCTATCCGGGCACCCCGTCGTCCGAGGTCATCCAATCCCTATCCCAGGTGGCTGAGAAGGTCGGCATGAGGGTCGAGTGGGCGGTGAACGAGAAGGTCGCCTTCGACCTGGCCGCAGGGGCCGCCATTGGGGGTTCGAGGTGCCTGGTGACGATGAAGAGCGCCGGGCTCAACGTGGCTTCGGAC
>CAZPMB010000045.1:0-4554 GCA_964587735.1 uncultured Candidatus Bathyarchaeia archaeon | reverse complement strand
GGGGAGTACAACTATTCCCTCGTGGAGGGGGCTCTGGGCAAAGCCATGGGTGTACCGTTAGCGGGGGATGATCCGGAGTTGAACGCCGTCAGGGCGGAGGCGAGCAGGCTGGCTCCTCCGAGGCCCCTCCCCTTCTGTCCCGGGTGCCCTCACAGGGCCTCGTATACCGCGATGAAGCAGGCCCTTCAGGAGCTCGGGCACAGGGCCGAGGACGCGATAATAACGGGCGACATAGGCTGCACGATCCTGGGGATGCACCCTCCCTTTGACCTTTGCTCCACCGAGGTCAGCATGGGGGCTTCGATAGGCATGGCGTGTGGGCTGAGGTACGCCGGACTTGACAACCCTATAATCGCGGCAATAGGGGACTCAACCTTCTTCCACGCCGGAATCCCCCCGGCGATAAACGCCTCCTGGTACAGCACGGGCATCGTGATAGCCGTCCTCGACAACCAGATAACCGCGATGACGGGGCATCAGCCCTCGCCGAGCTCAGGCTACACCCCGACGGGGGAGAAGTCGAACCAGATCGCGATCGAGGAGATACTGAGGGCCTCGGGGATCAGGAGCGTCAGGGTCGTGGACCCCTATGACCTAAAGGCGTCCAAAGAGGCCTTCGTCGAGGCCCTGAAAAGCGGGGAGACCTCGGCCGTGGTCCTCCGAAGGACCTGCCCGCTGGCGGTCAGGAGGGTGGGCCCGACGCCCAGCAGGTACTACGCCGAAGCGGAGAAGTGCACGGGCTGCCAGATCTGCCTGAGGGCGTTGACCTGCCCGGCCATGAGCATCTCGTCGGAGAGGAAGCTGGTCATAGATTCTGGTATCTGCGCCGGCTGCGGAGTATGCGCACAGATATGCCCGGCGGCCGCCATCGCCCCAAGGAGGGCCTAGCGATGCTCGAGGAGTACAACATCCTGATCTCATCCATCGGTGGGCAGGGAGGCGTCACCCTGGCCAGGGTCATCTCGAGGGCGGCCTTCACGCAGGGGTACAGGGTGAGGGTCGGCGAGACCCTGGGCATGGCTCAGCGGGGCGGCTCCGTCGAGAGTCACGTCAGATTCGGTGAAAGGGTCTACGGGCCCCTGATCCCATATGGGAGCTGCGACGTGCTGCTGTCGCTGGAGCCGGCCGAGGCGCTGAGGGCTTCAAGATACATCGGGAGGAAGACGAAGGCGATAGTGAACACCGTCCCGAGGCTCCCCATCAGCGTCCAGCTGAGGCAGCAGAAATATCCGGCGACCGAGGAGATAGCCTCGATCCTCAAAAAATTGATGGAAGAGGTCTATCTGATGGACGCGGTTGAACTGGCCGAAAGGGCCGGCTCCGCGGGGAGCATGAACATCGCCGTGCTCGGGGCTTACATGGCCCTGGAGGGGAACGTTCTGAAGATCGATTCGGTCAAGGAGGCCATGGCCACATCGCTCCCAAGCCGTTTCATGAAGCAAAACACCGCCGCCTTCGAGCTTGGAATGGAAAGAATGAGGGAATTAATGGAGAAAGGATAGGCAAACATCCCCCTGCGAGAGAGCACTCGGACCCATTTACACTCCAGACCCTCCCCGCTCGACCTACGTACAAAATATATACAGGAACCCCGTTTCCCAGCCCGAGATGTCAGAAAAGTTCGTTTGCAGGGAGTGCGGAAGGACCACCTACAGAGTCAGCTACGAGTGGAGGGACAAAGCCCTGTACGAGAACCTCGTGAAGGTCGGCCTGTGCGAGGAGTGCTATCATAAAGGCCGGGGGTCCGATGACCTCTCGCACCGTCCAGCAGCCGTTTATTAGAATGGACAAAGCAGCTGAAGGATATGGCGACAAGCCACGAAAGTTCATGGGGCCCCTCATGGGGCCCTGAAATCAATTCCAGGGTTCCTCATTTTGCTCCAGGGGGAGCCCTTTCGCCGCCTTTGGCCACCCTTGCCCCAGTTCATGCCCATGCATACGGAGGATATCTGCCCACAACCTCTACAAAAGTCGGCAAAACGACCGCTAAAGAGATCGCACTCGCCCTTCTGCCTTCTCGCATAACGTTATCATTTTTTCCAAAAATGGAAATTCAATTTTTTAAAATTTCTATTAAATTTAATACACTTCTAGGTTCATAATATTTAAATTTTGTTTGCGTTTCAGTAAAAAGTACGTGGGGCCGAACGGGTTGGAGAAGAGCCGCATACTGTTGGTCGATGACGACTCCACGATAACGACCTCATTCCAGATGGTTCTGCAGAACGAGGGCTACGAAGTCGACACGGCCTCCGACGGGCGGCAGGCCCTGGAGAGGTTCAGGCAGGATAACTATCAGCTCATAATTCTCGACATCAAGCTTCCCGACATCAACGGGATCGAGGTCGCCAGGAGGATAAGGAAGCACAACAACGAAGTCAGGCTAGTGATAGTGACGGGCTACCCGGAGCTCGAGGACAGCATAGAGACCATCGAGCTGGGGATAGAGGAGATTCTCCTGAAGCCGGTGAACGTCGAGGAGCTCATCCACGTGATCAGGTCAACGATCTCCACGGAAGCCTAGGAAAGACGGATTCAGGGCGAATTATGATCATCGGTTCATGCTTGGCATACGGCCTAAAAATTGAGAGCAGGACTATTCGTGCGAAATAATTTGTTTCAAAATTCGATGTCGTCTTCCTTTCGGTGGGATACTAGCCTCTACCTATGGCGTGTACGCAGTGCTATAATTGTCGCTAATAATAGGAGTACACAGGCACCGGCGAGCGCATAGTTCCAGTTGCGCATGTTTGTGGCTTCTTTCTTCAGATTCTCGATCTCCGCCTCAAGTTGCTCCCTCTGATCCTGAGCCGTCCTCTGCTCATTCTCGAGCTGGATCCTCAGGTCATTTAGGTTTGCGCTCTGCTCTTCGATGGTTCTATTGAGCCATAATGTCTGCTCCTCGGCTGGCACGATCCCCCTGAATATCACGTACTCCCGCCCGGAGGGATCGTAGGCCGTCATATCGACCAAGATGAGTACGCCTTCCTCGTTCTTGGCGATGTCGAACTCTATGGGAAGTTCTTCTACGATGGAAGGGATCACGGCATCGGTGATGGTCGGCTGCTTCAGGTAGTAGTAGGATGGGACGCCGTAGTCGATCTCCATGTCGCGGACGCCGCTCAGGGCGGCCGCCTTGACGCCGACGATGACTGCGGGGGAGCCCCTCTCGATGGTAACCTCCACCACGCCGGTTACCCGGCTCTCAGTAACCAGCCTCAGCTCCTTCAGAACCGCTTTGTAGTCTCCTCTGGGGGTCGATACGGCCTCTTCCTTGTACTCGGAGGCGAACTCCCTCGTCAGGTTCAGGTAACTGAATCCGTACTCTCTGCTGGGTTCGAGCTCCGTTCCCTCGTGCCACTCGTTCCAAGACGTGAGGAGCACGGCGTATGCCTGCAGGTCTATGGCCGCCTCCCAGAACCTTGTGTACCTCTGCCCATCCTCCCTGCTGACCTGAGGCCCCTCCGGGTTCCAGTCGGTGCTGTTGAACCCGGGGGAGATCGTGACGAGGAAGGGCTTGTAATAGTAGATCGTCGGTTGCCCCCCATAGGCCTCTGCGAAGGCCTCGCTCACGTTTCGAGGCCTGCCGGCTGACGTCCTGGCGATCGCGTTTGAGTAGTATTCCTGCGGGTCGTTCCCCAGGTATATGTAGCTGTGGAAGCCGTCGAACGCCTCCGATAGATCCACGCCCAACTGATTGTGGTCGGCAATCAGGGCAATGGAGCCCACCGCGTCCTCCACGCTCCTCCTCACCTCTACCCAGAACCGGGCGTCCCTACCATCGTACAGCGGAACGTACACGAATATCACGGGCTTACCTTGGTCCTTCATGAACGCCGGGTCGCCCCCGTATTCCCCGACGACGTATCTCAGCTCATCGATGATCTGTTGTTTTGTCAGATCCCGGACAGACTCGTAGTAGATGCTTACCTCCATCCCGGTTTCCGCTGCGGTTTGGAGGATCCTCCTCATCCCCTGATCCTCGAAGCTGGAGATCCCCCACCATGAGACGATGAAGCCGTCTATTCCGGCCTGCTTCGCCATCTCCATGTGGGCCCTGATGACCCCGATGTCCTTGGAGTCGTAGGGCCCCAGGAGGGGGTAGTTGTCCGCGTTGAAGATGTCCTCCCTCGTGACGCCCTCCCAGTGGTACCACTGCCTGGAGGGGCCCTCGGGGTTCCCGTACCAAGGGTAGTAGAAGCTGAACACCTTCCCCTCGATGCTCGGGAGGGCGTCCTGGAAGGACGCGATGGTGCACCTCTCCTCGTAGATCGATGAAACGTCTACGCTGAGGCTGAATGGGGGCGTCATCTCCCTCC
The DNA here is from genome assembly GCA_964587735.1 of uncultured Candidatus Bathyarchaeia archaeon. Taxonomy (GTDB): domain Archaea; phylum Thermoproteota; class Bathyarchaeia; order TCS64; family TCS64; genus CAZPMB01. The sequence goes on along the minus strand of CAZPMB010000045.1, from coordinate 235 downwards.
AGGCGGTGAATACCTCGCGGAACGACGCCTCGGCTGGAGAATAGGCTTGAAGGGAGACCGTCGTCCTGCCGATGTATCCCTTGTCCAGGGAAAACAGGGCCTCATCCTGACCCCTGGTGATTATCGCTTCAACCTCCACCACGACGCGAGTCTCATCGTAGCTCTGCTTCCCGATCCCCAAGTCAAGCCCCGTGACCTGTATCCAATGCAGGGCCTCTTCTCCCTCAAGCACCTC
>CAZPMB010000044.1:0-17100 GCA_964587735.1 uncultured Candidatus Bathyarchaeia archaeon | reverse complement strand
AGATGAGTAGGCGGCGTTGTAGACGACGTTCTCTCCTCTCAGCATCACCATCCCAACTCCCAGGCCCAGGGCCATGGAGAACAGGATCGTGCCGAGGTTCTCGACCACGAGCGCGGCTGAGAGCTGGCGAAACGAGAATCCGCGTATCGCCATTACAGTAATCTCCTTCGACCTGCTCATCAGGGCGGTCCATATGATCACGACCACCCCCATCGACGAGACGAGCACAGCGAAGTAGACACCCATCTCCTCCACCCTCCTCGGCCCAGCAAGGAATACGTTCGCCATCGCCCCTTCAACAAGCGATTCGGCGAAATCAACTCCTTCGATGTTCGGGTCCAGGTCCCTCACTCTATCCTCGATCACCGAGGCGTCGGCGTCTCGCTTGAGCTTCACCAAGATCCGCGTGAGGGAGACGTCTTCCTCCGAGATCTCATAGGTCTTCGGTATGTACAGTGTCGGGTCCTGGATCGTCCAGCCAGGCCCCGGCTCCCGACCGAAGAGGCCCACGACCGTGAACGTGTGGACCACTTCTCCGAGCTTTATCAGCACCTTCGATCCCACTGTGGCCCCCAGCGTGCGGGCCGCGCCCCTCTCCACGATGGCGTTCGTCTTCTCCTCGGCCATCGTCTCAAAGACGCCCGTCTCCTGGATCCAATCCGATTCGATGTAGGCGACCCTGCTCCACTCGTCGGGGTCTATAATCCTCACGGGTATTACGCCAAGGGAGCTCTCGGCTTCGAACCAGGCCTCCGTAGTAGCTGATTCAACCCCCTCGATGCCCCTGATCTCATCGGCCAGGCCATCGGCGCCCTTCGTCTTGAACAGCCAGACAGAGGCGTCCGCCCCCACAGTCAGCCTAGTGAACCGCTCGGTGTAGTCGTCCGTGCTCGAGATCGCCCCTATGACAGAGACTGAGTACCCCAGGATGAGGGCGGCCATGAAGGCCGCCGCCGCGGTCCGCCTGGGGTTTCGGCGGACGCTCAGCGTGGACGGCTGGGCGGCGTCCCCTACGACCAGCCTCGCGAGTCGATCGAGGAAGACATGGAACCAGGGCTGGTGCTGGATGAAGAGCGTTGTGGCGCCCCAGAAGAAGAGTATGGGGGCGATGTACGTGAGAATGTAGTCCACGCCCCACCACGTCGAGTACAACACGAAGACGATGAGGTTCGAGGTCTCCGGCCTGAACTGCTCCACTGTGAGGCCCAGGACGAGCATCACAACCCTGTAAGCGCCGAGGGAGAGGGCGAGAGCGGGTTCGTGCCAGGAGCCTGAAACCTCCTCCTCTCCCCGGTGCTCCCTGAGGGCGTCGACGATGCTGAGACCGATCGCCCTCTTCGCAGGCCAGTATATGGCCATAAGGGCGATTGAGCAGCTGAACGCGAAGGAAACGCCGACCGTGAGCGGCGAGGCGGAGCCGAACACATGAGCCACCACCATGCCCGGCAAGACAAGGGAAGTGATCGAGGCCCCGAGGAGGACGCCGATGGCCCCCGATAGGAGGCTGACGAGGAGCGCCTCAATGAGGAGCGAGTAAAGGACCTGTCTCTGCGTGAGGCCCCTCGTGAACAGAAGGCCGATCTCACGGCGGCGTAGGCCGAGGGAGATATCGGAGACCGTTGAACCCAAATACCAGGCTGTGAAGAACACCGGCGCTGCGACCAGCATAGTGCCAGTCTTCATCCTCGAGGAGAAGACGTCGACTACTTCCAGGAGGTCCCCGAGGTAGTTCAGGGGGACATAGCCAAAGCGGGCCCCAAGGCTGTTCACCTTCTCGAAGACGAGCTGTGCCTGCCGACGTGAGCCTTGAATGTCCCAGGCGTTCAGAAGCGCTGCCCTGTCGAGGCTTATCACCGTCTCGGCGACCAAGACCCTCGCGTGCCTCCTGTGCTCCGCGTAGATCGCCCTCATCCAGCCGAGGAATGTCTCCTCGCTCATGAACATCAGGTTGTGAGGCTCCCTTCGAACGATCTGTCCAGAGCCGATGAGGAGGGCCCTGAGGAAGAGGCCGTACCGCCCCATGGCTATGGAGTACAACCTGTCGTCGACCTCGACGACGCCGCCGACTCGAATGTCGAGGTAGCGGTTCTGGATGTCGAGTATGTTACCACCGACCAGGTATGTCGGCACCTTCAGTGTCAGGGGGTCGCCGCTGTGGAAAATTGTGGAGTTGACCGACCCCACATCCACGTAGACAACACCCTCCTCGAGCCTTTCCACGCCGGCTATACCCCCGACGAGCCTGGAGTCGGGGGCGATGGACACGATGGTGAAGGGGATCGACCCGTTCTGCCCCTCGACAATGACCTCTATCCCCGCTCCCCCCACCAGCTCAACGCTGCGGATCAGGTGCTCCACCATCGATACGTGCTCCAGCGCTCCTATCGCCCCCTCGACCTCGGCGAGGGAGGTCCTCGTCAGGTTCCTGTCCTCGGCAGAAGAGACTATGTCGATGTCCGTGGCCTCCAAAGCCTCGCTCAGCATCGACGCTCCCACGGCGTCCGCCCCCTGAAGTATGCCGGAGAACAGGGTTGCCGCAACAGCTACGCTCAGGAAAAACGCAAGGAATGCGTATCTGCCCCGAGTTATGCGTTTGAGGGCGTAGCTGAACATTCCAAATTGGACATTCGGGATCAGGTTGTTAAAAACTTATCCTAGCAGACGGCGATCAGCCCCGTGTAAAAGCAGATGAGTAAACCCATCTGTAGTTCCATCCACCTCTACATTAAGATTTATAACGTTGTAGCTGGCTTCAACTGAAGTGATCGATATGCTCCCACAGGTAGGGCAGCTGTTCCAGAATCAGAGCGACATAGGCATGATCCTCCAGACCCTGTTCAGCCTGAGCTTCATCATCTACCTCTTCTACGCCCAGCGCATACAGTCTATGTCAATGCTTAGGCAGGTCGAGGGCACTCTAATGAAGGTGAAGAACCTCAGGGACGAGGGGCGCACCGCATCCATCAAGGCGGTGAGGGAGGTGGGCAGATCAGGGAACGACCCGACCCCGGAGGTCGAGAGGTTCATGGAGCACTTCTTCATCGAGCCCGTGAGCCTAGACCCGGCCGGCATCGTGGGCAAGCTGGGCCAGCTGCTCAACGTCCGGGAGAAAAAGCTGGAGGACGAGGTGAGGGCGATAGCCCCGGGGGCCTCGGACAGCGAGCTCAACAACCTGAACCTCCTGCTGGAGGCGTCCATGGCCCTGAACGTCTACTACAAGGTGATCCGCCACTTCTACCTGCTTGGGAGGAAGACGATGAACATCTACGTCATCATGCAGATCCACATGATCCTCCCCATGCTCATGAGGGAGATCGAGGCCTACTCCTCAGCTCTCCAGGCCTTCCAGGAGGGTATGCCAATTGGGGATGGGATAGGGGCCTTCGTCGCCGCCAAGATGATGCACGGCCACGAGCTGAGGGAGGTCGCGAAGGAGACGGTAGTGGCTGAGGTCCCATACGAGGAGAGGACCCTCTTGGTGTTGAAGGCCAAGGGGCCTGGGGGGACTGTAGGCAAGCCCGGGGACGCAATCGAGAACATAATCAACGACAGAAAGGGTAAGGACGCCGTGAAGGCCGTCATCATGATCGACGCGGCAGGGAAGCTGGAGGGCGAGCCGACGGGGTCCGTAGCCGATGGCATCGGCGCCGCCATAGGGGGCATCGGTGTCGAGAAGTACAAGATAGAAGAGGCCGCGAAGGCACGCGACCTACCGCTTTACGCCGTCGCCATAAAGGAGGACATCAGCCAGGTCATCGCACCGATGGTCGAGGAGCTCTTCAAGGCGTGCGATCCCGCCATTGACTCGGTGAAGAAGCTGATCAAGGAGAGGACACAGAAGGGGGACGTCGTCCTCGTGGCCGGGATCGGGAACACGATCGGGATCGCGCAGTAGGTGATGATGTTGGGGGATTCGACCGGAGCCGAGCTACCGAGCATGAGCCTGTCCTGGGTGACCCTCGCCGCAATCGTGGTGATCGGCATCTTCTCCCTCTTCAGCCTCTGGATGGGATTCCAGGCCTTCGGCTCGGACCACCCAGAGCACTCAACGTACTACATCTTCATTGGAACCGCAGGCTTCGCCGCGATAGGCTACATGTTCTTCAGGACGAAGGCCGTCACGGGTGCGAGAAAGCCCGAGGCCCCGAAGGTGGATGTCGTCACGGTACTCGAGTGCCCGTCGTGCAACCTCAAGAGGGTGAGGGACTTCAAGAGGGGGGACTACGTCTTCAAGGACGACGAGCCCTGCACAAGGTGCGAGGGGAAGATGCTCATCACGGGCATACACAAGCGCGCAGAGGCCAAGAAGCGCTAGGCCGTCGTGACGAGGCAGCCGTCTTCCTCGACAATTACTGTGTGCTCGGCCTGGGCGACAAACGAGCGCCCCCTCTCGACTAACTGAGGGTAAGAGTAAACGCACTTGGACTTGATGAGCTCCGAGAACGCCTCAACGCCCCCAGCGTCGGGGAACTCCCTCATGACCCACCGTGAGGCGAACGGCAACGTCCTGTACTCCGACTGGATGAACCTGAGCATCCGCTTCGCCACCTCGCCGTCCAAACTCCTCTTCTTCTTGAACAGGTAGATGTTGCTCGGCGGACCGTCGGTGACCAGGCCAGTCGCCCCCGGAGGAACTGAGAAGGGCTCGATCGCGTACACATCCCCGACCCCGAGCTCGTGACTATCGGCGCCAGAGACGTTTGGGATCGATTGGCCGGCATGGACAAGATATCGGGCCATCCTGTGGCCCGTCAGGTTCCTAATGGGGGCGAAACCCCGGGCCCTTATCGCCCTCTCGATCACCGCCCCAACTGTAGAGGCTCGAACCCCCGCCGTCACAGCCTTCAACGCGGCGTCGAGCCCGGCCTCGGCCGCCTCGACTTGGCCCTCGAGTCCCTTGCCGAGGCATACTGTGGTCGCCGTGTCGGCGATGTACCCGTCGACATGGACACCTATGTCCACCTTGACCAACGAGCCATCAGAGACAACCGATCCATCCCCCTCGGGGGATGTGTAGTGGGCGGCGACATGGTCGATGTCGACGTTGCACGGGAACGCAGGCGCCCCGCCGAGTTTCCGAATCCTCCCCTCGACGAAGTCGCAGATCTTGACGATGGGTGCGCCGACATAGACAATCGACGGAACCTCTGACCTGACCTTTGATGCGATCTTCCCGGCCTTCATCAGCGCTTCAACCTGGTCCATTAATTGTGGCCTCCAGTAGGTCTCCCCGAAAAGGAACTGCCCCACGCCGCTACTTCACAATGAGTATGGGTTTGGTGCACGAGTCGACAACCTGGTGGCTGGTGCTCCCGAGGATCCAGCCGGTGATGCCTCCGATCCCGCGGCTGCCCATGACGATGAGGTCGACGCCGTTGTTCTCTGCCAGATCGACTATCGTCGCCGAGGGGCGCCCCTCCCTCAGCATCGTCTCCACCTTCAATTCGGGGTGCTCAGAGCTCAGCCTCGCCTTGGCCTCGGCGAGGACGTTCTCGTATATCTCCTTCATCCTATCCTGGTAGCGGGCCATGTCCTTTGCGGCTGTTACAGGGGCAGCGCCGAAGCCCTCGTCTGGGAACACCGGCACCATGACTCGGGGGACGACGGCGAGGAGGGTGAGCTGGGAGTTGAATTTCTCGGCGATGCCAATGGCGTGATTCAGGGCGTTCTTTGAGGGATCCGAACCATCCAAAGGGACCAGTATCTTCCCGTACATTTTACCCCAGTTGATTAATGTTAGGATGGTTTATAAATTTCAGCTCGATAAGGTCTTACGAGGCCCTGCGCCCACACAGGTTGGGCCGAGATAAGGGGGTTTGTACGCCGCCCCTAATCACTCTTCTTTGGGCCTCTTCCCATCGTCTGCAGGACCTTCAGCGGCCCGTACCTCTCGACTATTAACCTCCACTGCTCCTTGTCGTAGAAGCGGCAGAGCCCCTTGCCGTAAGCCTTCGCGACCTCGAGGACGAAGCTGGCTGCCTCCTCTATGTCGGTGACATGGCTGGCGCCCGTGGCGCACCCGGGGACCGTGACCTCTGCCGTGATGGCGACGCCGACGACCGGCGCATCCGTAGCGGTGGCCGGCTGCATTATGCTGTTTATGTGATCGATTCCCGTGCCGTAGGGGGTGATGTCCTGGGTTGTTATGGGACAGACCCTGGGGATTCGGCCCGTCGTGATCTCCATGATATCGAGGAGGTCATCGCTCACCTTGAGGACCCAGCCCTCCTTCACGGTCGGGGTGATAGCAAAACCCCTCCACTTGGCGATCCTGTTCCCCTTCGTCGTGTCAATTGACAGGACCGAGTCCATGCTCCTGTCCACCTCCTCCCTGTTCATCACCCCGATGTCAACTGGAGACCCCATGAAGGGCACGGGCTCGTGGGGAGTGATCGGAGAGTCCGGGCAGATATGGGTGGCAACGACGACATCGCCCCTCAGCCTATCACCCCTCTCCTGCATGTCGGCCAGCTTCAGCGCTACAGAGAGGGCCGTCACTGCGCCATCGCCGTCGGAGACGATGCCGACCATCTCGGGGCGGGCGCCGACGCCGCCGAGTCTCCCCACGACGCCGAGCGTGGGGGCATCACCGCCCGAGGCCTTCCCTTCGGTGCCTTGAATTCGGGCCTTGATGAAGTCCGTCCGGCCTCGATCCCCCTCGATGGTCTTGACCGCGACGCCGCCGAGCCCACGCGACCTGAGGAGATCTGCGACCTCTCCACCCGAGGCCTCGGGGCCGTCGAGGAGCTCATAGATCTCCAGAACCTGCTTTAACAAGATTAGATCCCTCGAGCCCTGATCGGCGGCTGGGTTTAAGAAGCTGATGCGTCGCCTTCGCCTCCACAGATTCGTGGCTGGGCAGACTTTCATCCCGCATCCTTTACAGTTGCAGGAGCGTCATCGAGCCAGATGGGGAGGTTAATGGAGAGCCCTTGCCACGCTCTACATCATGTGATGAATGGCTTGATTAGTTCAGGCGAAATCTGCAAAAACGAATCGAATGGAAAACAAGAGCGCTACACCCAGCGCCATCACAGCTATCTGGAAAAGGGTCCGGCTCAACCGGGGCTCGGAGTGGAGCTCTGGAATGAGGTCCGAGCCAGCGATGTAGATGAAGTTACCGGCTGCGAAGGGGACCAGGAAGGCTGTAAGGTCGTCGATGTACGCGCTGAGCATCAGGGCCATGAATGCGCCGACGAAGGCCGTTAGGGCCGTGATGAAGTTGTAGGCGAGGGCTCTGCGCCTGTCCAGGCCCGCGTACAGTAGGACACCGAAGTCGCCTATCTCCTGCGGCAGCTCGTGCAGGCATATCGCCAGCGTCGCGGCGAGACCCGTTGTCGCAGAGACTAGGTACGCCCCGCTTATGGTCAGGCCGTCGATTAGGTTGTGCACCGAGTCGCCGAAGAGGTTCATGTAGCCGAAGCTGTGAGGGTGATCGTCTGAAGTCAGGACGTGGCAGTGCCTCCACTTGAAGACCCCCTCCATGACGAACGATCCTAATATCCCCATCATGACGTACAGAGAGACCTGGCCGGTGAACCCCGAGGCCTTCGAGGCCTCAGGGATGAGGTGGAAGAAGGCCCCACCGAAGAGCCCTCCGACCGAGAAGCTCACCAGAGAGAGGAGGATGCCCCTGTTGAGCTCCTTGCTCAGAAGCATCGTGAACACCCCAACCAAGGAAAGGGCGCTCACAACAGCCACGCTGAGAATAGAACGGACCCAGACCTCGAACATCAAATGAGGATCAGCTTGACGGGTTGTTTAAATCTTCTCAATTAGTGGTGAAAAAGACCTCGGGTGAACATCTCTCGGGCGGTCGGTGTGAGCCTACTCCACCCTAGTTATTATGGAGAACCTCTCGTAGTTGTACCTTCGAACCCTGAGTTTGCCGTCCAATCCCTCAATGTACTTCTTTGCCCTTCCGGCCCTTATGTCCTCCACTGCCTTCAGCACTTGGCTCAGGATCCCCTTCTCCACCCAAGGCTCGTTGTGGCTAGGCATCAGCCTGTCGTAGAGGTTGGACAGACCGATTATCCTCCTGTAGCTATTGATGAAGGCGTCGACGTCCCCCCCAGGGAGGTAAGTGTAGATGCCGCCCGTGTAGAAGAGGTCGCCGGTCCAAAGGAGCCTCGCGCCCCTGTCCAACAGGCAGATGGAGTCAGGGCTGTGCCCCGGGGTGTGGAACACCTCGAGTCTACTTCCTCCTAGGTCGACCACGTCCCCGTCCCTGAGCCACCTTGTTACCTTGAAGGGGGGCACATAATACGTCTCAGGGTTGAATCCCTCAGGCAGGGGTTTCCAGGTCATCCCCTCTGTTATAAGGTGCGCCATCTCCTCGTGGCTGCACCCCTTCTTGGCCGCTTCCCTCGACCTCGGGTCGTCGTAGATCGCTACTTCGTCGAAATCATAGTTCTGGGCTATGTGGTCATTGTGGGAGTGGGTGTTCACCACAGCGATTGGTAAGCTAGTAAATTCCCTCACCAGGGCCCTGATGTCGCCGATCCCACATCCCGTGTCGATAAGGGCGGCCCTTCTCTTACCGAGGACGAGGTAAGAGATCGCCTCCTCGAACTGGCCGGGCTCGTAGATGACGTAGACACCCGGATCTATCTTGTAGACCTCGAACCAGGGCTGGCTCGTCTCCACCTTCTCCAGCTTAGAATAGACCTTCCGCGGCAGGATCTCCCACCACTTGGAGGGCACAACGACCCTCCTGTCTTCTGCTCTCATTCCAGACATTCGGAGCCTTGTATGCCTCCGGGCAATATTACGTTATCGCAGATGTGTCAGACGCAAGTCACTCCCGGGTACGAACCCCTTAGCTGGTGTCCGATCAGTTATCGCCATGTGAATTTAATGTAGAGATATCGTCGTGTTGGTCAGCAGAGAGCCGGCATTCAGTAATATCCTAGTGGGAGCGGTCAAAAGGGTATTCGATGAGGCCTTCGGCGAGTCTGGGGCGTCTTCATATACCCGCTAGCTGCCGCTACGCCACGGCCTAGATAGAAGGGGCGATCCCCACGCATATCGGGGCTTTCGGCGAGAGGCTGGTCGAGCTGTTTGGTTCAGGGTGTGAGGCGATCCTTAAAATGATCGTCGACGGCATAACCAAGTCGTTGAGCGTAAGGGCGCCAAGTGGTAAAAGGCTTGAATTCGAGGCAAAGCCTATAGCCCTCTTCGAGGGATGCCAGAGAGCCGATGAATGAGATTTTTCTAGGGCAACGAGGCGCATTGACATTGCGGTATAATGTTAATAACGCCTCCCTCGCCTAATGAATGATCCGCATGGGTTGCGACATACTTGTCGTAGGCGCGGGGGTCCTCGGCCTCAGCTCTGCGTACTACATGAAGGCGGGGAACCCGGACAAGAGGGTCGTCGTCATAGACAGGTACGGCGGGCCAGGGCAGGGGAACAGCGCGAAGAGCGAGGGTGGCTTCAGGAACATGTTCACCTCAGAGACGAACTACCTCCTCGCCGACTCGACCATCGACTGGTTCGTCCACCTCGAGAAAGACCTAGGATACGACATCAAGCTCCATCACATAGGCTACCTCTGGTTGTTCAGCGAGGCACAGTATGGCCGCCGGAAGGAAGCGATGAGGAGGATGGAGGAGAGGGGCGTCGAGATGAGGATGATCGGGAGGGAGGAGCTTGAGAGGAGGATACCAGCGCTGGTGACCGACTTCGCGGAAGACGAGGAGGCGGAGCTGATGGGGCTCGAGCCTGTGGACCTTGGTATCCTTGGTGAGAAGTGCGGCAGCGTCGATACCGACGCCCTCGTCCGAAGCTATGAGCAGGAGTTCTTGAAGATCGGCGGCGAGATCAACTACAGCACGGATGCGTCGAGGCTTAACCTCGAGCCGGTCGAGGCGCTTGGGATACCGGGGGAGCCCTTTGTATGGCAGGAGAAGCGCGTGACCGGCGCGGAGACGAGCAGGGGGAAGATCGAGGCCGAGACCACCGTTGTCGCAGTTGGTGTTTGGGCGGGGAGGCTCATGGAGCCCCTCGGTTTCGACCCCATGATGAGGCCCAAGAAGAGGCAGCTCTTCGCCTTCAAAGACCCCAAGCTGGACAAGCTCTTCAAGGTCGAAGGCTTCAACGAATATGGGGCCATGCCGCTAACTATACTTCCGAAGGCTTCTGTCCTGTTCAAGCCTGAGCTGTCCGAGGGGAGTATCTGGCTCGGGTGCGCCGACGACATCGGCAGGGCCTTCGGCCTTGAGGACGACCCCCAGGCCGAGGAGGACTACTACACCAACAACGTCTACCACGTCCTCGTCAAGTACTTCCCCTGCTTCGAGGACGTCCGCCCAGTCAACATGTGGGCGGGCCAGTACGCCATAAACAGCTACGACGGGCTTCCCATCGTCGCCCAAGAGCCGGGGATGATCTACGTCGGCGCGGCGAGCGGAAGCGGCATCATGAAGTCTGACGCCGTCGGGCGCATCGCCGCGGCGCTATACGCCGGCGAGGAGGAGGCGGAGCTCTACGGGGGACGCCGCTTCAGGGTGGCGGACCTCGGGGTGCGCGGCCGCAGGGTAGAGAGGGAGACGATGATCATCTAGGCCTTCTGCCTCGCTATCAGGCCCCTCACAACGCCTTCGATAAGGTTGTAGACGGCCCTCAATGACCTCTTGTCGGGGTCGCGATCCGCAGGATAAGAGGCCACCCCGAACGCCGCCGCCTGGGGATACTCGAACATCATCTCAAGGGCTTCCCCGAGCTCTAGGCTCGATGGGCCGTTCGCAACCGTCAGCCCGTGGCCAGGGACCTCCTCGGGGTCTAGGGCGTCCACGTCAACGTGGACGTAGGTGAGGTCCGTGAGGGATGAGAGGCGCTCCATCTCGAGCTCGATGGCCGGGGACAGGCGCCTCACCTGGTCGACGGTGATGTGCTGAACCTCGGTCCTGTCGAGGAGCTCACGCTCCAGGGGGTCGAGGTCCCTTACGCCGACCATGGTCACGTAGCGGGTGGGCAGAGGCGGGTCGAGGCCGCACTCCGCCCTGAGGCGGTTGAGGCAGAGGCCCGTTGAGACGGCGACAGGCATCCCGCCGAGCATGCCGCTCAGCGTCGTCTCTGGGGTGTTGAAGTCTCCGTGCGCGTCTATATATACAAGGGCAACCCTGAGGGGCCTACGGCCCGGCCCCGATCGCTGGAGTCCGCCCAGCATCCCCATTAGGCCATTACAGTTGGCAAGGAGGCCCAGTGTGAAGAAGCCGCGACGCCTCTGGTCGGCGACGATGTCCGTCAGATGGCGGGAGGCGAGCCCAAGCCTATGCCATGCCCCGTATTGCCCTTCCTCGTCCTTTGTCAAAGAAGCCGTTTTTGACTCTTCTACAGAGCAGCCCATCCCCTCCAAGAGCCCCGTCAGTCCCCCGCCCTCTATGACTTCAGGCCCCTCTGAGAACTCACCTCCAGCCTCTGAGCCCGTGACGGGCAGCTTCGCAACGCCGATCCTGATCTTTTCATTGCTCATTCGCATCACTCAAACGGTGTCCGGAAGATACAAGAGGATTTCCCCTCAACTGAGAGAATCTACGGTCATGCAATTGGCGAAGAGCTTTAACGTCCCCCACTCATTCCTGTTCTGAACAAGATGTCATCGGTCAAGGTTCTCGGCGTCTCGGGGTCGCCGAGGAAGGGTAGGAACACGGAGAAGCTCCTCTCCTACGCCCTAGCTGCGGCTGAGGAGGCAGGTGCGGTGACGGAGGTGCTCAGCCTTGCTGGGCTTAATATCCGGCCATGCGTCGGCTGCGGCACCTGCGCGAAGGAGAAGAGGTGCCCACAGGACGGGGAGGACGACATGGGATACGTCAAGGAGCAGCTCCTGAAGGCGGACGCAGTCATCTTCGCCGCCCCGAGCTACTTCGGCGGGGTCCCGGGGATTATGAAGAACGCGATGGACAGGAGCAGGTCCCTCAAGATGGACAACCACCGGCTCAGGGGGAAAGTCGCCTCGGCCCTATCCCTCTCTGGCCTGCGCCATGGGGGAGCCGAGCAAGTCGCCGAGTCCATCGTCCGCTTCGCCCTCATGCACGGAATGGTCGTTGTGGGAGGCTGTGGCGACCCCCTTTCATCCGGGTACTTCGGCATCGCCTCGCTCCAGGCTGACGATGGGTGGCGGCGCGCAGAGGCCGACGCTGTCGGCGTGGCAAACGCCAAGGATGTCGGAAGGCATGTGGCGGAGGTCGCCTCAGCGCTCAGGGCCTAGATTCAGGGAAGAACGGCATGGTCCACACGGCGGGGATAAAGGGCACTGGCTGGTACGTGGCCGTAGGCGGATTCAGGGACATCCCCGCTGCCGATGTCGACGAACTGATCGCCCGGGTGAAGAGAGCCGCCCCGGGATCTGTGTTCCAGCTCTTCGACGCAGATAGGGTAGCCGGCTGGAGGCACCTTTTCTTCGCAGCAGTTAACGCCGTCAGGGCCTTCGAAAGCGGTTCATCGATCTCGAGGAAACTCTCAGTGGAAGCCCTTCTTTATGCATCTTGTCAGGACCAGATAACACAAGCCCTCGACATCGTGGGTCTCTCATCGAATACAAAGAGAGCCGCTCTCCTGGTATTCGCCGGGAGCCCCGAGGAAGCCGAGCATATCTTCGAACGGATCTCCCGTGTCTTGGGGACATCAGACGAGTCGGTCCTCACAGTCGACGAGGACAAATTCGACGAGATCAGGAAAGTATTAGGCGTCTCCAACCAAGAGCTGGAGGCCGTCGGCGGCCCGAGGTTTGAAGCCCTCACCAAGCTGGTCGTCGAGAGGGGCGCGCTCCTATCCATCCGAAGGTAGCCTTGCCCTCTCCTTCTGCACGTTCAGCAGCCCATCCCGGCGTATAACCGAGACCCCGGTGAACTTTCCAACTATCTCCACGAGGACAATCCAGTCGGGTGACCCGAGGTCGACCCTCCGGTCGATGCCTCCAGCGACCGCGTCGATGATCTCCATGCTCCTGAGCTCCGTCCCTCTCTTCTCAACGGTGACCCTGAAGGACTCGTCCCGCCCGATCCTCGACGCCAACCCGTGGGCGGCGGCGACGATCTCCTCCGGTCTTGTCCTGACCACGGTCTCCACGGGCATGACCCTGAGCAGCGCCCTGAAGTGGCCAGGGTTTGAACGGAGTTCCCCCCTAAGCATCCCCACGGCCTCGACCGGATCGAGATTCGTCCTGGCCGTTATGAGGCCCCTTATCCTGCTGCGGTCCACTTCGGGGCCGTCGTCGCCAACAGTCCTCAGGAGCATCCAAAGCTCGCTGCACGCCTCGCTCTCCCTCAGGCGCTCGGAGGTCGCGAGGAGGTTGAAGTCCTGGATCAATCCCGTGCCACAGATATAGGTTGGCCCAATGGTTTTTATATCCTAGACCCTCCATGCGTCTGAGGCCCATCCGATGAAGGTCGGCGCCCGCTGTGGATACTGCCTCCTGCACAGGGGATACATGATCGTCCTGCGTTCCACCGATGACGAGGGGATCCGGCTTAGGGCGGTCGCGGATCTGCTGAGGCTTCTGGCCGACGGCTTCCGCCCCGACACCGTACCCTCCTACCTCGGCACGGACAGAGACAGGCTAATAAAGAGGGTGACCGGCTGCCCGGACGCATACGCAGACGCGAAACGCCTGGCGAACGCGAGGGCAATGAAGCTCATGCCCAGGCTGACGGGGCTGCTGAAGGTAGCGGGCCCAGAGGAGAGGTTCAGGATGGCCCTAAAGATCTCCTGCATCGGCAACGTCATCGAGTACGACCTGCCGGAGCACACCGTCGACATCGACGAAGCCCTCGGGAGGCTCGGCGAAGACTTCTTCATCGACGACACGGATGGGCTGAGGAAGCTCGCCGTTCCCGGGGCCGAGTTCCTCCTCCTCACCGACAACGCCGGGGAGATCGCCTTCGACGGCCTCGTGGTTCGAGAGCTGAAGCAGATGGGCTGCTGGGTGACCGTTGTGGTCAAGGGCGGGCCGAGCCTCAACGACGCCCTCCTGGAGGACGCGAGGGACGTCGGGATGATGGAGGCGGCCGACGAGGTCATAACCACGGGAGCAGACGCGATCGGTATAAGGCTCGAGGAGTGCTCGGATGAGTTCAGGGAGAAGTTCTACGGCGCAGACGCCATCATTGCGAAGGGCATGGCGAACTGGGAGACCCTCACCGAGCTGCCGGCGCCCTCGCCGACGATGTACCTCCTCATGACGAAGTGTGAGCCGGTCGCCGAGTCCGTTGGCGCCCCCCTAAACAGGTGCGTCGCGAAGCTCGTGCCAGCTGGCTGGCGCCTCTAGGGATAAAGAACTCTCTTGATCTGATCAGAGGTCACGGGCCCCTTCCTCAGGATCCACGCGTGTTCTCCGCTGAGGTCGATGATTGTGGAGGGCACTCCCCCCGGGGACCTCCCCCCGTCTAGAATCAAGTCAACCCCCTCTCCCACTCTCTCAGCGGCCTCAATCGCGGTCGTCGTCGGCGGCTCGTCGGCTCTGTTCGCACTAGTGCTCACGATCACGCCTCCCGAAAGTCGTGCGAGGTCCCTTGAGACCTCGTGGCCCGGCACCCGGACGGCTAGGGTCTTAGCGCCGTGGGTGACCCAAATGGAGTACTCCACCTTCGCTGGGAGGACGATGGCTAGGGGGCCTGGCCAGAACCTCTCGGCGAGCCTCTCTGCGGTCGGGTTGAACTCTACTATGCGCTTCGCCTCCTCGATGTCCGAGCAGATAAGGGGGAGAGGCTTGTCCGCCCGCCCCTTGATGAGGCAGACCTTCCTCGCCGCCTCCGGGATCTGGGGGGCGCAGCCCATGCCATAGACCGTCTCGGTCGGGTAGATGACCACCCCGCTCTGCTTGATCAGGGCCGCGGCCTTTCTGATGTTCTCGTCGGTCGCAGGCAGGATCTTCATCGTCTCTGATCCAAGAGTTTTGGGATTTAAGGGTGGCGGACAGAGAGTTTTGCGCTGATCAGCGAGGGGCCGGTATGGCCCTGACGCAGACGAAGCTCGGTCGCCTGGAGACCTTCTCGTAGCCCTCTGGGTCTGCCTGCTTGTATTCCTGAGTAGGCCTCGCCTCAACGAGCCTCTCGATTAGGAATCCGGCCTCGTGAAGGGACTCGGTGATGGAGTCGAGGGGGCGCCTGTACGAGGGCATTAGTATGGGTGCGCCGAAGCCCGTCCACAGCATCTCTGTTCTCTCGACCCTGAAGTAGTCCCCCGCGCCCTCCTTTAGGAAGAAGTCGATGGCCGGGTGGCCGACGCTCATGACGAGAATACCACTGCTTTTGAGAACGCGTTTGAACTCCCTGAGGACAGGGATCCAGTCCTCGACGTAGTCCATAACGAGGGCCGCCAGCACGACGTCTATGGAGCCGTCTTCGAGGAAGTCGATTGGGTCTGTGAGGTCGTAGAGCCTTAGGTCGACGGCGTCTCCGAGCCTCTCCCTAGCGTGCTCGAGCATCTTTGGACTGGCATCTAGGGCGACGACCTCGGCCCCATGCCTCACTAGCCAATCGGAGTAGACGCCGGGGCCGCATCCCGCGTCGAGGACCCTCTTCCCCCTCACGTCGGGGAGAAGGGAGAGGGTCGTCGGCCTCTCGAGATAGGCGTTGTGGGGCTTCTCGTCGATTCTTTTCGCATACTCGTCCGCGAGCCTCTCGTAGGCATCGTAAGCGATGAACCGCTTCCCCTCAGTCAATCTCTCCTACCTCAAACCACGCACCCGGCTCAGAATTAGGTTTGCGGTCTCTGCGTAGAGCCTTATCCATTAGAAATATAAACGATACCATCCACGCGTTTGCCCGCCTGTTAACACTCAGCGAGTTCCGCCTACTTAGCTACCCGATCGGAATGAGGAAGAAGAGGAGTCCGGCCCTCACCCGGCAGTAGAAAAGGGGAGTCGAGAAAAGATTATAGAACAGGCCTCGCATTAGATCCGCGGTCGGTGAGCCGGCGGGCGGCTGCCGGGCCATTGGGCCTGGGGAAACTCCATCCACCGAGCAGGACCGCGGCGCCGCGAGGCGCAGGGGGAGACCTCTGGCACCGGACAGAAACGAGACCCCCGACGGCAACGCGATGACGCCCGAGCAGGGTCGAGGACGCCGTCGGTTCGGATGAGACGGCCGACCCAGCGGGGTGAAAGGGCGAATAGGCGCCTGTGAAGGCCTGCAAGAGGCGCGGGTGGCCCGTTAAGCCGGATGCCGCCTAGAACAGAAGATGGGTTACGGCCGGCACACCGACCAGCAATGGCAGCTGCTTACAGTGGTTTTTTATTCGTTAGCTCAGGGTGTTGCTTTCAATATAGTGGCGGGTTATATTAATATCTGATTCCTTTTAGAAAATTATTAGTATGAGATGAACTTAGCTGTTTTTGAAACTGCTTAAAGAACAGATTAGTTCCGATCGAGGTGTGAGAGTATGAAGGCTTTGAATTTGGATGAGGTTAAGGGAGAAGAGTTTGCGAAGGGTGTGGTTAGGAAGGTGCTGGTTCACTCAAAGAACCTCATGCTCGTGTATTATGAGGTTGAGCCTGGCGCGACGCTTTCGCACAGCCACACTCATGAGCAGATGGGGTTTGTAGTTAAGGGATCGGCCGAGCTTTCTGCTGGTGGAAAAACCGTACAGCTTGGACCCGGCTCTTCCTACATCTTCGACTCTAACGAACACCATAACTTCAGGGTCACAGGAAAGGGCACGATCATACTCGACATCTTCCATCCCCGTAGAGACGACTATCTCCCCAGGTGAATCAAGCGAGAGTACGTGAATGGCTGACAAAAGAGAATCATTTTGCTCAGGATGTTGCTTTCATACCGAGTCCGGATAAGACGGGGGATGTCGTTCGATTTTACGCGCGCGAAGGTTAATAGGCCTCATGACAGCTTAAACCTTAGAGGGGTCATCTATGAGGGGCATCGAGGTAAAAGTCTTCGAGTCCATGTCCCCGCCACGCGCACGAGCGTCTAAAAATTTCAAGGACGTTGTGACTTGGATAATAAATCAGATAAAATAACTGAAGTCAAATCCTATTATCCCCTTTTACTCACTTTAGTGATCTTCGGAATAGTAGCGGCAATATCCGGCATGCTCTCAGGGCTTCTCTTAATCGATATTGGAGACTCGTTCAACGTTAC
>CAZPMB010000043.1:15223-17759 GCA_964587735.1 uncultured Candidatus Bathyarchaeia archaeon | reverse complement strand
ACAGCTCCCCCGCCTGGAATCGGTCGTCGAACACTTGTACCCTGTTCCTCAGCTTGGGCTCGTCCACTACCTCGACCATGTTCAGGCAATCCTCGCCTCAAAGCGTCTCATCGATCATTCTCAAAGAACCAATTGACGATAATAGCCTTAACCCCACAAGGTTAAGGAGGTGACCTCGCAGAAGATAATGATGTGTTCCTGTCAACACCCTATTAAAAAGCGCATAGAAAATCATCCGCCATTCGCTTTTTGGATTCAATTAACCTTTAATCGCATTAATATCTTTTCAACAGCTTGTTCGACGCTGGATTCATCCGTGTTTATGTATATGTCGTGATCCACGGGCCTTTCGAACTCGCTCCAGATTATACGCACCGCCTTATCCGGGATGGGGACATCCCTTTCGCTGTTTCTCCTCAGACAGGTCTCAAGAGAACAATCGACGAGAACCGTAAAGACCTTCTGCCTGTCCCTGACGACCTCCATCAGCCTCTCCCTCCACCTCCTCCTGTAGAAAGTCGCATCGACGATCATGTACACTTTATCTCCGAGCCTGCTCTCCACCTCCTTCATCACCCTATCGTATGCCTTCCTCCTGTACCTGTCAGAGGAAATGATCGGAGCTCCCTCTAATTTTTCAGCCAATCTGTGGGCTATTGACGTCTTTCCCGCCCCAGCCGGTCCGCAGATAACGATGAGCATTCACTGTTCAGCTGTATCGATCTCCCGTAGAAGATCCATATATTCGATCTTCTGCGTGGGATGATGCTTTCTTATTATAAATCAGGATGATTCATTGTTCATAATGTTATTTAGGAGAACTTCAGAATCGATTTAAGATTTGTTCAACAGAGTATATTGTGGACAGCGGAAGGAAGACAAGAAGGTGATTTTGTGTCAGCTAAATCTATTCGAGCGGCACACCAGATACTGGCAATGCTGTTGTTGGCTACCGTCTCCATGACTGGTCTGCTCTATAAAGGGGCGCTTTACACAGGGGAATCAGGCGTATCGGGGCAGATCATCCTGCCCGCCTCGGCGATGGAGCCCCAGACATTGGAGAAGGAAGTCGGCCAGACCGTGCATTTCAAGGCAAGTGTCAAGAACACCGGAAACGTGGAGACGACCTACGTCTTAGCCGTGCATTGGAGGGCAGACGGCACCGAGGAATGGGAATCGGGGGGCGTCTCGGACGTGAGATTAGCCCCCTGGCACTCTGAGACGCTGGTCTTGGGCGGAATCATATGCACGGAGTCGATGATGGGCAAGTACTTCGACGTGAAGCTCGTTCTCCTCGAATACGAAACCGAAAGGGTCCTCGACCAAAAGGAGATAGACAAGGCCTGGCACGTGAAGGAGACCATAATAACCGGCACCATAATCGGCTTCTGGATAGAGTAAATTGCTAGATGAGCATATCTAAGAGAAAGGTTTAAGGCAAACTGGCCCAAAAAGAGGAGCCTACTAACCCTAGTTTCTTTTTGACCTTTTCTAGAAGATTCCCATAATGAACTCCATTTGTGTCTCGATAAATGGTGCCCTACTAGGAAAGCAAAAACATAGATATACTCTTCCGATGATCTAATTGTAGGAGATGTCTCAGGAGTGGTCGCAATGAAGGCGTACGTCCTCATAAACACCGAGCTCGGGCAGGAGCAAACAGTCGTAGATGCCCTGAGCCGGGTGCCCGAGATCAAGGGAGTTCACTCCCTGTATGGTATCTACGACGTGATCGCCCAAGTTGAGGCAGAGTCCATGGACAAGGTTAAGGAGATCGTGTTCAACAAGATCAGGCGGCTACAGACAGTGAAGACCACGATAACCCTAATCACCTACGGCGAATCCCTCAAGCGCGATTAACTAGGTATACTGCAACTATTGTCCCTTCCAACGTCCACATCAACGACGTGAAAGATGTTACCAACGGGGCTCTCTGCATGCTACATTGAATCGAAATAAATGTTGACCAACATTGAAAGTGGAAGCCAGTGAGAAATATCATCATTACCCCCTTCGAATGGACTCTCTGGCTTCCAACTTTGCTGTTCAACCTCAAGACAGCTCTTTGAGCTTCAACCGACAACGGTCAAGAAGTAACAGTTATAATCGGTATAAGTGGCTTGGAAGCCCCTGACATCACGCAGACGGTTGAGATAGGGGCGTGAGATGGTTGCCCAAAGGGTTTATATGGCTCCCCCATTTTACGCTGATGGTTGAAATGGGAAACCCTAGAGGGCTTGGATTCGGGGGATTTCTCGTTGGCTTAGGGGTCGGTTGGCTGCTTTTCACCTACCTCGACATATCATCGCAGATGGTCGCATGGCTCCTCATCATCGCAGGCGGCGCCATAGTCGCTTCAGCCCTCCTATCATACCTGAGTCCCGGCTTCTCGTTTGGAGGCCTCATCTCTCCGATCGCCGCCGGGCTCGTGATAGCCCTTGTGGCCACATCAGGTTTTGGTGCCTTGTGGCCTGGCTCGTGGATGGGAGGTTACAAATACTCCGTCGACGAGTCTAGGAACCTCCACGGCGGCGCC
>CAZPMB010000043.1:0-15123 GCA_964587735.1 uncultured Candidatus Bathyarchaeia archaeon | reverse complement strand
AACAACGAACGGGGGCGTGTCCGTCAAGGATCTAACGGGCGGTACGCTCGTGCTCAAAACAACAAACGGTGCGATCGTATTCGACGGGGTTGATGCAACGACGATACAGGCCTCAACCACGAATGGGGCGATTGAGGGCTCGGTTCAGGCGACCGACCTCACGGCAGGTACAACGAATGGCCGAATCAGTGTTAGCCTCCCCTGTACGCGGAGCGGGAGCTACGGGCTGAGAACCACAAACGGGAATGTGGACGTGACAGTCGAAAAAACCGTTGAAGTAGGGTTCGACCTGGACATGAGCACGTCCGTCGGCAGCGTGAACTTGAGCATCTCAGGCCTCACCTACGAGACGAACACAACCAGGCATAAAATTGCACGCACAGAGGGATACGACAACAAGCCGGTACGTATATCAATAGAGGCATCTACTACGAACGGGTCGGGCAGTATACACACTTAGCCAAGCGCTCGACCCCGTCATTTATTCTCAGTTGCTCGAGTCGCCCCGTCGAATGGGGTTAATGTGAACTTTACCTCGCGGATGCCCCTGACCGCGCGCACCTTCAAGATGAAGCCCATCACATCTTCTGAGCGTCCCTGAACAACGAAGATCTCCACGCACTGGCCTCCACCGATGTGGAGGTGCATGTTGCTGAAGATGCTCTCCTCGAACTCGTGCCTGAGCTCCATAAGCCTCGAGTTTATGTCATGCCTCTCCCTATCGGAGATGACCGTAATAGTGGCCACGACCTGACCTCTCTCCAGCCTCTGAAGTGCGAATTGGGACAGGGTGTCCCTCACCGCGAGCCTTATCGCCTCTGAGCGGCTCGAATACCCGGAGTTTTCCACGAAATTGTCGAGCCTCTCCACGAGGTCGGGAGAGAGGGAGATGCTTATCACCGTCATCGAAATCTTATTAATATTTTGTAATCTTCTTATTAAATATTAATAATATTTCTTCGATTCATAGCATTATATTAATAAACAGAGGCTAGACCGTTCACAGATATGGCTAGGCGGCTGAGAATTGAATTCGGACAACGACCAGGGACACGCTGAGCGCGTGCACGCTCACGAGCACTCCGAGGGTGGGTGGCTGCCTCTCGCCCTATCAGGGCTGATGATGTTGGCCGGATTGGCGATGGAACACTTCCTGGAGCCGAACTTTCTCTCCGATCTCCTGTTCTTGGCAACTATGGCCCTCTCGGGCTACAGGATTGCGGAGATGGGCTTGAGGAGCCTGCTGAGGCGTAACATCAACATCAACCTATTGATCACCATCGCGGCCCTTGGTGCATCGGTGATAGGCCACCTCGAGGAGGGGGCAGCCGTAGTTTTTCTGTTCAATTTAGCGGAGAGGCTCGAGGAATATGCGTCGGACAGGGCCCGCAGGTCCATAAAGGCACTCATGGAGCTGAAGCCGGAGGCGGCGACCATAAGGAAGGACGGAGAAGAGGTCAAGATACCTGTCGAAGAGGTATGGCCAGGAGACATCTTTGTCCTCAGGCCCGGCGACAGGGTCCCATTGGACGGTGTGGTGATCGAAGGGGATTCGAGCCTCAACCAGGCAAGTATCACTGGAGAGTCAGTCCCCGTGTACAAAAGGGTTGGCGATGAGGTATACGCCGGGACGATGAACATCGACGGCTTCATCCTGGTCAGGGTAACCCGGATGACGGAGGAGACCATGTTGTCCAAGATTATGCGAATGGTCGAAGAGGCGGAGAGAGGGGGGTCCCCCACGGAGGCCTTCGTCGATCGCTTCGCCCGGTATTATACACCGGGCGTTATCGTCCTGGCCGTCGTCGTGGCCGCCATTCCGCCATCGATCCTGCAGCAACCCATTAGCGACTGGATATACAGGTCTCTCGTAATGCTCGTCGTGGCCTGCCCGTGCGCCCTTGCCATCTCCACCCCCGTCGCCATGGTCTCAGCAATAACAAGCGCTGGGAGAAACGGGGTTCTCGTGAAGGGGAGCAACTACCTAGAGCAGGTGAGCAGGACAAGGGCCCTGGCATTCGACAAGACCGGTACGCTGACAATGGGGGAGTTGGGCGTCACGGACATCATCTCCCAGGGCATACCCGAGCAGGAGGTGCTGAGAAGGGCAGCAGCCCTCGAAGGGAAGGCTGAACACCCGATAGCGAAGGCGATCTTGGATAAGGCCAGAGAGGAAGGGATCGAGATCGGTGAGACGACCAGCTTTAAGGCCCACGTAGGCCAGGGCGTCGAGGCCTGCATAGACGACAAGACCTGCTGCATCGGGAACCTTCGACTCTTCCAAGAGTTGGGGATAGTTCCCCTGAACGGCGTCGTTGAGAAGTTAGAGGCCGAAGGTAAGACTGTAGTCCTGGTCTCTGAGGGGGACTGCGCAGTTGGGGCCATCGCCCTCATGGATAAGCTGAGGGAGGGGGTTGGGGAGACAATCTCTGAATTGAGGCGCAGGGGATTGAGGGTTGAGATGCTCACAGGCGACAACGAGGCAACCGCAAAGGCAATCGCTGAGAAGCTCGGGATGGACGGCTATGTAGCCAACCTGCTCCCAGAGGAGAAGGTCGACGCTCTGAAAAAGATAAGATCACAGCACGGGCCCGTCGCCATGGTGGGGGATGGGGTCAACGACGCACCAGCCCTCGCAGCCGCCGATGTTGGTATCGCCATGGGCGCCATAGGCAGTGATGCCGCCCTCGAGACGGCGGACATCGCTCTCATGGAGGACGTATTAGGACGCTTGACATACTTATTCGACCTTAGCAGGGCGACCATGGAGCGCATAAGGGAGAACATCGCCGCCTCGATACTAATCAAGGTGGCGGTGGCCGCACTCGCATTCCCCGGTCTCGTCAGCCTATGGATGGCCGTAGCGGTGGGCGATATGGGGCTCAGCCTCGCCGTCATCCTCAACTCCATAAGGCTCGGAGGGATTAAGCCAACTATAACGACGCCCAAGGCAAAAAGGTGAGAATTGAAGGTTTACCTACTTTCATTTGACCCGTAATACAATTAAAACTCCATCATCATCATAATTTTAGCTACAACTAATAGATACATTCTATTTTGAGCAGTCATGTTGAAGATGAGGTTGAACAAAGTTAGAAGAACCCATTTTTTCGGTTCAAAGGGGTTTATCATTGCCGTATATTGCTAGGGTCTGACTGAGTCTAGTATTTTAATGAATGGTTCCTTTAAAGGGGAACGGGGCATACCTTTAAAAACAAGGTTTTTATGCTGATCGTTAACCTACTGAGTCGGGAGATTTCCGCGTGTCCAGAGAGTTCAACTACATCGTTCGGCTCCATGGGTCGAACTTGGATGGGACCAAGCTGCTGCCATACGCCCTCTGCGATATAAAGGGCGTTGGAATAAGGCTCGCCAGGACTATGATCAAGAACCTTGGTCTCAACCCAGAGGAGAGGCTTGGGGCTCTTTCCGATTCCGATGTCAGGCGCCTAGATGACATACTGGAGAACCCTGCCTCAAGAGGGATGCCGACGTGGATGTTCAACCGGAGGAAAAACCCGCAGACCGGTGAGGACCTCCACTTCCTAACCTCGGACCTCGCCCTCGTGGAGAAGGAAGACATCGACCTAATGAAGGAGACGAGGGGATGGAAGGGCGACCGCCACGCGAAGGGCCTAAAGGTTAGGGGCCAGCACACAAAGACAACAGCACGTAAGGGAAGGAGTGTTGGTGTAAGTAAGAAAGGTATACAGCAACAGAAGCGGGAGGAGCAATAGTTGGGGGATCCCAAGAAGAAGCACAAGCTCTATACAACTCCGAAGCGTCCCTACGACACTGCCAGCCTCAGTGAGGAGCTAAAGCTCCTCGGAGTCTACGGACTCAGGAACAAGAGAGAACTCTGGCATACGAGGACCAAGCTGAGCACCTTGAGGCGGAGAGCGAGGGAGATGCTCTCCATGGACCCAGTCGAACGGGCTGAAAGGGAGAGGGATATGATCAGGAAGCTGCACGGCCTCGGCCTCGTCCAAGAAAAGGCTAAGCTGGAGGACATCCTCGAAATGAGCATCCAAGACCTCATGGAGCGGAGGCTTCAGACTGTCCTTTACCGTAGGGGCATGGCGAACTCAATGTACCAAGCTAGGCAGCTCATCACCCACGGACATGTGGCCATTAGTGGAAGGAAGGTTAGGTCTCCTGGCTACTTGGTGAGGCGGGACGAGGAGGCAAGCCTGGACTACGCCGAGTCAAGCCCGCTGAATGCTAAGGACCACACGTTGAGGAGGGAGATCGCCCTGAGAGAGACCCCAGGAGGAAAACCCGTTGAGTGAAGGGGAAAAGTGGGCGGTCGTCCACATCTTTAGCAGCTTCAACAACACCCTCATCCACATGACGGACCTAACAGGCGCCGAGACGATCGCCTCCGCCTCTGGGGGCATGTTCGTGAAGGCAGACAGGCTGAAGCCTTCGCCGTACGCCGCCATGAAGGCGGCCCAATTCGTCGCAGACGCGGCGAAGGACAAGGGAATCAACGCTATCCACATCAAGGTGAGGGCACCCGGGGGATCGGGATCGAAAACCCCTGGTGCTGGCGCTCAGGCCGCGATACGCGCGCTTGCAAGGAGCGACTTCCAGATAGGGAGGATCGAGGAGACGACGCCGATGCCCCACGATGGGACGCGCAAGCCAGGCGGCAGACGGGGACGGAGGCCATAGCCTCCGGTGGCGATAGTGATGAATGTCGAGATCCTTAGCATCGAAGGCGACACCATCCGCTTCGTCTTGGAAGGCGTTGACATCGCCTTCGCAAACGCCCTGAGGAGGACCATGATCGCCGATGTACCATGCATGGTGATCGATGATCTATTCATATTCGACAACTCGTCCCCCGTACCTGACGAGATCCTCTCCCATAGGATATGCCTCGTGCCCCTGAAGACCGACCTCGACAGCTATGTCCTCCCTGAACAGTGCAAGTGTGGCAGCGACCTCGGCTGCAGCCAATGCAGGGTAGTCCTCACCCTCGATGTCAAGGCGGAAACGGGGAATAGGACCGTTACCTCCGGAGACCTCGTCTCAGAAAACCCGAATGTTGTTCCCTCAAGCCCGAGCATTCCGCTGGCGAAGATCGCGCCCGGCCAGGCGATCCGCCTGGAGGCCTATGCCCGCCTCGGCACGGGCAAGGTCCATGCGAAGTGGCAGCCCGTCTCGTCGGCGATCTACCAACACGTGGCGGAGATTGACGTCAACGGGAGGGCGTGCACCGTCTGCGGCAAGTGCGTTGAGGCATGCCCCAGAGGCGTATTCTCACTCGAAGGTGGAAAGCTAAAGGTCGTCGACATCTACACGTGCACCATCTGCGGGGAATGCGCGAAGGCATGCACGGAGAAGAATGCCCTGAATCAGGCCGTTAAGTCAGATGCCTTCCTCTTCACAGTCGAGTCGACTGGGTGCCTCCCGCCTGAGAGGATCGTGACCGAGGCGGCAAGGATCATCGTCGCGAAGCTCGATGAGTTCTCAGGCAAAATAGAGAGGGGGGAGACCAACGACGAGATCACCGAGTTCGAGGTGGCGGAGCAGGCGGCACGGGGGCTTTACAGCGTCGGTTCAGGTGAGTTCGAGGAGGAAGAGGAGGATGAGGAGCCAGAAGCATGAACGCCGACTTGAAGAAGACAGCTAAGTCCCTTCGCAACGCCTCTCGAAAGGGAGGAGGGGACATCTGGGCAGCGCTCGCCGATGAGCTCGATGGGCCGAAGAGGAGGAGGAGCGCCGTGAACCTGAGCAGGATCGACAGGCACACAGAAACCGGAGGGGTTGTCGCTGTCCCTGGGAAGGTCCTCGCCTCCGGATCCCTGACCCACCCCGTCACGGTGGCAGCCCTCTCTTTCTCTGAGGGAGCACGTGCGAAGATCGCTCTCGCGGAAGGGAGGGCCATTTCCCTCGACACTCTCCTAGAGGAGGGCTTCAAACCCTCGACGATCAAGATTCTTAAATAGGCTCTCTTGGCCCGGTTCTTGCAGCAACTATCTTAAGTCTTGCAGATAGTGGGCTTTTGATACCCGTAACTTAGGTTTCAGTATCATGGAGAGGATCAATCCGGCGATGAACCCTCCAATGTGGGCCCAGTAGGCCACAGAGGCATCCATCGGGATCAGGGCGAGCGCAAACTGGTAGAGGAACCAGAGGCCGATCATCACAAAGGCAGGTATACGTACTACACTCCAGAAGATGCCGAGACCTATTAGGGTGCGTATACGCTTCTTGGGGTAGAGAACGAAGTAGGCGCCAAGAACGCCGGAGATGGCTCCAGACGCCCCGACGGCCGGCATGTGAGAGCCCAAGGAGGTGAGCACCCAGAAGACCGATGCAGCGATTCCGCAGGCGATGTAGAATCCTAGGTAGCGGAGGTGGCCGCAGCAGTCCTCAATGTTGTCCCCGAAGATCCAGAGGAATAGCATGTTGCCCAACAGGTGGATCCAGCTGCCGTGGAGGAAGATGTTGGTAACGAAGGTATAGAGGCCCTTTCCTGAGACGACCCTTGAGGGCACAAGCCCGTATTCAAAAAGGGTGTAATAGAACTGGCGGTTTCCGCCCGACGTCTGCCAGAGGAAAACGAGGAGGCACGTGACTATGATGGACCAGTTAACGAGGGGCATGAGCTTCGTCGGGTTCTCGTCGCCAAGAGGCAGCATACAAATTCCATTCAGACATGGGCGTAGATTAACCTGCCTGAAGTGTCGTTACAAACAAATAATTGCAGAGCTCTGGCGCCCTATTATAATCTGAAATAGCCTTCGACATTTTTTTCTCAGCCCTTCTCAGGCACAAACACGTTTAATAAAGTTGGTCGCCTGAGGTAGGGCGAGGTATCCATCATGACAGATTTGATGTTCGATGGAAAAAGGGCCTTCAAGCAGCTTGAGAGGCTAGCGGTAGGAATCGGGACCAGGCCCAGCGGGAGCGAGGAGGAGAAGAGGGCGGCGGAGTACATCGCTTCAGAGTTCAGGGCCCTCGGCCTCGAGACCCGTTTAGAGGAGTTTGAGGTGACGACTGGCAGGGTCGTCTCGAAGGGCTTGGAGGTCCTCGAGCCATACCGTGAGAATGTTCAATGCGAGGTGATGCCCCTATACGGGAGCACCGGGCCGGAAGGGGTCGTGGGAGACCTCATCCACATCGATACGCCAGACGAGGAGCACCTTACGCCAGATATAACCGGGAGGGTGATCCTGACCTCGGGCACACCAAAGGACAGGAAGAAGGCCTACGGCATAATGTCCAGGCTCAAGCCTCTGGCGCTGATCTTCATCGAGTCATCGCCCAGGATCCTGGCGAAGAACCTCTGGGGGAGCGCGATCGTGAAGGAGAGGTTTGGGGAGTTCCCCACAGCCAGGGTGACCTACGAGGAAGGGCTGAAGCTTCTAGAGAGGAAGGCGAAGAGGGTTCGTCTCGTGGCCGAGTCAGAGGAGATGAAGGTGAAGTCCAGCAACGTGATAGGGGAGCTGAAGGGGTGCGAGAGGCCCGATGAGATCGTCCTCATCGGGGGCCATTACGACACAGTCTTGGAGGTCCAGGGCGCCGAGGACAACGCTGGGGGCACGGCCATTGTCTTGGAGCTCGCCCGCGTCTTCAAGGAGAGGGGCACCAAGAGGACAATACGCTATATCGCCTGGGGGTGCGAGGAGCTAGGCCTGCTGGGGAGCAGGGACTACGCCAAGAGGCTCAGGGAGAGCTCGGAGAAGGCTAAGAAGGAGAACGAGGAGGCTGAGACGGAGCTCGACATGACGCTGCTCTGCATCAACCTCGACGTCCACGGGGCGTTCATCGGCACGAACTCGTCTCACGTCCTCGGTCCTCCTGATCTGACGTCCTCGGTCAAGCTCCTCTCAAAGGAGACCGGGGTTGTTTTCAACGTCGAGGAGAGCATCTACTCATCAGACGGGACATCCATCTCGGCCGTTGGCATCCCCAGCGTCTCCTTCTCCAGGCGAGCCCCCACAAATGTGCTCATGCACAGCGCTGAGGACAGCATCCAATGGCTCAGCCCAAAGACGCTACAGGCCCACGGGGAGTTCGTCGAACTCTTCCTGAACAGGTACGTAGCCGAGGCCTCGGCATTTCCATTCGAGAAGACGATACCCGACAAGCAGAAGAAGGATATAGAGGAGTACTTCAAGCAAAACTTGCGGAAGCTCCCGTGATCAACCGACTCCTGCCTAAGGACAACCACTAAAGCTGAGGCTCCTAACCGGGGTCCCAGCTATATTTTTGACTGAGTAGGGCCTTTAGACACCACGTTCCTTAAATTTCCGATCTACTATCAACATCAGATATAGGTTGTTGGGGCGGAGAGAGCTCACCTCTGAGGACGTGAGGAGGCTCGTCTTCGAATCAATCGATTTGATCACCGAAGCACAGAGAGAGCTCGAATTGCCCTTGTGCCCCCACATACGGGTGACCAACGATAGGCTCAAGAGGGGGAGGTTCAAGGCAGTACCACTACAGAGGAGGAGAGGGGGGGCATATCAGATGACCTATGGCTCCTTTGAGCCACCAGCCACAATCACCTTGGACAGGAAGATCCCCTTCTGTGATAGGCCGCTCGACATCCCTGACATTCCAAACACCATGGCCCACTATGCAGCGAGCCATGAGGTGATTCACGCCGATGACCACATTGGTGGTGACACCATATACACGGCGACTCGGGAGCATATTATCAGCGACCATATGGACAAGCTCGTCAAGGGGATGGAGATAATCGAGAACGAAGGGGGATGCGAGCCCATCAGAAGCCTAGAAGACCTCGCATGCTTCTGGGCAATGCAATACGTCGATATGGTTACCAACTATAGGGTGTACGTGACTCTCAGACACCACAACTTCCCAAGGCTCAGCATGATCTGGGACAACATGGATAAGGGCTTCTTCCCGCCGAACATGCTAACGCAGATAGAGGGGGAGAGGGGGATCAGGTACGTCTTTGACGTTATAGTGGGGGGAGCAGGAGAGTACTGCCTCATCGACGCCCTCATGGAGTCAAAGAGCATCAGCGAGAGGAACGCTTGCAGGTACACCGTCTAAACCCTCTTTGAAAGGTTTATACCCCCAGAATTCGACAACTCCTCTGGTCATTATGCTCTATTCCACCCTTGTCGAGACGTATGAGAGGCTGGAGTTGACGACTAAACGCCTCGAGATGACCGACATACTCGCTGAACTTCTCAGGGAAGCCGCCCCAGACGAGCTGGAGATGGTGATCTACCTCACCCAGGGCAAGATCCACCCGGATTGGACAGGTGAACCAGAGATCGGGATGGCCGAGAAGATGGCCATCGGGACCATCGCCAGGGCATCGGGGTTGAAGAAGGAAGATGTGGAGGCCCTTATGACGGAGACAGGCGACATAGGCCTCGCCGCAGAGAAGGTCCTCCAAGGGAAGAGGGTGGGCACGCTCGGTGGAAAGCGGCTGACCGTCTCAGAGGTCTACAACTCCCTAGATCAAATAGCGAAGGAGTCGGGGAAGGGGAGCAGCGACAGGAAGATCGACAGGCTCGTGAGGCTGCTGGTCAACACCACGCCCCTCGGCGCCCGATACCTGGCTAGGACGGTTGTCGGGGCTCTCCGGCTCGGGGTCGGGGACATGACGATGCTCGACGCCCTCGCCCTGGCCCGCACGGACTCGGCGGAAAACCGAGACCTGCTGGAGAGGGCATACAACCTCACGAGCGACCTCGGCTATGTCGCCAGGACCCTAGCCGAGAAGGGCATTGACGCGATGGAGAACGTGAAGGTCGTGGTCGGGAAGCCCATCAGGATGATGCTTGCTCAGCGCCTCTCCACCCCTGAGGAGACGATGGAGAAGCTAGGCCGCTGCTCCGCTGAGTACAAGCTTGACGGGGAGAGGTTCCAGATCCACAAGATGGGGGGCAGCGTACAGATCTTCTCGAGGCGGCTTGAGAACATCACTGGCATGTACCCCGACGCCGTTGAATACGCCCTCAAGCAGGTGAGGGCCGGCGAGGCAATCCTCGAGGGGGAGGCCGTCGCCATGGACTCGGACACGGGGGAGATGAAGCCGTTCCAGACCCTGATGCAGCGGCGGCGGAAGTACAGGATCGAGGAGATGATGGAGAAGTTCCCCGTCGCCGTCTTCCTTTTCGAGTGCCTCTACGCAGATGGGGACGACCTGACCCTGAAGCCCTACGGCGTCCGCCGCTCGCGCCTGAGGAAGGTCGTCGAGGAGACGGATCGCTTCAAGATAGTGAAGGCCCTGGAGCCGTCTTCGGTCAAAGAGCTGGAGGGGTTCTTCGAGGAGGCCATCGCAGAGGGCACGGAGGGGCTCGTCGTCAAGTCGATGGGCAAGGACTCGATCTATAGGGCGGGCGCCCGCTCATGGCTCTGGGTCAAGCTTAAGAGGAGCTACCAGAGCAAGATGGTGGAGCCCGTTGACCTAGTCGTCGTAGGAGCATTCTACGGGCGTGGAAGAAGGGCTGGAAGCTACGGCGCTCTTCTCACGGCCGCATACGATCCGGAAGCCGACACGTTCAGGACGGTTTGCAAGGTGGGCTCTGGATTCACCGACGAGGACCTGGAGAGCCTCCCGAAGAAGTTCGAGGAGCTGAGGCGCGGCGAGCGCCATCCAAGGGTCGACTCGCTCCTCGAGGCGGACATCTGGTTCAGCCCGGTCACCATCATAGAGATCCTGGGCGACGAGATCACCCTCAGTCCAATCCACACGTGCGCGTTCAACCGGCTGAGGGAGGATTCTGGACTGGCGATACGTTTCCCAAGGTTCATACGGTGGAGGGAGGACAAGTCGCCTGAGGACGCTACCCAGATCGACGAGGTCGTCAACATGTATAGGGCGCAACTTAAAACCATCGAAAAGGAAGAGGCGTAGGGTTACAGACTTTAAATAACTTTGGGTTCATTACCATCGTGTCAAAACAATTAACAATCCGGGGCCAAGCCGTCGAGCTCAGAAGCCGCATCTTCCTCCGATTGCCCATCGTTGATATGCTTGATGGAACCGAGCTTGCCATCCCCTTGCACGTCGTCCGAGGCGGCGGCGATGGGCCAGTTCTGGGCCTTTTCGCATGCGTCCACGGCACCGAGTATTACTCCAACAGGATCGTAAGGCGTATACTTACTGAGCTTAACCTAGAAAGGCTTAGGGGCTCGGTCCTCGCAGTCCCCGTGGCGAACCCGATCGCCTTTGCCCACCAGACCAGGCAGACACCAGAGCCGCCGGAGGAGACAGTGGATTTCGCCAACCTGAACCGAGTGTTCCCAGGTCGCCGGCTGACGCCTCTCTTTGGCAGCATGGAGGCCACAGACATCTCCCTCACCATGCGGATGGCTTCGGTTATCGCAGATGAGGTCATCAGCCGCTGTACGCATGTCATCGACTTCCACGGCCAGCGCGCCCCAATTTCCTTGAAGAAGATGCTCTACAACCGAGCCAGCCCAACGATAATGGAGTTAGCCCGTGCATTCGGCCTCGGCCTAATTCATGACCCTACGGGAGGATCCATCGGCGGGGTACTTACTGCATTAACAGATTACGCCGAGCGTTTGGGCATCCCAGGCATTGCGCCTGAGATCGGAGGGGGAGGCCATTCAGAGGCCTACGAAAGAGAATGCGAGCGCCTCGGCGCCTTAGGCGTCCGAAACGTAATGATCAGCCTCGGCATGCTCGATGGGGAGCAGGAGGTCCCCAGGCGTCAGCTCTACTTCAGAAAGGCGCCCCACGTTCGCGCAACCCGCAGCGGATACCTTGTGTCGGGAATGGAGGCCGAAGATGTGGGCATACTTAAGCCCTCGAGAGAGGTTAGGAAGGGCGAGGTCCTCGCCAACATCTACAATCCCTACACCCTGCAGGAGGTCGAGAAGATTAGGTCGCCGACCGACGGCCTCATCTACGCCTGCCGCACAAGTGGCCTCGTTGGGGCGCAGAGCGAGGTCCTCGCAGTTGCCGACTTCGATGATTCGAGGTGGCTTGAATAGTTGTCTTCCACCCTCATCGCCCGACGCTCTTCATGACGTCCCTGCACGCCTGGTACAGCAGCGCCACGTCCCCGCCCACAACGAGGATTCGGAAACCCTCGTCCATTGCCTGTCTAACCGACCTATCGTAAGGCGGGTAGAGGAACCTGGCGAGAGGGACGCCACTGCGTTCGCAGACATCTTTGACGTGCTCGATGGCCCTCTTCGTCTCGGGGTCATCGGTTGTTGGGTGCCCCTGCGACATGGAGTAGTCGCGAGCGCCGAAGAATAGAAAGTCGATGCCGTCAACAGACAGTATGTCCTCGAGGTTGTCCACGGCAGTCTTGGACTCGATCAACGGAATGACCATCGTGTTACTATTCGCCTCGGCCCAGTAGTCCGGTGTGAAAGCTGCCGTGAACTGGGTTGGCCTGGTCAGATAACAGCTACCACGATGTCCAAGCGGTGGGTACTTGGCGTCAAGGACAGCCTCCTCGGCCTCCCTCCTGGTCTGGATCATGGGAACGACAACTCCTAAGGCCCCTGCGTCCAGCACTTTTTGGGTCGTTATCCTAGACCGCTCGGGGATTCTCACGAGGGGTATTGTGCCCGACACCTCTCCGGCTCTGACAATGTTCTCTAGGTTCACCGTGTCCAGCGCCCCGGTGGGCGAATGCTCGGCGTCGATGATTACGAAGTCGAACCCGGCGTAGCCGAGGATTTCCATCACAGTCGGGCTGGGGGTAAAGAGGAAGGAACCCACAGTTACCTCGCCTTCGGATATCTTCCCCTTCAGCGCGTTCTTTTTCAAGGTGGAGCCCTCATACGAGTTAGCTGATGAAAATATGGTAAATTATTTCTTTACACATTCGGTTACAATGACCTTTGTTAACCAGTCTGCAGCGATCTCATAGAGTTTCTCGCCAGTTTCAGCGGTTGCTAGCCTTGGGTCGCCCATGGAGCCTATGGGTGTGATCTCCTTCATGCCAACGGCGCCGTCCTCTTTCCCAGGACTCCCCCCGTAGTCAGGCTTCCTATATGGATCCACCTCGGGGGCAGCGTAGTAAACCTTCGCCCTATCTAAGTGGACGAGACCAGGCGTGGATGCGATCATCCGTGCGGTCTCGGCCTCGCCGCTATGGTGTTCCTCCATCCATCGCTTGGATTTGAGGATCCTGCTGTAATGGGCGTACATGACCGAGAGCCAGTCAGGGGCGAGGAAGAGGCAGTCCTCGTACTCGGCCGCGAGGTCCTGGGCTGCGAGCCTGAGGGTGGCGAGGTTTCCGCCGTGGCCCAGGAGGAGCACAAACCTACGGCAGCCATGCTGATAGAGGCTGTCGACCACGTCCCAGATCACCGCCATCAGCGTTCCGCTCGAGAGCGTGATGCTGCCCGGGAACTTCATGTGGTGGGGGCTGATGCCGAATGGGATCGTCGGGGAGGCAACAACGGTTACGCCCTCCTCCGAGCACTTTGCGACCACCCTCCTCGCCAGATCGTCCGCCTGTATCGAGTCTGAGCCTAGGGGGAGGTGGAGGCCGTGCTGCTCCGTAGAACCCACAGGGATTAAGGCGATGCCATCTTTCTCGATCGCCTCACCCGCCTCCTCCCACGTCATCTCGTAAAGGGTTTTAGGGCCCTTAACCTCATAGAGAACCTTCAAACTAATCCAATCCTCAACACAGATTGTGTCATTAGTATTTTAAAATGGAGTGCCTCATATGCAGCCCGCAAGCAGATCCCATGCTTGCGTGATCAAGATGTTCTTGCGTTCTTGCCACAATAGACATCTAATAAAAGGATTCCAATTTCGTATAACATTAGTATAGTACGCATTGTTGATAACCTCTTCATCCTTTACTGAAAAGGCCTTGCGCTGCACAAACGCCTGCTGTAGCCAAACCCGATTTAAACCTGATTCGTTTGGTAATTATTATAACTGTTCGGGCTGAGTTATGCTGGGAAAGTCATGATCAAGGAAGCGCTGAGGTGTTTAGACAACAGTTACACGATGCGGAAGTTGGAGGAGATGATCAGGATCAACTCTGTTGTAGGGCGGGAGGGCGAGCTCGCCGAGTACCTGAGGCGTGAGCTTGACGGCTTAGGGTTGAAGACTGAGCTACATGAGGTTGAGCCCGGAAGGCCGAACGTCTATGGTAGGCTGAAGGGCTCTAGGGATGGTAAAAGACTAAACTTTAACGGACACACGGACACGGTGCCCGTCGTCGAGGGCTGGGAGACAGACCCGTTTGAGCCGGTGCTAAAGGAGAACAGGCTCCACGGCCTCGGCTCGTGCGATATGAAGGCTGGCCTCGCAAACATCCTAACCATGTTAAAAGCCATCCAGGACTCCGGCCATGAGCTGAGGGGCGAGCTATCTTTCTCGGGCGTCGTAGACGAGGAGGCCTACGGGAAGGGGGCCAAGGCGATGCTGAAAACCGACTTCGCGAAGGTCGACGCCATCGTCCTCGCCGAGCCCTACCCTGGTGATGAGTCTAAGCCAATACCTCTCGGTATCACAGGGAAGATCCTATACGACATACAAGTCAAGGGTAAGGCTGCCCACGGCTTTCGCCCACATCTAGGCATCAATGCGGTTGAAGAAGCAGCCAAGATCGTCGCTAACCTCGATAAACTCAGTTTCCTCGATCACCCAGACTTTGGAAAGGGTAACTATTGCACCCTGAAGTTTGATGGCGGCTACACGGTTTATAGCGTGGTCATACCGGCCAGCGCGAGGTTCGAGGTGAATAGGCTCCTTGTTCCGGGGGAGACGGTTGGGACGGCCATAGCCGACATGGAGCGCCTCGTTAGGTCGCTCAACCTAAAGTCCCAGGTCGAGGTGAGGACGAAGCCCCCCCGATACGAGGCATATGTAATGAGTAAGAATGACCCTATCATCGAGGCGTTCGACCCCGTCTACCGGGAGGTCATGGGCAGGGCGCCTCTGTACGAGTACGCCTATGGGATCACGGACGCCAACATCTTCACAGGCGAGGGGGGTATCCCCTGCCTCCACCTCGGCCCCGCGCGGGGAGGAGCCCACCAGAAGAACGAGTGCGTCCCTCTAGAGTGGTTGCCACCCATCTCGAAGATGCACACCCTAATCGCAGCCCGGTTCCTCGATAAACAATGAGGCTTCTAATATATTATATAAAATAATTAATGTGATAAAAAAAT
>CAZPMB010000042.1:6043-18059 GCA_964587735.1 uncultured Candidatus Bathyarchaeia archaeon | reverse complement strand
TACGTGTATCAACAGGCGTCTCAGACCATCACCCAGACCATAGTGGAGGTGGCCACCATCTCCCTGAAGAGCACCGATCTCGGCAACATCAAGGAGGGGCAGACGAAGACCTACACCAAGAACGAGGTGGCGAGCCTGGGCGATGCCATCGCCATAGTGACGTCGGAGAGCCATGTCTACCTATACCTGGTCAGCAACCTCGACTCCCTGTCGAGCCGATACTCGACCTACGACATAGTCGTGAGGTTCGCCAACGTCCCAGGTTCGTCGAATCACTCCATCGGTGAACCCTCGTGTACCCTCAGCCTGGGAAGTCCGACGTACGGCCCCATAGATCTGGACGTGGCGGGGAGCTGGTCATTCGACCTCGAGCTCACGACCACCGCCGACTCGGTCAACTCCGACACGGTCACCACTGTGACCATCACGGTGCTGGCAGAGAGTTCACCATAGGCCCGACGCAGGGTGATGGCATGAGGAAGCGATACACGGCCCTGACGATGGCCTCGGCCCTCTGGCTGGCGACTCTGACGCTCGTCATATCGCCCACCATCGGCTTGACCAACGTCGTTTACCCCATGACACCCTCACAACACACCACGCTATACTTCTTTGGGATATCGAGCGTCGTCCTTTCTGCTTACCTGGCGTATCTCGGAGCAACGAAAATACTCGCAAGGGAAGGATGAAAGGATGGGTGGAAGGTCAAAGGCGAAAGGGATTGGGAAGCTGCTCTTCCAGGCACTCGCGTTAATCTTTTCGATGTCCCTGGTCCCCGTTGTTGCATACGTCAATGACTCGGGTTCGCAGTCCCTGACGCAGAGGATATTGAAGATAAAGCACAGTTACTACGACCCGAACTGCGATTTTAACACCTCCTGGGCCCTGAACGGATCCCAGAGCCATTTCGGGGCGATCGACGACGGCGTGAGGCACGACTCCACACCTGATCTGGGAGACTACATTTATGCGAGCAGGAAAAGGAGCGACGAAGTGGGCCTTCCAAGCCCGAACGAGAGCAACATCGAATCGATCATCCTCTGGGTATACTCAGAGACGGGGAGCAACGCCCAAACTAGCATTACTCTGAGAGACGGTGGAGCAACAAAGGCGACCCTCATCGTCGGCGTCGGCTCGGCAAGGGCTTGGAGATCCACTGCCTGGGATACCCTTAGCCCAATAGGATCCCTATCAGTGGAGTTCGTTCATGACAAGGTCGGCGGCGGCCAACCAACGGTCTCGACGGTTTATGCAGCCTATATAGAAGTGATATACACAAGTTAGGATACTACTCGGGCCTTTTAGCGATGCGCCCATGGCTATGCACTTCTCCGACCTTCCCCACAACGGATAACCTCAAAGCACTAGGGCTATATCATGCAGTTGGAAACATGGCCGAGATGAACGGCTGGAGGACCCGTCTAAAATACGATCCGCTCCCCCTGCTTCTTTCCTCGGGGAACGCGGCGCTGGTCCATCTCGTCAGGAGGGACCTTCTGGGAGACGAGGAGGAGCCTGCAAAAAGGATCTGGAGTCACCCGGGGTTGGTCAAGATCGTCCGGAGGCAGCGGGGTGATGGATCTTGGAGGTATCCTGGGAGTAGGCCGGGAGCGGAATGGGGAGAGGACTACGACCAGCTGGATACCTACCGGGTCCTGGGCTGGCTCGTGGAACTCTACGGCCTCGACAGGGGGCACCCAGCCGTCGAGGGGGCCTCTGAGTTCCTTTTCGGCCGCCAGACGGAGGAGGGGGACTTCAGGGGAATCTACGGAAACCAGCACACCCCGAACTACTCGGCGGGAATAATGGAGCTTCTAATCAAGGCGGGTTACGGAAAAGACCGGCGCACGGAGAGGGGGTTCCAATGGCTCCTCTCCACAAGGCAGGACGACGGGGGGTGGGCCCTCCCCCTGCAGACCGTTGGCGCCAGGCTGGACCACGCATCGATGGCGTCGGAGACCCTGGAACCGGATCCCTCGAAGCCCTCCTCCCACCAAGTCACAGGGATTGTGCTGCGGGCCTTCGCAGCTCACGAAGAACACAGAAAGACCGAGGAGGCCAGAACAGCCGGGTTGCTGCTGGCCTCAAGTCTGTTCAAGCGGGGGAGGTATCCAGGCCGGCAGGATGTGAAGTACTGGACCAGGTTCACTTTCCCGTTCTGGTTCACAGACCTCCTCTCCGCCCTCGACTCCCTCTCGCAGATCGGCATCGACGGGGGCGATAAGCAGATAGAAAGGGGGCTCGACTGGCTCAAGGAGAGACAGGAAGCTGATGGTGGCTGGAACCTGTACATGCTTAAGGGAAAGAGCATAGACGACCTCCCCCTCTGGATGGACCTTGCGATCTGCAGGGTCTTCAAGAGATTCTATCAACCATGAGGGAATATCGATAGCCGTCTCAACAACTTTTATCGATAGGTCAACATAACCCCTCTTCCACTCAATGAAAATGATAATAAAATGTAGACGAAAATATCCAACCCAGAAAATAATCTTACCTGCCTCCGACGTGTAACAACCAGTATGGAGCCCCGGGCGGGATTCGAACCCGCGGCCAACAACTTACGAGGCTGCCGCTCTGACCGTCTGAGCTACCGGGGCCCGCAACTCTATTGATTGGGCTCATGTTTTTAAGAGATATGGTCGGCTCCCAACAGCCTCTGAATGCCCCTCAATCGTCGTCGAGACGCCATCTGGTGTTTGGCGCTTCAGGGGAGGGACGTGACACCGGCCTTTACTAACTCGACGACCTTCTCCTCGGAGAGGCCAAGGAGCCTCGTGAGGATCTCCCTGCTGTGCTGGGCTAGGATGGGGGCCGCCGTCTTTACGACCCCGGGGGTCTCCGAGAGCTTCACAGGGAAGTTGGGCACCTTTATCCTGCCTGCCAGAGGGTGCTCGACCTCAATGAACATCCCCCGGGCGGCAAGATGGGGGTCGGCGACCGCCTCGTCGACGTGGTAGACCGGGGCGACGGGGAGGCCGAGCTCGATGTAGAATCCAACGGCCTCGTCCCTAGTCATCTCCGCGGTCCTCTCGGCCATCATCTCCATGGTGACCTCCTCAACCCCCCAGTGCTCGGAGAGCCTGTCAAGAAACCTAGGGGCGTACGCCGCCACCTGGATCCAGCCCCCGTCCTTGCACTTCACAAGCCCGCCAACCCCCCTGGCCACGGGATACTTCTTCCTGATCTCCAAGGGGAGCATCCCCGAGAGGGTGTAACCGGTTATCGCCGTGTTGTAGGCGACCATGCAGTCGAACTGGGCTACGTCGATCATCTGCCCCACCCCGGTCTTGTCCCTGTGCCGTATGGCGGCGATTATGGACATGGCCGCCATCGTCCCCGGCCCGAGGTCGCCGTATGCCTGCGCCATCTCTACGGGAGGGCCGTTCTCGTCGTGCCTCTCCCCCGTAAGCCTCGTGTGGCCGCTCATGGCCTCGGCGACCGAGGCGTAAGACTTCCTGTTCATGTAGGGGCCGTACTGGCCGAAGCCCGAGAGGGCCGCGTATATGATACCGGGGTTCAGCCCCCTGAGCACCTCGTACCCTAGGCCGAGCCTCTCCATAGTGCCGGGGCTGAAGTTCTGGACGACGACGTCGGAGACCTTGACGAGATCCTTGAAGATCTCGAGCCCCTCGGGCTTCTTCAGGTCGAGGGTGAGGTCCTTCTTGTTGATGTTCAGGTGGTGGAAGGTGTAGCTGGAGCCCCCGAAGAGGGCCCCCTCCGCGACCCTGTCGATGCCCCCCCAAGGGGGCTCGATCTTGATCACCTCCGCCCCCATGTCGGCTATCATCATCGTGCACCAGGGCCCGAACCAGACGTGGGTGAGGTCCAGGACCCTGATGTCGTCGAGCATGTTCATCCCATTAGCCTCGAAACGGATCTAGTTAAGGATTCAGGGGCCACATAATATGTTTTTCTAGGGAACGGAGCAAACGTTTTTGCGCTGATCCCACCGAAATGTCTAGGGTGAAGAGGGACTGAAGACCGCGGGCGAGGTCGGGGAGAGGGCCCTAATAGAGCTGATGCTCCGGCACATGACCCCCATGCCGGCGATGCCAGTGCCTTTCTGGGACGACGTCGTAGCCATCAGCCTGGGGGGAGGGAGGGCGGCGGTCCTCAAGGCAGACATGCTCGTCTGGGAGACCGACGTGCCCAGGGGCATGACGCCCTTCCAAGCGGCCAGGAAGGCCGTCGTGATGAACTTCAGCGACCTTGGCGCTAAGGGAGTCCGCCCCCAGGCCTTCCTGGCCTCAATCGGGATACCGCGGGGGCTTGCCGTGGAGTCCGTAGAGGAGATGGCGAGGGGCTTCGAGGCCGGCGCCAGGGAGTACGGGGGGTACGTCGTTGGAGGCGACACGAACGAGGCGGGGGACGTCATCATCAGCGGGATGGCCTTCGGCGTGGCAGAGGAGGACAAGCTCATCAGGAGGGGGGGATCGAGGCCCGGCGAAGTGCTCGCATCTACCGGTCTTTTCGGCGATACGGCGGCCGCGTTCAAGATCCTACTAGATGGCTTCGACGCCCCGGAGGAGATTCGGGGCCTCTTGCTGGACTCGGTATACATGCCGCGGGCGAGGGTCGTTGAGGGCATCTCCCTGGCGGAGTCCGGCTCCGTCACCTCGTCCATCGACTCAAGCGACGGGCTTGCGATGAGCCTCTACGACCTCCAGCGGAGCAGCGGCGTTGGCTTCAGGCTCGATGGCATCCGGGCTTCCCCTCGGGCGACTGCGTTCGCCGATCTCCACGGCCTCGATCCAGCAGACCTGGCCTTGTATGGTGGCGAGGAGTACGAGATCGTCTTCACCATCAGGCGGGGGCAGGTCGAGGCCGCCCGAGCTGCCCTAAAAGCTGTCGGGTGCGAGATGGTTGAGTTGGGCAGGGCTGCCTCGGATCGAAGGATACTCCTTGTCGAGGACGGCTCTGAGAAACCCGTGGAAAGAGGCGGATACGAGCATTTCAGGGCCAAGAAAAACTCCCATAGATGATTTTAGTGGCGCCGCCGGACGGACTTGAACCGTCGACCAACTGGTTAACAGCCAGACGCTCTACCGAGCTGAGCTACGGCGGCGCGGGCTGTCAACCATATGCCAGAACCAGATATTAACCTTTATCGGAGAATGGTTACATGGAAGAGCTGATTTGTCGACGACCCATTCTATAACCCCATTCAAAACTATCCAATTTAATATGGGATGCAATTTTTGCAGTGTTTGCGATAACCTTTTAAAAGGAACATCGCCCTATCTAGCACACCTAAACGGAAAAGATACCAGGAGGAGTCGAAGTGTCGAGATCTAACACCGTTTTCATCGGAAGGAAGCCGGTCCTGAACTACGTGCTCGCCTGCATGACCCTCTTCAAGAGCGGGCAGGAGGAGGTACTGGTCAAGGCCAGGGGACGCTCCATAAGCACGGCCGTCGACGTGGTCGAGGTCATGAGGAACAGGTTCATGCCCGACGTAAAGGTAGGCGGCATCATCATCGGGACTGAAGAACTCGTCTCCCAGGAAAGGAACCAGCCCACGAACGTGAGCACCATCGAGATAAGGCTCCACCGATGAAGCGGCCTGAATAGAGCATCTCCCACTGGCTCCCCCGGGGACCCGGAGGAACAGCCGAGTGCAAACGCAACTATGCGAGTTCTGTCTCAGGAGCGGGATGCTCTGTTCGAAGTGCCAGGAGAAGGTCAGAAGCGGCAAGGTGAACGACCTCTACATGAGGGTTGCAAAGTTCCTACTTGAGATAGAGGGGCAGCACCCGGCCATGCAGAAGGGCAGGCTCGAAAGGGTGCTCGAGGCAGGTGGCTTCCTTGTGCTCGTTGTCGGGAGGGGTGACCGCAGCAAGTTCATGGACGAAGGGGGCAAGCTCACAAGGGATCTCGGCGATCAGTTCAACAGGCGTGTCCTCGTCATCGAGGAGGGCATGAACGACAGGGGCTTCCTTGAGGACCTCTTTTCCAGTCAGCACATAGTCACGATAAACATCATTTGGCTCCCGGATGGGAGCACAGAGACCAGGGTGGTGCTCAGGGAGAGTGGGGCTAGGCGCCTCAACAAGAAGAGGATAAAGGCGCTGACTGAGATCGCGAAGAGGGTCAGGAACATGGATCTCAGGGTCGAGTACGCCTACTGACCGACCAAAGTTTTTATAGGCTCCGGAATTCTTCACCCATAGGCTTTAACCGGGAAAGGAGTCTCCTCGCATGTCAGAGCGCATTTACATCGCTGAGGCGAAGCAGCGGCTAGGGGATGCCGTAACGATAGCCGGGTGGGTGACCAGGACCCGAGAACTCAGCAAGTTCAGGTTCGTGGTCCTCAGGGATGTCACGGGCGAGATGCAGATCACCGTCAAGCTCGACGACGCCGACCGCACCATGGCCGATCTCGAGCTCGGCAGGGAGGACGTCCTGCTGGTGAGGGGGAGAGCTGTCTCGAGCAGGATCGCCCACGCCGGGGTAGAGTTCATCCCCCTCGGCATAGAGGTGCTCAACAGGTCCCAGCAGCCTCTGCCTTTCGACCTGTTCGGCCAGGTGAAGGCGGAGATCGACACGAGGCTGAACTACAGGTTCATGGACTTCAGGACCCCCCGCGCATCCGCCATCTTCAGGGTCCAGCACGAGCTACTAACCGCATTCCGCCAGTTCCTCGTCGACCGGGGCTACCTCGAGATCCAGCCGCCGTGCATCATAGCGTCCGCGTCTGAGGGCGGAGCCGACCTATTCAGGCTCCCTTACTTCGAGAGGGAGGCCTTCCTCGCCCAGAGCCCCCAGCTCTACAAGCAGATGTGCGCTATAAGCTTCGAGAAGGTCTTCACGGTCGTCCCCGTCTGGAGGGCGGAGAGGTTCAACACGCCGACCCACCTGAACGAGCTGAGGCAGATGGACATCGAGCAGGCCTTCGCGGACGACGAGGCGGTGATGAAGGTCCTGGAGGAGTGCCTGGTCTACATGTTAGAGAAGGCGAGTGAGCGGTGCGCCGGGGAGCTGGAGGTCCTAGAGAGGGAGATCCCCGTGCCGCGGCTCCCCCTGAGGAGGCTCACATATACCGAGGCCGTCGAAGCGCTGCAGGCGGTGGACGAGGACATAACCTGGGGCGGCGACTTCTCAAAGGCCCAGGAGAGGAGGCTAAGTGAGATCGTGGGCGAGGAGGCCTTCCTTGTGAAGGACTGGCCAGCAGTGCAGAAGCCGTTCTACGCGATGCCCCACGAAGAGAACCCGGAAATCGTCCACGCCTTCGACCTGCTCTATGGGGGTATCGAGGTCTGCAGCGGCACACAGCGGATACATCTGCCTGGCCTTCTGAGGGAGCAGCTGATGAAGAAGGGGCTCAACCCAAAGGACTTTACCCACTACATAGAGAGCTTCTCCTATGGGGCGCCGCCCCACGCCGGCTGGAGCATAGGGCTGGAGCGCCTGACGATGACTGCGACGGGGATGGGAAACATCAGGGAGTGCTGCATGTTCCCGAGGGACAGGGACAGGTTGGTACCCTAGTTGGCCCGCGAAAGCCCTTTCGAGTACAAGATGTGTGTTATCCTCCGTACCGACCTCGGGATGAGCACGGGTAAGCTGATCGCCCAGGCCTGTCACGCTGCCGTGGAGGCCTCAGAGAAGGCAAAAAGGGAGAATCACACGGTGTGGAGAAGGTGGAGGGACGAGGGGGCCAAGAAGGTCGCTCTTGAGGTCGAGTCGCTGGAGGAGCTAGAAGACCTCGCCGAGAAAGCAGAGGCCATTGACATCGTCAACGTCGTCATCCAGGACGCGGGCATGACTGAGGTGCCCCCCGGGACGATCACGGCGCTCGGCCTCGGGCCGGACCTCTCGGAAAAAATGGATAAGGTCACGGGCTCCCTACCGTTGATAAAGTGAGCTCAAGAACCCATTGGCCGTAAAAACTCGAACTGGGAGGTGCACTAGATCACATTTCTCCTCCACACTGACCAGTTTTAAGCAACCTAGTGAAATTAAATAAGCGATGAAGATGAGGGTACTCGTCTTAGGCGTCGGGAAGATGGGGTACGGTCTGCTCAAGGACCTCGTCGCCCAGCCCGATGTCTCTGAGATCGTCGCCGCGGACGCCAACCTTGAGCAGGCCAAGCGGTTCGCCGAGAGGGTCGGCGGGGAGAAGATAAGCGTCAAGAGGGTCGACGTGACCGATCGGGCCTCGACCGTCAGGCTCATGAAGGCGGGCTTTGACGTGGTTGCCAGCGGTCTGCCGCGCCCGTTCTGCGACGCCGCCGCCTCTGCGGCCATCGAGGCGGGCGTGGGATACGCCGATGTGGCCGCATCCTTCGCCACCATCTTCAGCCTCGACTCCGCCGCAAAGAAGGCGGGGGTAACAGTTGTGCCCCACATAGGACTCGACATCGGGATAGACAGGGTCCTTTGCGGCGTCGGCGCTAGGAAACTGGACAGGCCAGAGAGGTTCCACGTCTGGTGCGGGGGGTTCCCCCAGAAGGGGACGCAGGGATACAACAACCCGATAAATTACAAGATATCTTGGTACTGGCCGTACGCGGTCTCGAGCAACCTAGGCTCCTCGAAGGTGCTGAAGGGTGGAAAGATCGTGGAGGTCCCTCACCTCAGCGACCCGGAGGACATAGACTTCCCCGAGCCTATCGGCCGCTGCGAGGCCTATACGACGGGCGACCTCATCGATGTCGTCGAGCACCTCGGCCTAAAGGGGGTCAAGGACGCGTGGGCGAAGACGGTGCGTTGGCCCGGCCACTGCGAGATCTGGAGGAAGCTCGTGGGCCTCCACCTCCTCGATGTGGAGCCGGTGAAGGTCAAGGGCGTCGATGTATCGCCCCTCGACTTCTTCATCGCCCTCGGCGAGAAGACTCTCCAGTATGAGCCAGGGGAGGGAGATGCCATTTGCCAGAGGGTCGAGGTCTCCGGCGTCAAAGACGGTCAGCAGGCCGCCTACATCTACGAGTTCATCGATTTTGCGGACATGGAGAACGACATCTCGGCGATGGCGAGGACCACGGCCTTCCCGTGCAGCGTTGTGGCCCAGATGATCGCTAAAGGCGAGTTCGGGATGAAGGGGGTCGTGCATCCCGTGAGAATAGGCTACGACGAGAGGCTATCGGACAGGTTCTTCGTAGAGCTCTCCAAGAGGCACATAAACGTCACGGAGTACTTCAAGGCCCCCTTTAATTGATCCATTTTTCAGAGGACGTTGGGCTTCCACCATGCATTCGTATCGACATAAAATGCTGTCTCGCCATTGGATTCTTATTGAGCCGACCTAGGGGCCCTTAAAGCCACATCCGGGGCAGCTGTACTCGCGGCCGAAGAGGCGGCACCTCTCGCACCTCCAGATGGTGACCGCGCCGCAGGATGGGCAGGA
Source organism: uncultured Candidatus Bathyarchaeia archaeon (assembly GCA_964587735.1). Taxonomy (GTDB): domain Archaea; phylum Thermoproteota; class Bathyarchaeia; order TCS64; family TCS64; genus CAZPMB01. The sequence goes on along the minus strand of CAZPMB010000042.1, from coordinate 8,710 downwards.
GAACTTGACCGCCTTCTCACCCGGGGTAATCTTCTTGCCACATGAGATGCAGGATGGCATTGCGCTCAGCCAGTATCAAGCCGATACCGCATCTATTTAAAGGTTTAAGAGGGCTCGCAGCTCTACCAGCCCCATTCTGCCGAGGCCTTCGGCGAGGACCCGCAGGAGAGCCGGGTTTTTGAAGACCGCAATCAAAACACCGCTCTGCATGTCCATGTCACCCCCGTCTGCCAAGCCCTCTAAAGTGGATTCTAACCCCGAGCGCTTCAAAGAGTCAAATAGCCTGTCCATCCTCCCGTCGGGGATCTTGTTCAGGAACCTCCTGACCGACAGCATGGACGAGAACTCTTTGCCCAGGGCTGCCCTCCAGTACCTCTCGTACCGGCCGATGAAGCCAGCGGAGAAGTCCTCTGCCTCAAGCGCCTCAGCTGCAGCCCTCGCAGCCTCAACGGCGCAGAGCCCACCGAGGATGACACCCCCGCCGGTCGTCGGCTTCGTTTGACCTGCGACATCGCCAACGAGCAGGAGCCCGTCGGTGAAAGTCCTTTCGATGGGCCCGCCTGTGAGGACCGGCCACCTCAGCGTTTTTGTTCCTCCCACGCCTCCGAAGCGTCTTTCGAGGAAAGCCCTCAGCCTCTCTTCGGCGTCGCCCCTCCCACACGCGAGGCCACATCGCGCCACCTTTTCGCCAATGGGAATCACCCACGCGAAGAGAGCCGGGGCGAGATACTCCCCGAGCCAGACCTCGACCATGCCGGGTTCGAGGTCCACCCCGGAGACCTCCGCATTGACGCCGGAGAGAACGCCCTCTGATGGACGGGGGAATCCGAGACCCTTCGCAAGGTAGCCGCCGGCACCCTCACAGTCGATGACGAGGTACGCTTGTTTTGTGGATCCCCTAATTTCTACCCCGCAGACCCTGCCTTTCGCGACGTGAAGCCCGGTGACGCGGCGCCCCGTCTCGATCCTAGCGCCGTCCCTCATGGCGGAGTCGGCGAGATGCCTGTCGAAGGCGGCCCTGTCGACGACGTAGGCCCTGGTCCTGCTCCCGGAGATCCTGACAGCCTTCCCTCCAGGGGAGTAGACAGTCCCGCCCGTGACCTCCTGCTGCACAAAATCCTGGCATGGATCGACGCCCAGCCTTTTAAGGCCCTCAACGCTGAGGAGCCCGGCGCAGTGGCTCGGCTCGCCGACTATGGGGTGCTCCTCGAGGACCTCCACCTCGAAGCCCCTCCTGGCAAGCTCCCTGGCCGCTATGAGGCCAGCTGGTCCAGCGCCGACGATCGCCGCCTCAGTGCTCAAGCCCTCCCCTCTCTAGGGTCAGGCGCTCCTCTTGATGACCTCTGTGTACTCGACCTCTTCGACATCCGGGAAGAACCTCTGTATGTCGAGGGCTACGCCCCTCTTCGCGATCTGGATGTTCTCCCCGAAGAAAACCTCTTCAGGTATCTGGATCCTCGCCTTCTTCTTCAGGATCTTGATGTCGAACTTGCCGAGGTCCACGCCCAAGAACCGGCGGCCGATCAGGGCCCTGACCTTCTCCTCGTCGCCCTCGTACCTCTTTGTGGCCTTGACCTCGTAGGCGATCTTCCTCCCGGCCAGGGGGTGGTTGTAGTCGAGCTGCACACGGCCGGCGCCGACGCTTCGGACGACCGCCGTCCTCCCGTCGACCTCGACCTGGGCGCCTACGGTGGGGTTCAGGCCCTTGGAGCGGAGGAACCTGAATGGCACGGTCCTGACGTTCTCGGCGGACCGCTCGCCGAAAGCCTCCCCGGGCGGGATCTCAACCTCCGCCTTCTCGTCGACCTTCAGCCCTGCGAGCCTTTCGTCGAGCCCCTTTAGGACCCAACCCTCGCCCACGACGACGAGCCTGGGCCCGTAGGTCTTTCCCTCGCCGTGGATCCCCTTCTGCTTCGCGAGCTCCTCTTCCGTGGTGTCGAAGACATCATCGGTCTCGACGGCCCTGCCCGTCATCTCGACGAGGAGGAAGTCCCCCTTTGCGATGACGCCCTCCTCAGGCGCCTCCGCCTTCTTCGCCTTAGGCTTCTTCGTCTTAGGCTTCTTCGCCTCTGGCTTCTTCGCCTCTGGCTTCTTCCTGGCCCTCTTCTTCGGCTTCTCTTCTGGCTTCTCCGCGGGGGATCCCTCCGACGACCCCTCGGGTTGCTCTACGGGCGCGTTCCCCTGTCCATCCCCTTGGTCCTCGGGTTTACCCTCTTCCAGGTCTTCCCTCTCATCCTCTCCGCTCATGTCGTGCGCCTTCAACGCGATGGTCCTTGGGATACAGGTCCAAGGTAAACCTTGGTCCCACCTTGGAAAGGCTGGCGGGGATTTAAAGCCTTTCTGTGCCCCCAGGCGCGGATCCGATTTCCTATGAACAATATGGGGTGCCCTGAATCCAGCAACGGTTTAAAAGAGCTCTGAGAAATATTCTCGGTGCGCATTGTCTGGGAAGGACTCGAAGACGATCGGGGGCACGATGGAGGAGACGAGGGAGTACCACAGGCGGTACCTCATGGCGATCAACAACCCCCTGAGGAGGGGGATCCTCCGGGCCCTCAAGGAGGGCGACTCCACGCTCGAAGACCTCGCCTCCGCCACGGGGCTCGAGGCCAAGACGCTTGGCTGGCACCTCAGCATCCTGGAGCACGGGTTCTGCGTGGAGAAGGA
>CAZPMB010000042.1:0-5943 GCA_964587735.1 uncultured Candidatus Bathyarchaeia archaeon | reverse complement strand
TGACGCCGAGAACCTGCACGCGGGGGTCATCGTTCACGAAGTGCCATCCAGAGTAGGCCGACACTAGTCGCCTCAGCCGCGAAGCCAAAAGGGGCCTCTCGAGGGCGGGCTTGAAAAGAGGGCAGGAAAAGAATAGTCGCTTCGCGGCTTCTGGGCCCTCCTCTCTGCCCCTGACGTATATCTCGTCTAGCATCTCGCTGAACTCCCTGGATCGTCGATGCCCCATGAGGCTGGAATCGACAGGGATCAGCGCCGTGGTCGATTTGGGGTAGGCGATGGCGAAGTTGACGGCGATAAATCCACCCATGGAGAGGCCGAGGACCGCTGTCCTCTCGATTCCTAGGTGGTCGAGCAGAGCCCTGAGATCCTCCTCGTGGCTATATGCCTCGCCCAGAACCGGCTTCGCCGATCTGCCGTAGCCGCGAGCGTCGTAGCGCACGACGCTATAGTGCTCAGCGAACTCCTCGAACTGATCGTCCCACATCTCCGTGCAGAGGGTGAACCCGTGGATGAGGACCAGTGGACCGCCAGACCCAGCAGCCTCGTAGTAGAGCCTGGTCCCGTTCACCTCAGCAAACCCGCTTTTAACATTCATTTGACTACCCAACCCCTTGATGGATCAGTAATCGTTTTCGTCGCTTGCTTTAATTAATGATGGCGCCAACCTATCTCCAGTGATCACATGGCGAAACTTCAAGCCAACTTGGTCATGCTGAAAGGCAAGATCGTGACCGTCGACGGGGACGAGTCCATCGAGGAGGCCGTCGCCGTGAAATTCGGTAGATTCTTGGCCGTAGGCTTGAACGAGCAGGTCGAGGGCCTCATCGGGGATGGGACGGAGGTCATCGACCTCCGGGGTAGGACGGTGATCCCCGGGCTCATCGACTCCCACTGCCACATGGCCAGCACCGGAATCGAGACGGCGGCCGGAGTCGTCGACCTGAGCGAGGAGGCGGGCGTGAGATCGATGGCCGACGTCAAGAAGAGGATCGCGGAGAAGGCCGCCAAGACGCCCAAGGGCGAGTGGATCGTATGCGGGAGGGAGGACGACTCCAAGCTCGCCGAGAAGCGCCACCCGACGAAGCGGGACCTCGACGAGGCGGCGCCCGATCACCCCGTGATCGTTTCGACGGTCGGAGGCCACTTCGCCGTCGTCAACAGCAAAGCCTTCGAGGCCGCGGGAGTCACCGATTCCACGCCGGACCCGGTTGGGGGAAAGTTCGAGAGGGACCCGGGCACCGGCAGGCTCACGGGCGGCGTCCACGAGAAGGCGAGGGAGGCCATCCTCCCCGAGGAAAGATACCCGATAAAGCCCTCGAGGGAGCAGGCGGCGGAGGGCGTCAGGCGGATCCTGCAGGCCAACGCAGAGGTGGGGCTGACATGCGTCTACGATATGGTCGACGCCCCCCAGATCAGGGCGATCCTCGACCTGAAGAACAGGGGCGAACTCCCGATAAGGGTCAGGATGGACGCGACGATCGATCTCTTCCCAGAGCTGAACAGGCTCGGCATCTATCAGGGCCTCGGAGACGACTGGGTTAGGCTCTGCGGCCTCAAGTTCTTCTTCGACGGCGCCATATCAGCGAGGACGGCGGCGGTCTCGGAGCCCTACCTCAACAAGCCTGATTTCTACGGCGTAATGGCGACCACTAGGGAGATCGCCGTCAAGACCCTGACGGAGGCCTACGAGGCAGGGTACCGGATCTCGTCGCACGCGAACGGCGACAGGGCGATAGCGATGTACCTCGACATCATGGGGGAGCTCCAGGCGAAGTACCCGCGCGAGGACCCGAGGAACAGGGACATCCACTGCTCGGTCGTCAATCCGGGGCTCGTGAAGAGGATCGAGGAGCTCGGAATCCTCCCGACCATATTCGGCCCGTACCCGTACTACCACGGTGACAAGCTCATCCCGGCCTTCGGGGAGAGGAGGCTCGAGTGGATGTTCGCGGCGCGTTCCTTCCTTGACGAGGGGGTGAAGGTCGCGGCCCACTCCGACCATAGCGCCTCCCCATTCCCTCCCCTCATGGGCATCCACGCACTGGTCAACAGGACGACCAAGGCCGGGAAGGCTATCGGCAGGAGCCAGAGGGTCTCGGTGATGGAGGCCCTCAAGCTCTACACGATAAACGCCGCCTACCACAGCTTCGATGAGGACAGGCTGGGCTCGATAGAGGTCGGCAAGCTCGCCGACATGGTGGTCCTCGGCGAGGACCTGCTCACCGTCCCAAAGAAATCCATAATCGACATACCCGTCGACATGACCATAGTGGAGGGGAGAGTCGTTTACAGAAGAAAGGGCTCTTGACGGCATCGACTTCGGAACGCGACTCTGATTGAAAGCCACGGAACCCCCATTACCTTCTCAGAGCCGTCGATTAACATCAAACCTCGACTAAAATTATGCCATTCTTCAATGATTATGATCCTCGAGCTCGATGTTGAAGTTATAAATTGAGATAGGACCAAAATATGATCAGAGCTTCGATGAGTTCGTTCGAGGAAGAGTCATGGTCCTCACAGATTTGGAGAGAACAGTCCTTTCCGAGATCTCAAGGGAGAAGTGCTGGACGCACGTCGAGTGGCTGGCCGGCGTCGGGGAGAAGCTCTCCGGCACGGCGAGCAACGAGATGTCCGTTGACTACATCCTTGGCGCATTGAAGGGTTATGGAGTCGACGCCGCGGCCCCTGAGTTCCAGGCTTGGCTCAGCTTCCCGAAGATGTTCGACGCAGAGCTTATGGTGCTGGAGCCGGAGAGGAGGGTAGTGGAGTGCATCTCCCTCGCCCAGATATGCTCGACTCCGTCCGAGGGCGTGGAGGGGGAGCTCGTCTACGTCGACGGGGGAGGGCTGAGGGACTACGAGGGCAAGAACGCTAGGAACAAGATCGTCCTCGTTGACTTCGCCCGCCCCCCGGCGCGCCCCTGGAAGAACTACGTGGCGGGGGTCCTCAAGGGGGCGGTCGGCCAGATCGTGATCGGCTACACGGCCCCGCGCCGGGTCTTCAACAGGGGGACGGTGAAGTCGGTCTGGGGGAACCCGACCCCGGAGACGATCGGAGACATCGGCAGGATACCGGTCGTGCTCGTGACGGCCGAGGAAGGGCGCTACCTGAAGGGGCTGCTGGAGGGGGGGCCCGTCAGGGTCTGGATGAGGGCGGAAGACGTGAGGGGATGGGCGAGGACGAGGCAGCCGATGGCCACGATAAGGGGAAGCAGATCGAAGTTCGTCTTGCTAGGAAGCCACATGGACGCCTGGGGTGGGGCGGCGAGCTGTAACGCGGTTGGCTGCGCATCCACCCTTGAGACCGCTAGGGTCATGAAGAAGTTCCAGAGCCGCCTGCTCAGGGGCCTGGAGCTCCTCTGGTTCCAGGGGCACGAGACCGGAATCATGACCGGATCGACGTGGTACGTGGACAGCTACTGGGACAGCCTCCACGGGAACTGCTCTGCCTACCTCAACAACGATACGCCGTGCATGGTCAACACCACCGTCTACACGGCCTCCGGGGACCCGGTGCTGAGGAATTTCCTAGAATCCACCGTTAGAGACCTCGCTGACGAAGAGGGGGCGCTATTCAAGGCGCATGGCGCGAAATACATCCCCAGCAAGACCGGCGACCAGTCCTTCTACGGCCTCGGCATTCCGTCTGCACGGGTAATGACTACCTACCCACCTGAGCTTGCTGAGGAGATGAGGGTGTCAGGCGGATGGTGGTATCACAGCGACCAGGACACGATTGACAAGGTAGAACCTGAGACGCTGTACATGGCGAACAAGGCGCAGATCCTCGTCCTACTCCGGCTCTGCACGCTCCCGGTGCTTCCTTTCAGGGTCAGGCACGTGGCCGAGTGGATGCTCGACAGCCTCAGAGAGCTCGACGAGAAGGCAATGGGTGCCATGGATCTCAAGGACCTGATTGGGAAGGCCGACAGATTCAGGGCGCTTGCATCGAAGCTGGACGAGTCAGTTACAGGGTTATCGGAGAGGTGTGAAGAACAACTAAAAGACGAAGCGCTTGAGCGAAGTGCACAGCTTGCTGACGACGTCTTAATGAGGATCTGCCGAGCTCTGAACCCCGTCAACTACACCCTCCACGGCAGATACGAGCAGGACCACTACGGGGCGGAGTATATCAGGCCCATACCGGCGCTCCAGCCCGTGTCGGAGCTCGCTACACTCAACCCAGACACAAGCATGTACAAAGCCACCAGAACCAAGCTCGTGAGGGCGAGGAACGCCGTCTCCGACGCCCTCGAGGAGGCGATCTGGCTCTCCGGATACCTAACCGAGAAAATAGAAAATGTGATCTGAGGGATCACATCGATTCTTTTCTGGGAATTTTTGAATACCTAATGATTATGATAAGGCATGGGGCCTGCAAACCTTAAATTTTGTCAGAGAAGCTGAGATCCGGTAAAAAATGTCTGGGAGATCGCGTCTGAGCGTGTTCATTTCCGTGGACATGGAGGGGATCTCCGGCATCGTCCACGGAAGCGAGACGGGGCAGGATCCGGGCGAGTACCAGAAGGGGAGGGCGCTGATGGTCGCCGACGTCAACGCCGCCATCGAGGGGGTCCTTTCCCTCGGAGAGGCGGATATCGTCGTCTCCGACGGCCACGGCGGGATGAGGAACATCCAGCCCGAGGAGATCAACGAGGCGGCAATCCTCGTCAGGGGTTCGCCGAAGCCGCTGACGCAGATGGCCGGGATAGGAGAGGGGTTCGACGCCGCCGTCTTCATCGGATATCACTCCAGGAAGGGGACCGAGCGGGGGATCCTCGACCACACGATCTCGGGTTCTGTGATCGATAGCGTCACCATCAACGGCTTAGAGGCCGGTGAGACGGCGATAAACGCCGCAATCGCAGGCTACTACAGGGTATCCCTGGTCTTCATCTCGGGAGACCTGGCCGTCACCAAGGAGGCTGAGGGGCTGATACCGAACATAGGGACCGTGGCCGTGAAGGAGGCGGTCTCCAGGACCGCCGCGAAATGCCTCCACCCAAAGAGGGCGAGGGGGCTAATAAAGAAGGGCGTCGCCGAGGCCGTTCGTAGGAGGGGGATGATAAAGCCGTTCACGTTCAAGCCTCCCATCGAGTTGAAGGTCAAGTACGCTAATTCTGCGATGGCCGACGCCATTGCGTACATGCCTTCGGCAGAGAGGCTCGACGGGAGGACGATAAGATTCGTGCAAGACGACTATCTCAAGGCCTTCGGGGCCCTGAGGGCTTCGATATACATCGCGAGCGCCGTTTAACAGCCTTAAACCGCTCTTCTCCATTCCAGTATTTTTATTGAATTTTGACAACCGGATCGTTGATGCGGAGAACTCCGTTGTGGTGGGCCCGGAGGGATTCGAACCCACGACCCACAGGTTATGAGCCTGTTGCTCTAGCCAAGCTGAGCTACGGGCCCCAGCAAGGTAATAGCCGCGCGTTCCAATAAAAAAGCCTTCCACTTCGGGGCTTCGAATCCTTTTATCAGAGTCTTATAAAAGTAGTTTGAGGGGGCATCGTGAACGGCGTTTGGCAGCCGCTGGCCTACGTCTTCGTCCAGGGGCTGGTCGTCGGGTTGGTTTTGGGGTTCGTGTTGCGCAGGCTGAACAAGGCGATCGCCGCATTGCTCGGCTTCTCGATCCTCGCTATCAATGTCATCTGGTTCGCCCGAATGATGGGGATCGAGCTCCCGATCCCCGAGGTCAACGAGGTCTTCGACTCCGTGCTGAGGGTGCTCCCTTTCACCCTATCCGTGGTTAAAGAGCGGTTCGGATCCCTGATGCCCGTCCTCACGAGCCTACCCTTCATAGGCGGTCTCCTCGCCGGGGCGTTCCTGGGATTCAGGTTCGCATAGCCCCCGGGAAAAGATATAAGAACGCCCTCCCTCTACCTTTCAGCCCCGTGCTCCGGTGGTGTAGTCCGGACAAGCATAGTGGCCTTTCGAG
>CAZPMB010000041.1:0-18363 GCA_964587735.1 uncultured Candidatus Bathyarchaeia archaeon | reverse complement strand
GCGTCTAGGCTGAGCGCGACGTCGTGGGGGTTCATGTCCCTGACGTTGAAGGAGACGATGCCGACGCGCGCCCTTGGGTCGCTGGGCCCGTAGACCTCCACCCCATCGATCTCCCCAAGCCCGTCGACTAGCTTCTTCGCGAGCCCAGCATCCCAAAGCGCCACGTTCTTCATCCCGACCCGTTTGAGGTAGAGGCACGCCTCGCCCAATCCGATGACCTGGGCGATGGCAGGCGTCCCCGCCTCGAACCTGAGAGGCGGAACGGTCAGCTCGTAGTCATCGATGCTGACATCCGAGATGGTGCCGCCGCCGATGCACAAAGGCTCGGTCTTATACAGTTCCTCACCGGCGATGTAGAGCCCGCCAGACCCGGTTGGGCCGAGCATCTTGTGGCTGGAGAAAGCGAGAAAGTCGACTCCAGTATCGGAAACGTCGGTGGGGAGATGGGGAACCCCCTGGGCCCCGTCTTCAACCACTAGGGCGCCGTGCTCGTGGGCTATCTCAGCCACCTCCTTCACCGGGACGATGCAGCCGAGCACGTTGGAGACGCGGGTCAAAGCCACCAGCTTGGTCGAGTCGTCTATAGCCCTCTCGAAGTTGGTCATGTCGAATACGCCCTCCTTGTCCGACCTCACAACCTCGACCCTGCATCCGTGCCTCCTCCCCACCCTGAGCCAGGTTATGAAGTTGGAGTGGTGCTCTATGACCGTTGTCACGATCTTGTCTCCCCTCTTCCAGTCGATGGCGTTGGCGACGAGGTTGAGGCCCTCGGTCGTGTTCCGAAGCATCGCCACGTTCTCGGCCGACGGCGCCCCGATGAACTCGGCCACGATCTCGTGGGCCCGCTCGTACTCCTCGCTCGCCCTCTGGGAGAACCTGTGGACCCCCCTCTCGACGTTGGCCCTGTACTCCCTGTAGAACTCCATCTCCTTGAGCACGACCTGCTCGGGCGTCAGGCTGCTCGCGGCGTTGTCTAGGTAGATGACTCCCTTCTTCAGTATGGGGAAATCATTCCTTATGGCTTCTACATCCAGCATCGGGGGTCACATAGAGGGGAGGTATCTGAATTCCCTTTAAGGGTTTCCAAAGGGGCTATGGGACTGTGACGCTCTTCGCGAGGTTCCTCGGCTTGTCCGGGTCGAGCCCCTTCTGAACCGCGAGGTGGTAAGCGAAGAGCTGCAGGGGGACGACATAGGGGATCGGGGAAAGCATCTCAGGGACACCTGTCGGCATTTCTATTACGTCGTCGGATAGGGCGATGATGTCCTTGTCACCCTCCTCGCAGACGGAGATGATCCGTGCACCTCTCGCCTTCATCTCCATTATGCTGCCGACGATCTCCTTCCTTGTCTCGCCCCTGGGGCAAAGGAAGATGACGGGCACCCCCTCCTCAACAACGCTGATTGGCCCGTGCTTGCTCTCGCCAGCAGGATATGCTAGCGATGGAATGTACGTCAGCTCCAGGAGCTTGAGCCTCCCCTCCAACGCCGTGGCGGAGCTTATACCCCGGCCCAGGTACACGAACAGCCTCTCCCCGGAGTACTTCTCCACAAGCTTCCTTACCCCCTCTTTGTGCCTCTCTAGGACCTGCTCGACGCACTCGGGCACGCCCTGCATCCTCTTCTCCAGCTCGTCCACCTCGTCCTGTGATATCTTACCCCTCGCTCTGGCCAGCCTTAGGGCGAGCTGGGAGAGCACCATCAGCTGGGAGGTGAAGGTCTTCGTCGCCGCAACGCCTATCTCCGGTCCGGACTGCTGGACGATGTACGCCCTGGCGACCCTGGTCAGGGTCGAACCGACGGTGTTCGTGACGCCGAGGACGGTGGCCGCCCTCATCCTTGCGTGGTCGATGGCCTTCAGCGTATCGTAAGTCTCTCCGGACTGGCTCACGGCAAGCATCACGGAGTCGATGCCCACGGATGAGCCGTACTGCTCAACGAACTCCGAGGAGACGACTGGATACGTTGTCAGCCTGGCGACCTTCGAGAACATGTAGGAAGCGGCGGTGCACGCGTAGTATGATGTGCCGGCGGCCACGAGGAATAGCTCCTTGCCCCTATCCATGAAGGCTGTGAGGAGGTCAAGGTACTGCCTCTGGAGGCGGAGCGCGTTTCTCAGGCTCAACGGCTGCTCGAAGATCTCCTTTAGCATGAAATAGGGGTAGCCCTGCTTCTCCGCCATCTCTAAAGTCCAGGTGACCTCAGTGATCTCCCTCTTGACCGTGATCCCATCCTGTATCCGCTTGACATGGAAGCCGCCCTTTTCGAGAACTGCGAACTCGCCGTTCCTCAGGTAGACGACCTTATTCGTGTATGGGAGCATAGCCGGGACATCGGATGCGCAGAACGTCCCGATCTCTGATATCCCTATTACGAGGGGGCTCTCGTTCCTGGCGCAGTAGATCCGCCTCGGATCAGCCGACGAGACGATCGCGAGCGCGTATGAGCCCTCCAGTCGCCTAAGAGCCTTTAGGACGGCCTCCTCGATGCCGATATCACCCCTCATCTCCTCCTCGATCAGGTGGGCGATAACCTCAGTATCAGTCCTCGACACGAAGCTGTGCCCCCTGTTGATCAATTCCTCCTTCAACTCGAGGAAGTTCTCAATGACACCGTTGTGGATGACGGCGACCCTCCCCTCACAGTCCGTATGGGGGTGGGCGTTCACCATCATTGGAGCCCCATGGGTCGCCCAGCGGGTGTGGGCCACGCCGATGGAGCCGGGCATCTCAGACATTTTGAGGCGCTCCACCACCTCGTCGATCCTACCGCTGTCCTTCAGTACGTTGAGTACCCCGGACTCGATTGTAGCGAAGCCGACAGAGTCGTAACCCCTGTACTCGAGCCTTTTAAGCCCGTCGTGCAGTAGCGGTGCCACCCTTCCAGCCTTGATGACACAGCCAAATATTCCACACAAATTAGGTTCTCCGTTTTCAATAGGAAGATATTCTGAACGCCTATTTTAAAGCTCTTGAAAATATGTAAAATACAACAATGTTCAAATAATTTTTACTTAGAAAGGTGAACTATGCATGAAAATTTATTAAGAAAAATCCGAATATTGGAGGGGGATTAATTAAAGGATAATTATACACAATATTTAATCAACCTCTGTAGGCATTTTAAGACTTGGTTGGTGTTTAGTGAGCCTAACCAACCTCTAATGTAAAGGGTTAAAAGTTGCAGGGTTCGAAGTGAGGTTGGCTCAGTATACAATCCGGCATGAGGAAGGTGGAGGCTGGCCCTGGGTGTGAGAGTTGCCATCGTGTCACGGAGCTGGTTCACGGAGACGAAAGGCGGGGCAGAGAGGTACGTCTACGAGCTGTCGAAGGAATTGATGAACTTGGGCCACGATGTAATTAGTGTATCAAGACAGGGTTCGGATCTCCCCAATAAACACCTCAAGGTATGGAGCCCAGGGATCACGATGGTAGGCTCAGCGGTCTTTAGCCTCCTAGGAACCATAAAACTGAGGACCGAGGCCATCGATGTGGCTATCGTAAACCAGTACTGGGCTGAGATGGCAACGCTCTATATGGATATGCCCACGATTGTAATCATGCATGATATCGGCCTCTTCGAATCAAGCATCGCGCAGAAGGATAGAACCAGACACTTTTTCAGGCAAAAGGTTCTGAAGAGGGTCGTCAAGAAAGCAAGTGGAATAATAGTACCATCCAAATCCACATTCGATCATCTCGTCAGATACCTCGACGTGCCCAAGAAGAAAATCGCATTCATTCCAGAGGGCGTTGACATTAAAATGTTCAGGCCCTCGGGCCTCGAGTCTTCGAATCGGAGGGTCTTGTGTGCTGGAAGATTTGCCCCGAACAAAGGGCATCTAATCCTCATCGAGGCCTTCAAGGAGTTTATTCGAAGGACAAATTGGGACGGCGAGCTTTATCTGGTGGGCTACTACACCGAGAAGGCGAGGGACTATTTTAGGGAAATACAACGCCAGACAGACGAACGGATTCGGATAATAACAGATGTGTCAGACGAAGAACTCGCGAGGTACTATCAGGACGCTGACATCTGCGTTTTCCCCTCGATATCTGACGAGGGCTGGGGGCTGACGGTAGCCGAGGCGTTTGCTAGCGGCAAACCCGTGATCTGCTCGGACATATTCGAGGAGACGGGTGTGGCCTCAAGGGAGAGGGCGTACATTGTTCCACGGGGAGATGTCCAAGGCTTAATCGACGCCTTGGATATACTAATCCACTCCCCTGAGTTAAGGGCCAGCTTGGCTAAAAATGGGTTTGAATACGCCAAGGGTCTAAGCTGGGAGAAGATGACGAAGGAGATCGAGAAGGTTATTTACGAGGTAGCCTAGAGAAGAAGTTCTAAAGAGTCTCATAAAAGGATTTTCAGCGATTACGCTGTTCAAATCTTCATCGTTTTAGCCTTTTCGACGTACGATATCGCAGCCAGAAAGGCCTCAGACTCTTTTTCGATGGAGTACTCTTTGACGTATTGCCAGGACTTCTTGCCCATCTCTCTGAGCCGAGCCTCATCTGCGAGCAGGCGTGCCATGGCTTCGTACAGCTTTTTTTCGTCGCCCGATGGTACGATGACCCCGTTGTCCCTGACGAGCTCTTTTGCCCCGACGTCCCAGGTCGTGATTATGGGCTTCTCGCAGATCATGGCCTCGTTTATCGTAAGCCCCCATGGATCCCTGAGCGATGGCAGGACGAAGATGTCAGCCATCTTGAAGCACACAGACTTCACCTCCTCCGGCAAATACCCCACAAAAAGGATGTCTGGAATGTTATGCTTCTCTTGGACGGCCTTCAGCTCCTTCTCATACGGGCCCGTACCGACTATCACCAAAATCACATCTTTCCTTTCATCCCTCAGCCTTTTAAACGCCAGAATGAGGTGTTGTATCCCCTTGACCCTCCTCAGATAGGACAGCGAAAGGATTACCCTGCTGTTTTCTGGGATTCCGAATTTCCTTCGGGCCTCATCGCCATCGGCTGACTCGAAATCCGCTCTGAGGGGCATAAATGGAACGGCGTTCGGCCCCACGAAAATCCTTTCGCGGGGGACCCCCAATCTTCTGAGCCTCCTCTCCGCCTCTCTACCCAGGGCAACGCAGGCGTCTGAGTGGAGGGTTACTAAGGTTGATAGGGTCTTGACCGCTTTGTAAATCAAGGTTTTCGAAAGGGTAAGCCTATCCTCCCTCGAGTAATCCCGCTCCTCTGTCCAGAGGATGAAGGGTCTTCGAAGGAATTTTGAAACCAAAAAAGCTACCTGGGTACCAAATAAGGTAGCATCGGCCCCCACATAGATGTCGAACCTACCACTTAGCAATCTCTGTGGCAGGGTCGGGTTGATCGTCGATAGCAGGTAGAACTCCCCGACGTCTCTTAAAATTTCGTGTCCGAATGCTCGATGGTATTTTACGTCCCACAGCCTGATTTCGAATTTTGATCTGCCGAAGTAGACCGTCAAATCGACCTTTTTGGATAACTCCTCGAAGAGGGGTATGCGGTAGGGTGCGACCACGTTGTGGTAAACTGCGACTTTTACACCCTTTTTTACCCCACACCCCACGATTTCATCCTCTCCTAAAGAATTTTCAGTAAACAGGCATGAAAAAGGATGTACCTCAAGCATTTTAAGTTTTTAATGTCCTAAGAAGATCGCAGGGTTTAGCCTCTGTAGATCTCTTCCCAAACCTTCTCCTCCTTCTGGACTGTCTCCGCCCAAGTGTATTTCGAGGCCACTCTCCTACAATCTCTTCCATCCACTGATTTTTCGGCCTCTACGACCTTCTTTGCAATATCCCTCTGGTCGAAACCACAGATGTATCCTCCAAGGGGCGGTTCAAGGATCTTTCTTATATCCCCGACGTCGGTTGCTACCACGGGCTTCCCGCACGCCAGCGCCTCAAGTATGGTCAGCGGGAAGCACTCCGTCCAGCTGGGCAGGCAGAAGACGTCTGCCAAGTTATAATAGTCGACTATTTCGTCATGAGGAACTGGCCCGAGGAACCGTATCTTATCGGTTTCTTTTATACCGGTCGCACTCGCCGTGGGCTCGCCTATGATCAGAAGGACCCAGCCTTCTGGCAGGAGGGTGGCCGCCCTTAACACCAGAATAACGCCCTTCGCCTCCTCGATCCTAGAGACGAACAGAACGACCTTTTTATTCTCCAAGCGGAGCTTCTCCCTGAGCCAATCGACATTTCCGGGCTTGAACGCGTCCAGGTCTACTCCGGCCCGAATCAGGCTCAAATGGAAGCCAAATTTCTTGAGGAAGTTGAAGTCCCTCTCGGATTTTGCGACTATTCTCTCGTATCTCCTCAGATTGTAGAGCTCGTCAAGGCCCTTCGCGAAGTGTTTCAGGGCGTATTTCGAGAACCTCTTCGAGAAATCAATCGCCTGGCACATGTTGCACTCGGCCGTGTGTATCCGCCCGCCGTGGGAGTCGGAGTACGAGTGGACTATGTCGTAGTCACCCGGCCTCGGGAGCTCGGAGACGATCTCAACGTCATATCTCGACCTTTTCTGTATCTCTGTTATTCTCCTGTAGACCCCGCCGTGCCTGTGCCTGTAATAAAGGGCGATTTTCATGGAAGCCCCTTCGTCTAGTCGTATTACTTCCTTCTAATGGATATGATTTGTCTCAACGCCGGTGTCTTTTACATGAAAAATCGCCCGATATTCATATAAACCTGGGTTCGTGGTAAGTGAACGAATCCTTCGGGTAGAATTCTGTTTTTTCAAATCCGAAACGAGCGTCCTCGAATAAATGATGCTTGTTTGCCATCCACCAATGAGGTCGCATTTTCAAATTGACAGGATAGCCTCGACGAGGGCCCCCGTTCCGTCCTTTAAAATCGGTGCCCTCCGCTTCTTCGCTTCTTCAACGGCCTTCTCAACCGCTTTTGGAGACATTGTCGAAAGAAGGGGGGCGTTCAGCTTCTCAGCGAAGGCTCTTGTATCCTCCGGCCCCGCTGCCCTGGTCCACGAGGGGTAGCAGACGACGACCACTGGCTTTCCGTAGGCGATTGCCTCGATTGGTGTCCCGCCTGGAGGGCACACTACAACTTCCGCACCGGCCAACAGCTCCTCGAACCTATCGGTGTAGGATAATACCTTCCAGTTAGGATGCTTTCTCTGGTAGATGTCCTTATCGAGGTCCCCAATTTGGAGAACAACGCTCTCAAGGTTACTCTCGGAGACCGCCTCGAAAAGCTCCCTATATCCGTAGGTTCCCCCGGCCACGAGGACGTATCCGCCGTTCCAAGGCTCGATCCTCCTCCTTGGTAGGAGGGGGCCGAAAAAGGTCCCGTTCAAGAATTTTCCCTGCTCCTCCCACTGAAGGGCCGTAACCTTGGCGAAGTGCTGGAGTATGGACGCCGTTTTCGAAGGGCCAGCTAGCCTCACCCGGCTCTCAAGGTTTATGATTGGTATCCCTTTCATCCAGGCAACCAATGCGGGGGGAATGCAAAAGTTGCTCCCAGTGCTGACAACGGCATCGATCGACCCCGATACCCTGCTGGCCGCCTGATAGAATGCCTTGATCAGCCTCAGGATGAACTTCCACATCGGGGTCTTCGGGTGTCGGGGCTTCGTCATGGTCTCCACCTGCCCGAAGGGCTCGAGCCTCGCCCTGCTGAGGGGGTCGTCGTCGGGGACCAGGAAGTTTAGCTCGGCCCTATCCCTCAGCTCCTCAGCCAGTATCACAGCGTACCCCGTGTGCCCCCCTCCCCCAGCCAAGATCATTATCATTTTAGTCATCTTTTACAGGCATCCCTCCTCATACGCCCCTCTCAGACAAAGCGGACCAGCACGAAGGAGATTATGCAGACGAGCACCTCGACGGCGATTAGGATCGCGGTGACCTGATGCTCTTTGAAGTGCCCGAGCCTCATAACTATGTGGGTGAGCGAGTTGGTGCCACCATCAGGCGGTTTCACGGATCCGTCATCCTGGATAACCCCATAGCTCTCGGCCCGGAATCCAGATACGCCCTTGAGGAACGCCTCGACGATCCAAGGTGTGAAGCAGAGGATGGCGAAGCGCTCCATGTTCCCGAGGACGGTGACGCAGATGCAGACCGCCCCGATCGTATAGTTGAGGTCGCCTGGGAAGACCTGAGCGGGGTACCAGTTGTACCTGAGGAAGGCGAGGAGGGCAAAGGCGAACGTTAAGGCGACGAGCGCCGCGGCGCTCTTCCCGTTGAGTGCGGCAAACAGCCCCAACGTTAGGTGGAGGACGAAACCCATCCCGGCCTCGAGGCCGTTGAATCCGGCCAGGAAGTTAGTGGCGTTCGAGCAGCAGAGCACAGCGAGCGGTACGAGGACGAGGGGATACAGGATCCCTAGCTCGATCCTGCCGAAGAAGGGGAGCGACATTGAGCTGACGCCTGCGTTCACAGCCGCGAGGGGGACTGCGGCCGGGAGGGGCACCAAAAAATAGACCCATCCGGGGATTCCCTTGCGCTTCATCCTCTCGAATATTCCGGGCCCCTCCTTCTGCTTCATCAGCGCCGTTAGTACGTCGAAGATCCCGATGAGGGTGATGATCAGGATGGTGCTTATGCTCGCCAGGAGGTAGATCAGCTCGGGTATCTGCCCGAAGAGGAAGATCGACATTCCTATGTAGAAGAAGACGCCCGTGAGGAAGCCCGTGATCACGCCCGGGCCGCCCATGTCGGCCCCGATCACCCTCTCCCTTTTCATTACGTCCCTCCCGACGATCCCGGTCGCCCTGCAGAATCGAATGAAGTAAGGGGTCAGGGCGTACGTGAAGACGAATGAGAGGAAGGCTGCCGAGCCGAGGGCGAACCGGACATCGTTCAATTGTCTGGCCACCATACCCATATCCCCCACGACCCCTTTTATCCCTTGAGGGTTCGGCAAGGTTTATCACGACCCGCAGGGTGGTAGGTTACCGTGAGACCTCTCATAGTGGACGCCTTGGCGAGCGGGCAGGGGAAACGGATGGCGACCCGCGACATCATCGGCGCCGGGCCCAGGGCTGTGGCGGGCGTCATGGAGAGGAGGGGCATCAAGCCGCGGATCGCGTTAGCCGAGTCCATTCTTGACGGGGATGTGAATATCAGTAGACACGACGCGCTCCTCGCCAGTGGGATGTCATCCGATCTTGGAGCCATAAGGCGCATCGTCCTTAGGTGGAGGTCGAGGGCAGAAGGCCCAGCGCTTATCGGGGGGCCTGTGGCCTCAGACCCGGAGAGGGCCATCCTCAAAGCTGGAGCCGATCTTTGCGTCATCGGGGAGGGAGAGTCAACACTGGAGGAGCTCCTCGATCTTGGCCTTGAGGAAGGAAGGCTACCCGACACTGAGGGCCTCTTGAATATTAGAGGAATAGCATACCTCGACGGGGGTGTTGTTCGAGTCAATCCCCTCAGACCGATGATGAGGCGGGAGGTCTATGATGGGCTGAAGCCGTCGACCGACGCCGTAATGGATTATTCCCTCTTTCGCTCGGCCCGCGTGTACGTCGAGGTGCTCAGGGGCTGCAGCAACTACCGCCGCGCGATGATATCTCTGCCTTCGGGAAGCTGTGCAGGGTGTGGGAGGTGTTTGAAGGGGGGTCTTGAAGAGAGGTATGACTGCCCCAGGGGGGTCCCCCCCGGATGCGGCTACTGCTCCGTCCCGAGCCTCTTCGGCCCGCCGAAGAGCAGGTCCATGGATGGGATAGTGGAGGAGATCGGGGGGCTTCTCTCAAAAGGCGTCAGGCGAATCGTCCTCAGCGCCCCGGATTTCTTGGACTACGGGAGGGACCTCCTAGTGGAGCCGGAGCCATTGACCGACCCAGAGCGCCCCGAGCCGAATTACTCGGCCCTTGAGGGGCTCCTATCCCGGCTAGCTGGGCTGGATAGCGTGCTCGAGGGCAGGGCCTCTATGATGGTGGAGAACGTCAAGCCATGCCTCGTGACCCCTCAGGCCGCCGATATCCTTGGCCACTACCTCGCTGGGACGCCTGTAAACATCGGATTGGAGACCGGATCCGCTGAGCACGCCCTGCAACTAGGAAGGACATCATCGCCGGAGGTGAGCATTCAAGCGGTTGAAAGGCTCGGAAGGGCTGGGCTGAAGCCTTATGTCTACTTCATCCACGGCCTTCCGGGGCAGACATCTGAGACGGTTGAAGAGACGGTTGATTGCATCAGAAGAAGTGTCGAAGCTGGCGCCTCGAGGATCATCCTCTACAGGTTCCGGCCTTTACCGATGTCGGCGTTCCGAGATCAGCCGATAGCCCCTCCCGCCGCGAAGGACAGGCTGAGCAAGAGGATCTACGACGCTGCTAGGGAGGCGAACATGAGGCTGAAGGAGGACCTGAGGGGCGAGAAGCTCAGGGTTGTCATCGCGGAGCCCTTCGAGCGTGACAAGAGGTACCACGTGGCCTACCCGATGCTCCATGGACCGGTCGTCCTCGTGGACGGTGCCGCGGGCCTCGATGGCGAAGTGGTGGACGTTGAGGTCGTCGGAGTCGTCTCGGATCGAATTGTCAGGGGCCGTTTACGAGACGGTACATTTTAAAGAAAGTCATTAGAGCTGTTATTTACATCGGTGGAACCAGATGGGCGCGGATGAGAAGGCGGAGGGGCGTGAGCCACGAGGGGGCCCCGTATATGAGTGTGTCCGCTGCGGCAGAAGGGTCGATTACAAGGAGCTAGAACGCTACATATCGTTCCGCTGCCCTTTCTGTGGTTACAGGGTCTTCAGCAAGGTCAGGGCGCCGATCGTGAAGCGGATAAAGGCTAGGTGATCTCGGGGGTTATGACTTGAGCAAGGCCAAGACCGTAGAGGAGCGGAGAGCCGCCCTTATAGTGAAGTACAGGAATCTTAACGTCGATAAGGAGGAGAGGAAGGCGGACAGGATCATCTACTTCCTATCGAGGGGGAAGGAGAAGTACGTGATGATGTGCCTGCTGGGCCAGAACACGATCGGAATCTCCTACATCAGGGATCTCAAGGACCTCGTGGACAAGGAGGGGGCGAATAAGGGGATCCTAGTCGGGGACGGCAAGTACACATACTCCGCGAAGAGCACGGCCCCGGAGCTCGGGGTGGAGCTAATCCCACCAACCCTCCCATTCTTCGACGTCTTTGAGCACGTTCTGGTTCCCAAGGCTGAGATAGTGAGCGAAGACGAGAAGAGGAGGCTCGTGGAGACGTACCATGCGCAGCTCTACCAGTTCCCTTGGATCAAGGTCGATGATCCCATCTCGATCATTCTCGGGGCTGAGCCTGGCGATGTAATCAAGATCATGGCCAAGAGCGAGACTGCCGGGGTTTCTGAGTCCTACAGATATGTCGTTTAGTGGTATCTACAGTTCGCCCTCTTCTCCCAACTTCGCAGCCCCATTCTTATCTTCTCTTATCTCGTGTAGGATGACAATCGCCTCACCAAGAGGGATGTCGAGCCTGAAAGCCAGTTCCTCGACCGATATTTCGGGATCCCTTGGCAAGATAGAGTTCTTGGCATATGCCTTGTGGGAGTCGTACATCGGCAAGGAGTGTACGGTTTCAACCAGGATCAGCCAGAGGGGGTTCCTCTCCAGCTCGGCCGTCGCCGGTCCCCGCCTCAGCCCTGCCTCAGCTTCTCGTACATCTTGTCGAAGGCCCAACGTAGGCTGCTCTGGATCTCCCTCAGCCTCCTCTCCTCGCCGTAGTTCCTCACAACCACTCTGAGGATCCTATCCCCCTCCGTCGAGACATCGAATGACAGTATCTCCTCGGGCTGGATCTCGCCGGTCGACGCACGGGACTCGTCGGTTGACCGCATGTTGGCGAGCACGCGTTCGATGAGGAAAGACTGGAAGGGGGGGATGGCCGTGGTGAAGCCGAGTTCCCCCCTAGGTTCGAAAACGACCTCGTCTTCGCCCACCCTGATGGCGCCCAGGACCGTGCCGTCCCTGGATTTCACCGAGCTCTGATCTTTATCCAGCGATTCTTCGCCCGCGCTCGGCCCCGGCCTCACAGGCGTGGGCATTGGTTGACGGAAGCCCTGCCTAACGATGTGCCGGTCGATCTCGGCAACCGCCCTCCTCAGGTCCTCCAGCTCGGCCCTGAGCTGTCCCATCCTCTTCTCTAGGTCCTCGCGGACCTTGAGCAGCTTCCTCGTCTCGTCTTCGCTATCCAAGACAGACCCTCGGTGAGGTTTTCAGGTTGATACTCTGACTAAGGGGATTTAAAGGCATATGAAGATCCACAGGATCAGGGCATAATCAACGCTGTCTTGTACGTTGATCTATGTATGGTTTCCCAAGCGTACACGCATGACGTATGCCCCGTTCAGGAAGTTCTTTTTATCCAATGCATCCTTAATTGGGGTGGGTGATTTTCTTGCTCGGCCGTGGGTTCGTGGACAGATACTTCGAGTTAAGCCGCGAGAAGGACAGCTTCCTCTGCGTCGGCATCGACCCCGTCACAAAGGCGATCGGTGGAAGGTACTCCGTCCCGCAGGGGCTGACAGAGCGCCACGGGGTTGTTGAGGGGATCAAGAGGTTCTGTGTGGATGTCGTCGAGGCGGTCGCGCCCTACGCACCAGTGATCAAGCCCAACGCGCAGTTCATCACTTACCCGTTCTCCTTCGAGGACCTCAAGGATCTTGTGGAGGCGATCCATGAGGGGAACTGTCTCGCCCTGCTCGATGCCAAGCTCTCCGACATCGGCTCCACAAACGCCGCCGCCCTACATTGGATAGGCGAGGCGGGTTTCGACGCCGTCACCTTCAGCCCTTTCCCCGGGTTCGAGGACGGGTGCGACGCCGTCTACAGGTGGGCCGGGGAGAGGGGTAAGGGCATCTTCGCCCTCTGCAGGATGTCAAACCCGGGGGCCAGCGACTATCAGTCAAAGGCCGTCGGCGGGGAGCCATTCTACCTGAGGCTGGCCAGGGACGCCTTTCAGCACGGGAGCAACGGCTTCGTCGTCGGGTGCACCGCCCCATCCGAGCTCGGGGAGGTTAGGGCGATCATCGGGGATGAGAGGCTCATTCTGGCGCCCGGTCTAGGGCCGCAGGGAGGCGACCCCGCGGCGGCGCTGAAGTCTGGCGCAAACAGCTCAGGGGAGGGGCTGATAGTTTCATCGTCGAGATCCATAGACTACGCCTACGTCGAGTTGCGTTGGGGATGGGAGAGGTTCGCAGAGGCGGCAGCGTTACAAGCCAGGGTGAAGAGGGACGAGCTCAACGGGATCAGGAGAAGCATCTCTCGATGAAGCCCGATGCCGGTCGCATGGGTTACATTTTAATAAGATGTTAAACAATCAAATCTGATTTCCGTTGGTTCAGGGTACGAAGAAAGGACTCCTCGAAGTCAGGTTTCACGGCCGTGGTGGCCAGGGGGCATGGACGGCCTCCCTCCTCCTCGCCCAGGCAGGGCTCAAGGAGCAGAGGTACATCCAGAGCTTCCCGGCCTTCGGCCCAGAGCGGGCCGGCGCGCCGATCACGGCGTTCACACGCATAAGCGACCGCCCGATATACCTCCACTCGAGCGTCTACGAGCCCAATGCCATTGTGGTGCTCGACCCGACGCTGATGGGACCTGCTGTCGTCGAGGGAGTAAAACAGGGAGCCAAGATTGTGGTCAACACAGTGCAGCCCCCAACCGAGCTGAAAAGGAGCATAGCGCTTGAGGGCGTCGAGGTATGGACAATAGACGCCACGAGCATGGCCCTGAAGGTCCTCGGCATGCCCATAACCAACACGGCGATGCTTGGGGCAGTGGTGAGGGCGACGGGCATTGTGAAGCTCGACTCACTGCTGGAGGTCGTGAAGGAGAGGTTCACGGGCCGCGTCCAGGCCCCAAACATGGAGGTTGTGAAAAAGGCGTATGAAGAGGTGGTGAAGGGATGAGCAGGCAGGAGCCCGGATGGAGGGAGCTCCCGAGGGGAGCAGTCTCGACGAAGTCAACCACCGAATATGAGACGGGTGACTGGGGGATCGAGAAGCCAGAGATCGACCGAAGCAAGTGTACTAAGTGCCTCCTCTGCCACTTCTACTGCCCCGAGGGGGCGATAAGGGTTAGGGATGACGGGTACACGGAGGTGGACCTGAGGCACTGCAAGGGGTGCGGGATCTGCGCCGAGGAGTGCCCAGTAAAGTGCATAGCGATGGTGAGGAAGAAATGAAGGGCCAGATTCTCATGGGCCTCAACGGAGACGAGGCGTCGGCCTACGCCACGAAGCAGGTTAACCCGGACGTGGTCGCGGCCTACCCAATCACACCCCAGACAATAATAGTCGAGAGGTTCAGCGAGTACGTCGCCGATGGGGAGGTGGAGACCGAGTTCGTCGCCGTCGAGTCGGAGCACAGCGCGCTCAGCAGCTGCGTCGCGGCTGCCGCGGCGGGCGCTAGGGCGTTCACAGCAACGGCGGCCAACGGCCTCGCCCTCATGTGGGAGATCACCTATATAGCGTCGTCCCTGAGGCTGCCGATCGTCATGGCCGTCGCGAACAGGGCCCTGAGCGGGCCCATCAATATCCACAACGACCACAGCGACTCCATGGGAGCCCGCGACAGCGGATGGATCCAGATCTACTGCGAGAACAGCCAGGAGGTATACGACGCATCCATAGCGGCCTGGAGGATAGGGGAGCACCCGGACGTCCAGCTCCCAGTCATGGTCTGCCTCGACGGATTCACCCTGAGCCACACAATGGAGAACGTCCTAACCCTCCCGGACGAAGCCGTGAGGACCTTCGTGGGTGAGAGGAAGTTCATTAGGGTGAGGGGTCAATCCGGTGAGACGGAGCTTAGGCTCAACCCCGAGGCGCCCCTCACTTTCGGCCCCCTGGACTTGCAGGACTACTACTTCGAGCACAAGATGCAGCAGGTCGACGCCATGGAGCAGGCCCTCGTAGCGATACCGGAAGTCGACGCGGAGTACGCAAAGGTATCGGGCAGAGAATACGGGTTCATCCACCCGTACATGATGGAGGACGCCGAGGTCGCCGTCATGGGCCTGGGGTCGACAATGGGGACCGTGCGACACGTCGTCGACCAGCTTCGGGAGGAGGGCGTCAAAGCTGGGCTGTTAAAGCTGAGGGTTTTCAGGCCCTTCCCCTCGAAGGAGCTTGTGAAGATGGTCGGTGACCTACCCATCCTGGGCGTCTTGGACAAATCCGCCAGCTTTGGGGCGCCGGGCGGGCCTCTATACGAGGAGGTGAAGACCGCGTTCTACGACGAGGCCGAGAGACCCCTCATCGCGGGCTACATCCACGGGCTCGGCGGGCGGGACACGAGCCCGGACCTAATAAGGGGGGTCTTCGAGAGCCTCCTGGGCGTCTACGAGAGGGGGGAGGTTCGGGACAAGGTGAGCTATGTGGGGGTAAGGCAGTAGGGGGCGCGATGATGAGCGAGCTTACGATGAGGGAAGCTGCGAGGAAGCCAGACGCCCTGGCGCCCGGCCACAGGCTCTGCGCGGGCTGCGACGAGACGATCATAGTGAGGATGGTGCTCAAGGCGACGAGGGGGCCGATAATAGTCACGTCCGCAACCGGGTGTCTCGAGGTCTCGACGACCATATTCCCGTACACGGCCTGGAACGTCCCATGGATCCACGTAGCCTTTGAGAACGCCGCTGCCAACGCGAGCGGCATCGAGGCTGCCTGGAGGGCGATGAGAAGGAAGGGGAGCGGCCCTCTGGCGAAGTACGAAACCCTCGACGTCGTCGCCTTCGCAGGGGACGGGGGCACGTACGACATAGGGCTGCAGGCCCTCTCCGGGGCCCTGGAGCGGGGTCACGACTTCACCTACGTGCTGCTTGACAACGAGGCCTACATGAATACGGGCATCCAGAGGAGCGGCGGGACACCGTTCGCGGCGTCGACGACGACCAGCCCAGCCGGACGGGTCATCCCGGGGAAGAGGGAGTGGAAGAAGCCGATAGACGAGATCGTGATCGCCCACGAGATACCGTACGTCGCGACTCTGAGCGCGGCGTGGCCGATAGACGTGATGAGGAAGGCGAGGAAGGCCTTCGAAGCCACGGGCCCTGCCTTCCTCCACGCGATCGTCCCCTGCTCGAGGGGCTGGAGGTACCCTGAGGAGAAGACAATAGAGGTTTCACGCCTCGCCGTTCAGACGTGTTTCTTCCCCCTGTACGAGTGTAGGCTCGAAAAGGGGCGGCCCATCTACGAGCTTTCGGCGGGGAGCGCCGCCGTGGCGAAGAGGCCCGAGTCTAAGAAGCCGGTTGTTGAGTACCTTGAGATCCAGGGCAGGTTCCGTCACCTGTTCAGGCCAGAGAGGCGCGAGGACCTGATCAAGAACATCCAGGACTGGGTAGACAACAGGTGGGAAATGCTCCTAGAGAAGGTCGGCTAGGGTTCATCCCTCAATTTTTTTAACATCCAACGTCACCTCATTCTTCGATGGAACTGGAAGGTTCAACCAGGGACATGCTGGCGAGGAGGATCGCCGGCGAGATCGTCCTCTCCTCGAGCCCGGGGGCGACCATGAAGAAGTGGAGGGTCCTCCTCCAGGTGAGCCAGGTCGAGGTGGCGGAGGGTCTCGGCCTATCTCCCTCCGTCATCAGCGACTACGAGACGGGTCGCCGCCGCTCACCCGGCAGCGGCTTCGTGAGGCGGTTCGTCGAGACCCTTCTGGACATCGAGGAAGGGCGGGGCGGACAGTACATCCGGCAGCTGGCGAGGATTACGCTCAACCCCGGGGACGTTTTCCTCGACGTGAGGGAGTTCGCCGTGCCGGCGACCATCAGGGAGATCTGCGAGGCCCTCCGCTGCGAGGTTCTGGTCGGCGAGGACGCCCTCGACCAAGATGTATTCGGGTACACTGTAATAGACAGCATAAGGGCGATCCAGATGCTCTCCGGCCTCGACTTCTACAGGATCTTCGGGGCGACGAGCGAGAGGGCCCTGGTGTTCGTCGGGGTGAGCCGTGGAAGGTCTCCGATGATCGCCGTGAAGATCAGCCCGTTCAAGCCCAGGATCGTCATCCTCCACGGGAAAATCGTTGAGGTGGATCCCTTGGCCATCGGCTTGGCCAGGAACGAGGGGATACCACTCGCCATCTCTAGGGTGGGGACCCAGGACGAGGTCGTCGACGCCCTGCTGAAAGTCTACAGACTCACCCAAGAGTAGCCTCTTGAGGCCCAATGTTAGTATGACCCAGCCCGGGCTCAGAGACTTCGCGACTGGTGCCATGCTGGCGAACAGCCCCATGTGGGTTATATCGTTATTTCTGCCGACGTTGGTGCATGCCAACCTGATAACATGAAAAGATATTTTTCAGGTCGGTGCTCAAGCATTTCTATGGACGTCGTTGTCTTTGGACTGGATGTCTAAATGTAATACACCTATGCAACTATCCTGAGACCAGGCGGAGAGATCCTGGCTCAGAGAAAAATGCACAACGAGGATTTACCAAAACTTCATCAAATCCAATTAGGTGGAGCGGATAGCTATTGAAGCCACCACAGGCGTCGTACCCCTCTACCAGAAGCTCACCATAGAAGGACACGATGTGCTCGTCTCCCACCAGAAGAAGATCCGGTACATCCCTGAGGCCTATATCAAGACGGATCGGGTTGACTCTCCGGTGTTGGCGGAGATGCTCAGGTTGAACAGCCTCCCCTAGAGCCGCCTACTCACTCCTATCGCAATGCTCCAGGAGAAGGTCCGCCGTGCGCTTTGTAAAATCAAACGGAAAGCACGCTTTCTAAACTCTCCAAGAGCTAGATCAACCTAATAAAGGGACTGACATAATTTGAAACATAAGGTTATCACGTTTAGGCTCGGATGGCTCGATCCATGGAAGAGGCCGCAAGGAAGAAGAATCCAAAAATGAACGTAATAGACGGACTTGTCAGAAGGGTCAGGAGGCTGGTTGAGCTGTTCAATAAGCGTTGGAGCGTGGAACGCCTCTTCAACCGCGCGAAGGAGTGGCTGATGCTAGACGGCCTCAGGGTCCGAGGGCTGGAGCAGGTGACCATCCACGCCGCCCTAGCCTTCATGGCGATGCTGGCCGTGGTCCCTGGCAGCCGTCCTGGGCCAGCAGTCGAGCCTCATGCGGATGATCAAGCACTTCACTGCGTAGAAAGCGCACACGATCGCCTAAATGCGGCAGGTTGGATAGAGTGGACCATCGATGGACTCCTCTCCACACGCTCTGTTTCCGAGGCTGGGTCCAGAAAAGGCATGTAGAAATGGATGGCACAAGATCTAAACCGGTCAAACGCCTTCAATATCGCGTTTAAGACGAGTAATTCCTAAACAGCCTAGCGTGCGATATGAGAGCTTTCATTTTATGCATCATCAAAAAAAAGGGAAAATACTCATCTAGACCTAGTAGGGTATGCCCATCAATGCCCTTATGAAGTTTACAACGTTCTCAGTCCATGTCCCGAGTGCAGTTATGAACCAGCC
>CAZPMB010000040.1:12917-18365 GCA_964587735.1 uncultured Candidatus Bathyarchaeia archaeon | reverse complement strand
CAATTATTTCTGCCCTTTTGCGGGACATCGTGGATCTTTGGTTCTCTCCTGGGTGCTGCAGGAGATGTATCGGGGACACTTTCCGTTTTTATCAGTGTGATAATTGGGAAGTATAGGACACATTTGGCTCGTTCAGGTCGCCTTCGATAAACAATCAATGCGCGCTATTTTAAGAGATTCACTCCCTCTTTAGGAAGATTGTCATGGTGCTGACGTTTCTTTTTCGCCCCTCTGATTCAAGTTCTTCTGACCCAATCAAGATCTTCTCAACGATTAGGTCTTTCATAAACCTGTTCCTCGTGACTTCGGCCACGTCAACGGCGGTGCTGATGGCACGACCTCTCGCCTTCAACTCGACTTTGCCGCCTTTATGATGTAGCGCGGTCAGGACAGCAAGGCAGTAGTTCATGACGGGTTTACTTCCTACGTAGATAACGTTTTCTTCGGACATCTCAGTATATTCATCAGGTTAGTCCTATAAGCCTTGAGCTTCGATTAGTAAATGCAGGGGTTTTCTCCTTAAACATTCTAAATATCGTACGAGGGTGTTTTGAAATAGATGGGCATAAACGATTTGGCGCGCACTTCTCGCCCATCTCCTTCCACAAGGCGTTCATTGGGGTGCTTGATGCTATGGATGCTACTGGCCCTAACATTATATGAGGCGCAGCCATAGAGACCTTGGACTATATTGAGTGAATCCTGGACCATAGCCCTCGAAGCCCTCAGCTGGGTCGAGCTCCAGAAAATAAACGAGGACGCGGCCCTCAGCAGGACAGTGAAGCAGCTTAGAATCAATGACAGGATGGCCACCAAGGAGGCGGGTATCCTGCTCTATGAGGTGATGAAGCGGAGGAATACCCTTGACTACCTCATCAACGTCGCCCTTGAGCCGAGGAAAATCGGCGACCTCGACGTGGGCCTTAGGAGCTTCCTGAGGCTGTACACCTTCATGATCCATTACAGCGGCAACCCTTACCTGGAGTCTCATCGGTTATCGGAGCATGTAAGGGGCATCCTGGGAGCTAAAAAGCTCAGGCCGGTGGAGGAGGCTATTGATCTCATACCCCACCTGGAGCTTCCATGGGGCAGTTTCAGCCATGATGAGGAGCTAGCATACAGGTACTTCCACCCCATCTGGTACGTAAACTACCTCCACAAGCACTTCGATGAGCAGAACGTGGTGAGTCTGATCCGGCCGTTTGACACACCCAAGTACATTAGGATCAACACATTAAAAGCGGACGAGTCCCTCCCCGATAGCCTACGCCAGCAGGGCTTTCAGTTAGAAAAAGTACCCGGGCTCAGATGCGCGTACCGAGTTCTTGACGGTTCGAAGGATTTGACGAACACTGAGCTTTACCGAGAGGGTGCTTTCATAGTTCAAGATAAGGCAAGCATCCTGGCAGGTGAGGTCGCCTCCCCCAAGCCTCAGGACGTTGTACTGGACGTATGCGCCGCTCCAGGAGTTAAGACAAGTCACCTAGCACAGCTCATGGGTAACCAGGGCAGGATCATCTCCGTCGACTACGATGAACGGAGACTGATTTCATGGAAGAGGCTAATCGATAAACTGGGCGTTACAAACGCTGAGCCGATACTTGGCGACGCAACGAAACTTGAGGATCTCCCCAAAGAGAAGGCTGACTTGGTTATGCTTGATCCACCTTGTTCGGGCACCGGCACCTTCAACGATGCCCCGTCCGGTAAGTGGCGGATAACGAGGAGATCGATTAATAGGATGGCGGGTTTGCAGAGGAGGCTTATAGAGAACGCTGCTCTCCACGTGAAGGAAGGGGGCTCTCTAGTCTACTGCACCTGCAGCGTGACCGTGGAGGAGAACGAGGGCGTCATCAAAGGTTTACTTGAGGGCCACCCCGCGTTCAGGCTCGTAGAAGCAGAGCCAAGGATAGGCGCCCAGGGGCTACTAAGACTCGCAGCAGCCCAGAGACTTTACCCCTACATGCACGAGTGTGAAGGCTTCTTCGTTGCCAAACTTGTCAAGAACTGAACCTTTGTCGTCACCTTAGAGAGCTTCTGAGTACGCAGATCGGGGCGTGCGAGGAACAGTTAGCTTCAGGCAACTTGCTTATTGGAAAAACACTTGACTCGTGCGAATCGTGAACAATAATTGATGATGGTTGGTTGAAAGGACCTCGCGCGGCGGTTAGGCAGAAGTATACGCTCAAGAATACTGTTTTTCCTTTTCGCAACGCCATTTGTATTTCCACTATTAAAATTAATGCATATGAATTGATAGTAGTACGAAAAAACCTCCTCCCCCGAATTAAGGCGAATATTGTCCGGCCCACTGATGCACTGAGTCTGGACGATAATTCAGCTAATACTTGAGGGGATTGAGTATTTTGACGCCGTAATCTTCGAGTTTTTTGAAGTGGCCTTCATCGACGGTGTAGAGGAGGGCAGCTCGCTCAACCATATTTGCGCCAATCATCGCATCGTTTATCGGTATACCTTTCTCCTTCGCCCAGAGAACAGAGTTCTGCGCCGCCTCCTTTGAGATCGACAGGAATGCGATGCGTCTCGAACGCAGCAGCGACCCGGTCCTGAACTCTGCCTCTTCCCAATCCAGCAATTTTCTCAAGGCGGAGAAGGCTTCCACAACGACTATGGGATTCAGGCACAGGATGTGATCCAGCTCCCCTTTGATCCCCTTCTCCAGCAGAACGCGACACTTACCATGATAGAGTTCGCTGGGATAGTCCGTGACCATCGAATAGACGATCACGTTCGAGTCGAGCAGGGCAAGGTGCTTCGCTTTGACGCCACCTACCCCCGCCAAACCACCTCCTCCATAAACTCCTCGAGTTCTTCTGGAGGAACATACCTTTTGGCTTTGACTGGCGTACAGATCGCTTTCCAAGCAGGATCGTCCTCAAGCCTCTCGGCGGCTAAGTCAGTTCTCGTGACCCTGAAGCTGTTCTCATCTATGGGCTCGATGACAACGACATCCCCAGCGTTGATATTTGTCTTCCTTCTGACCTGCTTTCCTATCACAATTCTATGTCTGCGGTCAACCACTGACGTAGACATATTCCCACATAAATGTCCCACAGATTCTATTAAGGGTTTTCCCCTTTTAGGACATCTCTTTTAGCATCGCGTACGCTTGGCTGTACTAGACCTACCCCATATTTAGGGTGAGCACAGCCCAGCCCGCCATCGTAGGAACGGCTCCGAAAAGTAGTAACGACGGTTCCACAGGCATCAATCGCTCAACACTGGTTCGAGAAAAAATTTCATTGATTTTTCGTTGATCGAGGACATCGATTTGAAGATGTTTGACGTTTCCTTCGAATTGATCTTTTGCTTTCAACCATTTTCTTAGTGATAACCTGACTTCTAATTGCTGGATGTATTCAGTTAAAATAAGCCTCCTTGAAGGTTTCCTGATCCAAAACGATGTTGGCGCGCTGCTCATCGTGGTTTTGTCGTGATCGTGTAATAGCATTTCAGAGGCGTTAGGGCCTCGTCGATCCTCTCAATCAGATTGTAAAACTGATCCACGCTGGGCGATTTGAGCCACTCGAAGAAGAAGTCGTGCTCCCCGAGGCTCTCCCTGGACTTGCTGATGATGTTCTTGCATCGCTCCATGGGAATCGCGACCCCGGCGGAGCTGAAGTAACCTCCAACGTCGCTGGCCAGATTCCTGGGCAGACCCTTCAGGATCACCGTGTCCATTATGCAGACCTCTGGCGTCTCAACGGCCACCTTCTCCAGAGCCCTTATCGCCTTCACGAACGGGGGACCATATATTTTGATGTAGCTCTTCAAACAGTAACTCCCCATTTTCACATCGGAAGACGTGAATTTTAATGTTTACACTTTAGGTCGTTTCACATTTGTTGAATTGGAATCCCTGATCTATTTTTTCGCCTCTTGGCGCGTGAGGTGCGCGCGTATTCACCTTCGAGGCCCAGTTAGAAGGCAGTGATGCGTGCACTTTGTGTCGCACCTAATTTTGAGCAAATCTTAACTACTGCTGTGCATCTAGATCCAGTTCATTTGAGTGATAGTTATGGTACGGTCCAAGAGTAAGGGTAAAGTAAGGGGTTTAAAGACCCCTTTGGAGGAGACCCTCGACCCCGAGAACTGGGACAAGATGCGGGCCTTAGGGCACCGCATGCTCGACGACATGATTGACCATCAGCGGGACATCGCGTCAATGCCGTTCAGCTTCACGACAAAGGATGCGATAAAGGACATCTGCGTCGACCTGACGGACGAGGGAGAGGGGGAGGAGAAGGTGTACGAGGTCTTCCAGAGGAGCATCCGGCCCTACCTGCTGATGAGCGCCGGCCCCAGGTTCTGGGGCGCGGTCGTTGGAACCGGCTCCCCGTACGGCATGCTCGCCGAGATGCTGAATGGCGGACTCAACTCCAACGTAGAGGCCCTCGCCGCCTCCGGGTACGTGCACAAGCAGGTCATCGACTGGATCAAGGAGATGCTGGGCTACCCGGCAGAGGCTGGAGGCGTGCTGGTGAGCGGCGGCTCCGAGGCAAACTTCACAGGCCTCGCTGTCGCAAGGAACACGAAGGCAGAGGTTAACATGAAGGCGAAGGGAATCCAGAACATCCCCCACAGGATGACCCTCTACGTCTCGGATGAGGGCCACCATTGCCTCGAGCGCAGCGTCGAGATCCTCGGGCTCGGAAACGAGTCACTGAGGTGGGTGCCCACCGACGACGACTGCCGAATAAGGCTGGACGCACTGAGGAAGGCGATCGCCGAGGACAGAGAGAAGGGCTGCCACCCCTTCTGCGTCATCGGATGCGCCGGAACAGTGAACAGCGGAGCCTTCGACGACATGAACGCCCTGGCGGACATCGCGGCAAAGGAGAAGATGTGGTTCCACGTCGACGGCGCCTTCGGCGCCTGGGTGAAGATATCCAAGACCCACAGCCGCCTTGCTGATGGCATGGAGCGGGCCGACTCCCTGGCCGTCGACCTCCACAAGTGGATGTACATGCCCTACGGGATCGGATGCACCCTCGTCAGGGACAGGCTCGCCCACTACAGCACCTTCGTCTACGGCCACGAGGCCCAGTACCTCAAAACCGGGATAGACCTGGCGAAGGAGAAAGGCGAGATGCTGAGCAACCCTCACAACCTCGCCCTCCCCCTGTCCCGGAGCTTCCTGAGCCTAAAGGCCTACATGCTGCTTCGGGCATACGGCCGCGAGAAGTACAGCAGCCTGATCCAGCAGAACATCGACCAGACGAGCTACCTCGCCGAGCTGGTGAAGAAGGAGCCGGAAATGGAGATCACGGCCCCCGTCGCCAGCAACGTCGTCTGCTTCCGCTACAAGCCCGAGGGCCTCAACGAGGCGGATCTGGAGAGGCTCAACAAGATGATCGCCGGCGGCGTAAACCAGGTATCGTTCTGGATGATCAGCGACACCACCATCAAGGGCCGGTACATGCTCCG